>NZ_JBEOXO010000003.1:143223-606576 GCF_040296605.1 Streptomyces sp. NPDC002088 | reverse complement strand
CTGCAGTACCGGCACGGCATCCTCGGCGGATTCCTCGCCGGGACGGGCCTCGCTCTCGACAGACCGGACTGACCCTAATACGCCGAAGTCAGTAAGGTCGTCGAACGACAGGCGCCACCGGCGTAGGGACTTGCCTACCCCCTGCTCGCTCAGATCCGTTAGTGGCGCCCCGACGTGTTGAGCGACCCGCTGTTTAATCTCTGATCTTGAACTCGCGGTGTCGTAGTGAGTTATCTGGGCCGGAGGGCGAGTCCGGTTCCTGCGAGGCAGCCGTCGAAGAGAGCGGCGGTACTGGATCTTGCGAAGGCCCTGGCGGACGGCACGGGTGAGGTGGTCTGTGTTGGTGAAGGCGACGTTGGCCGTGTAGCCGCGTCGCAGCGGCGACCACACGCCTTCGACCGGGTTGAGCTCGGGCGCGTAGGCGGGTAACTGGTAGACGGTCAGCCAGTCCTGACCATCGATGAACGCTCGCATGTCCGCACACACGTGGGTGCCAAGGTTGTCCCAGATCAGGACTATGGGGGCACCGAGCTGGCGGTGAGCGGGGATCAGCAGGTCGCGATAGTCGCTCCAGGCGAAGCGCCTGCGGTCGCCGCGCCGGTTGTGGTGCCGCCTGGGCCGGTAGATCAGTCGGGGCCGTTCGCCTGCTCTGTAGCAGGCAGGGCGGCGACGGAGAGCTGGCGCGAGGTGCGGGGCCGGCCCTGAACCCGGATGACGGGCGTGTGCCCCCGGCGGGCCCAGGTGCGTGCGGTAGGCGGCGTCCTCGAGAAGCCGACCTCGCCCTCGAAGACGATCCATGCCCGAGCGCCGCCGCGGTGCTTTCGCCTGCGGCCAGGTCTCCTTCACCCAGCCACAGATCGCCTACTCATCGCGTTCCACTGCCCGTCTGGCCGGACCTGGCAGGAGAAGCCGTACCGGAGGGCTAAGCTCAGTGGGACTGATGGCCGTTGCCTCGTATCCGTCGGCCCGGCCTGACTCACGGGGCCAGCGGATGAGCGAGGCGACATGCAGTCCGGCGAGGATCCCGCACACAGGTTGTCCTGACGCACCCTGAGGCCGACCACAAAAAGAAGCGGGGCCAGGGTTAGCGGGCGCCGCTCATCCTCTCACTCGTGGAAGTCACCCATGGATACATCCCATCTAAAGTCATACCAAAACCCGCCTTCATAATAAGCGGAAGGGTCGACTTCGCAGATGAACTCCTGCACCCTTTGCGCTGCTGCCTCCCACTCCCCAGAATCCGAGTCTGCAGAGTAGAAAGGAACCATATCCGCCAGCCCGGAAATGCAATCCATAAATTTACTCATGGATGCATTGACCAGTACTACGTCACCCGAATACAGCCCAGACAACACTTCCCAGGAATCTTCATCCAGAAAGACGGACGTCACTCTTCCGATGATTCCGAACCGAATCAGGAACCTGCGCTCCCCCGCGTCGACCCTCTCTGCCAACTCCAGTGTCCGGTAGGCGAAGAACCCGCTCGGAACAATGAAGTCTGGTCCGCCACCCGCAACAGAGATGTTGACAGACGAAATAGCCACCGAAGCTCCCCCTGCACCCCCATAAGCCGCTCTTTCCTAACCTCGCCCAATTGTCGCGATCAGACGTGCCAATCCACCGCTCTCCGATATTTCGACCGAGGCGGAGCCGCACCGAACGCGCGATCGAGAATCCTCGCACGAAAAACTGAGAACGAACCGGTCCGGCGATTGCGAGTAAGTCATCTCACTCTCCAATCTAACCATTCGCTTTCCGGGAGGAATTCCACTTACATCACCCCATTCAGCGACATCAAAAACCGGAACAAGCGAATCGATAATCTCCGCCGGGCTCTTCAGTTCCACGTACCCCACTTCAACCGGAAGGTCGATGACGGTCAGACTCAACAAGGCGCCGGACTCAGGGTGCACCTTTAGCTCCAAGTAGCCGCCAGAGGCGCCTGCGATCAATAGGTAGAGCGGTTGCGCCTCCCTATCGACGTCCCAGGACACCTTCAACGGCACCCACGGATCAACCTCCACGGTGGAGCCATCACAGGGAGCCAGCCCCTCGATCTTCAACATTTCGATCCCTATCGCGCTGGCAACGGATCAGTCGGTCGCTGACTGAACTTGAGTTCCCACCCACCCACTTTCACCAAACGCCCCAGAGGAACGCCTCCCCGCGTGGCCTCCGCAACCGCGGATTGTAGACTGCGCAGCTGAACCTGCGTCACCAAGCCGATCTCTTCGCGACTGGCAAGATCTCTGGTGGCCCGACCTTGAAGGTACTTAGCAATTCAACCCGACTATCCGGGAACTGATCTTCCTCGGTCCTTCGAGATGCAATCGGGAAACTCTAGATTGTGGTGCAGGGAAGCGTTACCGAACACATTGAGCCCTTCTGGATAACGTCTCATGGCGCTTGGTGATCTTCGTTCAGCTGGTGCGGCCGTGTTCCATCTGGAGCACCCCGACCTCGAACGCCTCGCCTCCAGATTCGCTACCACGAACAGGTGTGACGTCAAGAACGGCCCGGCTGTGCGCGGCAAAGCTCACGTTCAGCGCGTGAGACCAACTCGCCGAAAGACAGCCGCCGTCCCGCGACATCGCAAATCAGCCGCTCACGCTGCGCAGTATTCATGCGGCGGCCCACAACCCGCTCCGCTTGACGAAAAGCGGATGATAGCCTCTCGCCAACGCGTTCCTCCCACGGGATATCGGCCAGCAAGGAGTCGACCGGATCACGCAGCAGTTTCTTCCAGCTACGTTCGATCAAGGCCTGCTCTGCAGGAAAGTGAGTTGAGAGCTTGCTGAAGAAATCCGAGCCGCGCGAACGCAGAGCCTGAAGGAACTCGGACTCATTAGCGATAGCCCTTCTAGTCTCCCCGTCCCCAGAGACAGTTATCTGTAGCCCCCCCTTAGGTGCTCGTTCAAATTCAACCTGGATGGGCTGGTCGGGGAATCTGAAGGAGCCTGCCCCCGTCGCCCGTAGCGTCGAAACAGAATCCGCCAGATAAGCCCACAAGGGGTACAGGTAGTCCCAGAGTCGGGTATCGATCAGCACGCAGTCGCCAATAGCAATCTCGACTGCGCCCTCAATCAGGTCAATCTCCGTCGAGGTATCCTGCATCGACTCGAATTGAATGAACTCGTGGGGGCGGATCATCGCGTAACTTTCAACAATGATCATCAGTTGTCAGTGCGGGTAGAACTGGCCAATTCTTCCATTGCTAATTCCCATCGTGTAGGTGACCCCTCCGTAAACGCCTTCCACCTGATAGGTGTCGTTGACTCCTCGACTCGAAATCATTCCACGATTCTGTTGAACAACGCCGCTAATCGCATCCTCGACGTCTTGGATCGACATGTTCTTCCTGAAGTTCGTCTGCGTCGCCTTGTCTGACCCCTTGCGGTACGAAGGGTGGTGACGCTCCAGTATGTGCTGCATCCTCTCTTTGGTCAGGCGCAGATGCTGGTCACCCATCTGGAAGTAGCGAGTTTGCCAGCCCTTTAGGGCGTCACCCACACCGCAGTTGCTGTTGTGAACGAGCACCGGAGTCTCGCCCGCCAGCACATAGTACGTGTGCAGGCCCTCGATCGTGAGGTTGTAGGCGCGCGCATGCTTGATAAATTTTCTGTTGCCCGTGACAATGACCGCACTGCCATCGCCAGTGAGCAGGGTCATCCCGGGCTTGAAGTATCCAGCTTCGACCCAGCGCTTCTCGGATGGCGACCAGAAGGGGTGCTCGTGTGTTGCAGTGAGTTGCTCGACCCCTTCTTGGGTGGCCATCGAGATTTCGTTGAATTCTTTGTCGTCGTCCGTGCGAATGAGGCGCGTGACCTTATGCGGCGATTGCTTCCCGGTTTCAGGGTCTGCAGCCAGGACTTCGTCGCCGACTTGAATGTCCTCAATGTCCTTGGTGGTGCCGTCAGCCATCAGGACATCGGTGCCCGCGAGGAAGCATTTGCACGACGGCGACTTCTTCCCATTTAGCAGGCTTCGCAGCCCGGGGCCTCTTCCTCCGATTCCCCCCTCGCTCATCGAGGCTGCCACGTTGACCCCGAACCAGTTTACGAAGAACTGCTTTTTATCTGGGCAGCCCGACTTATGGCATGCATCGAGAAGCGCATGGCTTACATCGGCTCGGGCAATCGGCGCTTCCGGATTATCCAAATAGAATTCGAGGCCGTAGATCGTGCCGAGCTCTTCAAGCTGGCTGTAGAAGTGCTGGATGAACTCACCGGTGCCAGACCATTCGGCGGGGATGTAGACGCCAGGGAGGAGGGTGATGTAGCCGTCCTTGTCCAGGTCCTTCCCCTGAGGGCCTTCGTCCTCCCAGGTGATCGGGCCTGGGTTGTAGTCGCTCCCCCTGTCCTCGGGCAGGATCACACCATCGCCGTTGGAGTCGTTCGTGGGGCAGTCATCTTCGTGTCCCACTCCGCAGGCTATTCCCTGGCCGCTCGGGTCGGAGAAGGTGCCTGGGTTCTGCATGCCGTAGCTGTAGCCATTGAGCGTCTGGTGCAGGTCGAGCTGGAGCAGGGGGTCGACGTTGATGAACTGGCCTGTGCTCGGATCGTATTCGCGTGCACCGACGTGGGTCAGGCCGGTAGCTGCGTCGACGCTCATGCCCAGGAAGGCCTTGTCGTCGGGCCACACGCCGGTCATCTGGCCGCGGTTTGCGCCGAAGGGTGTGCTGTAGCGCTTGCTCAGAGTCTGAGCGGAGTCGCTGGTGATGGCGATGCTGCTGGTGCCGTTGCGGTCACTGGCGAGGAAGCTCAGCTTTTCGGTGCTGGTCTCGTTGGTGCGCAGGGCGATGGTGGCGCCGGCCGCGCTGTAGTAGCGGTTGGCCCACTTCTTGCCGGTCTTGAGGTGAACCTCGGTCGCGCCGAGGTAGAGAACGGTTTCGCCGTCGGTGGCGTTGTTGCGGCGGATGAGGAGTTCACCGTCGGCGTCGTACAGGTAGTTGGTCGAGGTTGCCGCGGCGTCGTCGGTGAGGCCGACGAGCCTTCCTTCCTCGTTCCAGGAGAGGGTCTGCTTGGTGGTGGAACCGGCTGTCCTGACCCGCTTTTCGGTGTTCCCGGTGGCGTCGTATGTGTACTGAGGTGTGAGTCCGGTGCAGTTGCCCGTAGTTGTGGTGGCGGTCAATGCGTGCGTGCGGGTGCCGTCATAGCAGTAGGTGGTCGTGACGGGCGCGCCGGTGTTCTGCTTCTCGGTCTGGCGCTGACCGGAGGCGGTGTAGGTGTAGCTCGTCCAGTACGGGGCGGGGCCACCGAGGTTGGCCGTCGTGCGTCCGGAAGTAGCGCAGTCGGGCGTCTTGGGGGTCCAGGCTTCGGTCAGACGTCGGTAGGCGTCGTAGGTGAAGCACTGGTTGTCGGCGCCTGTGCCAATGTCGGCGCTATCGGTGATGGAGGTGGCGTTGCCGGCTTGGTCGTAGGTGTAGGTGAGGTCCTGGACGGGGCCGCGCGTTTGATCGTCGACGGCGGCGCTCAGGAGGCGGCCGGTGCCCCTCTCATAGGTGTTGGTGAGGAAGACGCGCTTGGTGCCGCTCGCGGTGGAGGTGCCGAGCTGGAGCTGGCCGACCTGGGCGAGAGCGGTGTAGTCGGCGGCGAGCAGGTAGCCGGATTTGCCGGAGAGTTCGTTGGGCAGGCCCGCACTGTTGTAGCGGTACTCCAGGATTTCGGAGCCCAGGCCCGCGGCGGCCGGCTCCCGGATGGTCCCCACCGTGCCGTCGGTCCGGTAGGTCGTCTCGAACGTGCTCGTCTCCGCGATGGCGCCGGAGGTCACCAGCGGGTCGTCGGAGGGCAGCGTCAGGCTGGTGGCGGTGGCGCGGCCGAGATCGTCGTAGGCAGTGACCTGCTTGGTGTAGGCCTTGCCCGTCTTGCCGCCCTCGTAGCGGATGGACGCGGTGGGCTGGCCCTTGAGGACGCTGTCGTAGGTCCAGGCTGCGAGTTGGTTGGGTTCGGTTCGCTCGTCTTGCCACAGGCCGGTCTTGCGGCCGAGCTCATCGTAGTCGTAGAGGAGGACCCGGTTCTTGGCGTCCGTGGTCGTGTCGATCTGGTCGAGATCGGTGTACGAGGTGGTTGTGGTGCCCTTGTCCGGGTCCTCGGCCTTCACCTGGCGGCCGAACAGGTCATAGTCGTAATCCCACTTGGCCGAGTCCGGGCCGGTGACGATGTCCGGTTTGCCGTCGCGGGTGTAGGTGTAGCGGACGCTGGTGTAGGGCGTGCCGGTGGAGGCGCCGTATGTGGTGTCATTGGGCTGAGTGCCCGCGTAGGTGCGCGTCTCCGCCGTGCGGCCGAGAGCATCGATGATGGTGCGGGTGGCATTGCCACCCTGGACGCCGGTGGTGGCAGTGGAGTCGCCGGTGTACGTGGTGGCGGTTTCCCACTTCTTGACGCCGTCGACGAGCAGCGTCGACTTGGTGGCGCGTCCGGCGCCGTCGAATTGCGTCTGAGTCTGGGTCGCACCGCCATACAGGGCCTGGGCGTAGATGCCGTTGGGTGCAGTGGTGCTGTCCCAGACGTCGGCGTAGGACTCGTAGGCCTGGCCTCGGCTGTCGTAGCGGGTGTCGGTCAGGGTCCGTCCGCCCAGCGGCGACGAGGACTGTGTCTGGATCGGGCGGAGCTGGGAGTCGTAGAGGGAGTAGATGGTGTCGTAATCGGTACCTCCGGCCTTGAGCGTGGACACGGAGGTCCAGGGAGCCTTGTCGCGCTCGAGACCGTAGCCGAACTTGGCGTCAGGGCTGTCGCCGCCTGACTTGGAGCGATCGGGCAGCCAGGTCGCCGTTACACGACCGAGTGAGTCGTAGGTGTACTCAGTCCGCTTGGCATTGATGTCGAGTGTGTAGCTTTCGGTGCCGCGGGCTGGGTCGTAAAGAGTGACCGTCTGGTGGGCCTGATTGTTGGAGGACAGTTTCGGCTGGACGACGACCTGGGTCGTGAGCGGGCCGGCAGCGGCCGGGTAGTAGGTGGTGGTCGTCGCGCGGCCCTTGGCGTCGGTGACGGTGAGTGGACGGCCAAGCTTCGCGGCAGCGGTGTCGTAGGTGGTGGTGGTGACGGTCTGCCAGCCGGTGGCAGACAGGGGATTCCGGTCGGCGGTACCGGAGGCGGCCGGGTAGGCCTTGGCGCGGCCGGTCCAGGTCGCAAGGCCCAGGGTCGGAACCTGTCCCGGTGCCCAGCCGGTTGCGGCGGGGTTGTCGTAGACGACGGCAGTGTCGGACAGGACGTCGCCGCGGGCGGTCGAGGAAGCCGGCAGGTTCAGGGTGTCGTCGGTGTTCGCACAGGGCTTGGCGACGGTGCGGGTGCGGGAGACCAGTGCAGTCAGGCCCTTGGCGTCGTTGCGCGCGTACCAGGTGCGGGTGCAGGTCTCGTCGCCGCTTGCCGACCAGTCGCCATGGTCCTCGACCTGGGTGGCCATGCCATAGGTGGTGTCGTAGGTATAGGAGGTGGCGGCGATGCGCCACTTCTTGGCCGCGGTCAGGTAGGTGTCGCTGTAGGTGCGGGCCTTGTTGACGAAATACGCCTTGATGTTGGCGTAGGACTTCTGCTGGCTCGCGGTCTGCTTGGCCCAGATGTTGTTGACGGTGGTGGAGATCGCGATGGGGCCGTCGTAGGTGATCTGCTGACGCAGCTGGCCGGCGTAGTAGTCGTTGTCGGTGGCGTCGGCGACATCGAGGTCGTCGTTCGTGGTCGCGGGGTCATTGCCGGCGATGTTGTCGAGGTCAATGCCCTTGATGACGGCCGTGCGGGTGGTGCCGTCCTTGCGCTTGTCGCCGTTCATGCCCTGCATGAACAGCTGCACGGTCTTCGAGCGCGTGGTGCCCGGGTCGCCGGTGTAGGTGGTGACCTTCTGGTAGCCGCGCCAGATCGACCAGGTGCGCTCCTTCTCCTTGGTGAAGGGGTCGTCGTTGTAGTGCCAGCCCGGGGTGGAGTACTCGTAGGAGAGCTGGGTGCCTGGATTGCCGGCGCCGGGATCGTTGGTGGTGACGTCCGTGACGCGGTATTTGTGGAACCAGTCCAGCTGTGGGTCGCCGCCGTTGATCGGCCAGTAGACCGGGTAGCAGGAGAGGCTGTTGTCGTCCTCGGCCGCAGGCATGTTGCTGCCGCGAACGCACTCGGGATCGGAGAACGTGACCGACGTCATCGCGCCGGTCTCCGAAATGATGGACGCGATGCGCGGCCGGGTGATGTCCAGAATGTCGCCGCCACCTGGCTGTGTCCCGCCGACCACCCGGTTGGGGCGCTGCTGATAAGTGAATTCGATCGGGGGCACGGCGATGGCTGTGCCGTTCTTGCCCGTCCGGGTCAGGGAGTTCAGCGTGAGGACCTGGTCGGAGCTGTTGCCGATGTCCTGACCGTCCCAAAACGTCTGGCCCAAGGCGTAGGAGTCGACCGGCAGGAACGCATCCGGCTCGGCCGCCCGCGACCAGAAATAGGTGTCGATGCTGGTCAGGCGCTTACGGGTGAAGAATGCCGGTCCGGTGGCGTTGCAGTCGTCCTCGTCAGCTGAGCAGATGGTGTCGAAGGGAACGTCGGGCCAGTTGTCGGCCGTGTCCTCAGTCAGCGAGGAGCAGTCTGTGGCAGTGCAGCGCTCCTTGTAGGTGAAGGTGACCTTGTCGGACGCAGGAGCGGTGAACAGCGTGTCGCTGCGTTGCCCGTAGAGGATCTCCTTCAGGTAGCCGCCGCGGGTGTAGGAGGCCAGTGCGGTCTTGTCGCCGTTCTTGGCGTAGTAGTTGGTCTCCGCGGCGTACCAGTAGGTGGAGGCGTTGCCGTGCGCGTCCTCGACCAGGTCGAGGTTCCACCGCCAGGCCTGCGTCTGCGCCCGGTCCTTGAACTCACTGCCCTTGTCGTAACCAGGCTCGGTGTCGTCGTCACCGAAGACCGGCACCGTCCAGACCGAGTCCGTGCGTTCGCTTCCCGCCCCCGACAGTTTGCTCAGACCGAACGTGTAAGTGGTGCCGTCACTGGTGACGACCTTCCAGTACTCGCCGTCGGCGTCACCGTTGTCCGCCCCCTTCAGCCGGGTGACCTTGGAAGCGTCGTCGTCCTTCAGGTGCCACTCATCCTTGGTGTCACCGTCGTTGTGGACGAGCTCGGTGGCCTTGCCGTTCAGCACGATCGACGCGTTGTCGTACTTCCAGCACAGGTCGTACTTGTCGGTCTGGCCATCGTCCTCGCACGCACCGTATTTGCGTTCGATGTAGGACGAGGTCAGGTCGAAGCCCTCGCCCACGAGGGAGCCCTGATTGTTGGTGTTGGCAGTACGTCCGTCGATGCTTCCTGAGTCGTAGGACAGCGCCAGGGACGGCGCCGGGCCGGCGGCAGCAGGCGGCATGGTGATCGGATACGACCAGGTGAACGATCCGGACGAGCTGCCGCCCTGCCAGCTGGCTGAGGCTGCCAGCGGTGTCGCCTTGAAGTCACCGGCGCCCGCCGCGGAAGTCGTGGCTGACACAGCGGTCAGGGCCATGACCGTCGGCGCGGCTGCGGAGGTGCTGGCAAGAGTGGTGCGGGAGGAGATGGTCTGCGCCTGAACATCGTTGTCCGACGTCTGTGCAGTGGTGGCGCGGCAGTGAGGTTTCTCAGGCGTCGTCAGGGCACAGGCCGGCAGGGTGACCAGGCCCAGACGCGAGGACCAGTTTCCGCCAACGGCCGAAGCGAACGAGCTGTAGTCGACCGAGATTTGGGCCGCGCCCGGGCTGTCGGCCGCGACCGTGAAAACGAGGCCGGTCACCCCCGCGCGGCGGGCGGCCTTCTGGTCCAGAACAGTGACCTTCGCCTTGCCCGAGGCCAGCGCACGTGCTTGGCGTGAAGTGGTGCTGGCCTTTACCGCCTTCACGGTGACCAGAGTCTTGTCCTCCGGTGAACCGGCCAGGTCCGTGGTGGAGGCGGATGGCTTCGGCCAGACTGCCGCCCGGCGCTCCGCCGCAGCCGATTCCACCAGGCGCTGGTTGGCCTTCTTCTCCTTGGCCACCTTGGCCCGGGCCGCCTTGGCCTGAGGTGAAGACGCTTCCGTCACCTGGGTCGGCTTGACACCGGGCACGTCCGGGCGGCCCGGCAGCTCAGCCGCCGACGCCAGCGGTGTGAGCGGCGCCGGTAGCGACAACACCGCCGCGAGCAGTACGGTCAGCGCGCTCCGACGGGCGCGTATGCGAGAAAGGGGCAGGCGAAGGGACACAGGAAGGCTCTCCGAAGGATGAAGGGCAGCCGGTGTGCGGTCGGCCGGAGGCTTGGTGCGAGGCGATGGGGCGATAGGCGGGGTTCGGTGCCCGCTCTTTGGCGGGCACCGAACGGGATCAGTAGCCGACGATCGTTTCCACCTGAGTGGGGTCGGTCACCGCGCCCGCCCACAGCCGGATGTCGGTGACCTGGCCAGGCAGGTAGTGGCTCCAGGCGCTGTCTGTCCAGCCCTTGCCCACCGCGAACTCCCCGTTGCCCGCGGATGCGGTGAAGGCGAGGGGGTCATCTCCTTGACGTTCGCTGCCGACGAAGAGGGTGATCTTTTGAGCGCGGGCGTCGTAGGCACCGACCAGGCCTACCTCACCATCCAGGACCTCTTCGGAACCGACCACGCTGGTCTCGGTGCCGTTGGCAGCAAGACGGCCGAAGTGCCAGCGAGCCTTCACGACGGACCGCGTCTTCGGCACGCCGTTGTCGTCCAAGATGACGTTGCCGTCGTCGTCCAGTTCCTCCTCGGTCGACACGCTGGTCTTCTCCACCCACAGGCTCCACGACGAGCCGGTCGTTGTGCGCTGGCCGAGAACCTGCGCGGTGTAACCGTCCGGCTTACCTGCCAACCCGTTGGCATCCACGTCGACCTTGGTGGCCGCGGTGAAGGAACCCGTGTCGGCCACCAGCGGCCGGGAAGCGGTCGCTGCCCCAGTGCCGTCTAGGACCAACGCCTCACCGTCCAGCGTCGCTCCGGAGGACAGGCTGAGCGGGTTGCTGTAACCGCTCAGGTCGGCCAGTGACTTGTCGCCTGGGGCAGCACCTTCAGGGGCGTACTGAGCGACAAGTTCGGCATACGCCTTGCCGTCGGCGTCCACCGGGCTGGCCTCAGCAGCGATCTCGCTGGGCAGTTTGGTAGCTTGCCACACCGCGACCTCGTCCACCTCACCGGGGAAGTAGTCGACGTAAGAGCCCTTGTACTTCACCCGGCCGATCTGCAGCGCCCCCGACGCCGACCAGCCGCCGGTGGTGAGGTCGTCGTGGCCCTGCTCGACACCATTGACGTACAGGGTGAGCTTTTTGTCGCTGGTGTCGATCACCGCCGCCAGATGCGTCCACACCTTGATCTGCGGCGGTTCCAGCGAGTTGACCCGCTGGCCGTCCAGCCCGGTGGTGGGGGCGTCGGCGTCCGCGAGGCGCAGGCACCACCTGTTCGATCCGGCGCAGTACCCGAGGAAGAACGGGCTGTAGTACGTGCCGTCCTGCCCCAGCACCGTCGCCGCGGTGCCGGTGGCATCCAGCCGCACCCACGCGGATACCGTGTACGACACCTGCGTCTCGAGCAGCTGCCCAGATGTCGCCGCGTACGCTTGGCCGCCCACCTTGAGGGCCTTGTCCTCAGTGGTGGCGCCGTTCTCCGTCACCATGCCACGGCGACCGGTGTTCATACGCACACCGCCGGAGACCGTCACGTCGTCGCGCTGCGCGGCATCGGTCGCCGATACGTCGACGGCAGGTCCGGACATTTCATTGAATGTCCACCGGCCCAACGGAGCTTCGCCCGCGCTGACCAGGAACCGGACACTGTTCTCTCCTCCTGGCCGTCCCGCAGCGTCCTTGGCCTGAACGGACAGCGTGATCGTGCCCGAGTCCATCGGGGTGATCGTCTGCGTGAGCGTCGCCCCCGTTACCGGCTTCCAGTCACTCCATGTGACATCTGTGGACAGTTTGTAGCGGTAGGCGACGTTGACGTCCCCGCTGGCCGGGCCGAAGGTCACGCTGCCCGCCTTCCCGGGCCCCCCGGAGGGCACACAGGCGCCGGGACACGCGGTGTAACCCGAGTTGAAGGTGATCGACGGCGGCTTCGGGCCAGTGCTGTCCACCGTGAAGTAGCACCAAGGGGTCGGGCTGCTGCCCAAATAGTCAGCGCCGCTGTTGTAGTAGGACTGGGTCCAGGCACGGTAGCGGTATTGCTTGCCGTCGGCGAGAGTCGCGGTCCAGACCTTGTTCTGATCAGCCCCGTCGCCCACGTAGCCAGTCGCGGGACTGAGGGAGCCGGTGGCCGGCTGCGCCGCATCCAACCATGTGTCGCCGTTCTTCACGTCGATGTCGAAGTACGCACGCAGAGACGCACTGCTCTCCCCGCCCGCAACCGTCTGCGGCGTGGCCGCGAGATTCGGCTGCGGGTTCGACCACGTCGTCGGCGCCGACTCGCTCTTGGAGCAGATCTCGGTCGTACCGGTATCCAGGCCGTACTCAGTGGGCACGGCCGGCTTGCCGACGTAGGTCACCACGATCACCGCGTCGTCGTCGAACCGCTTCCACGCGACCGCGTCCGACTCGTCCTTCGCCTTCAGCATCAACGTCAACGTTGAGAACTTGCCGTACGCGAACGCCCTCACCGTCGGGGTGAGGTTCTCATCCGGCTCGTCCGCATTGTCTTGGAACTTGATCGGTGCGCGCGGCTGCGACGGATCACACGCACTGCCGCGCCCTGCCGATACGTTCCGGTCGCCCATCTGGTCCCAGGTGTTGTCGGACTTCGGTCCGCCCGGCCCCGGCCACTTCGACGACGAGGAGATCGGGTCCGTTCGCTCCAGATCCACCCAGCGCGCATCACACGAGAACGACCACGTCTCGGTCACCTCGAACTTCGCATCGAGGACGTGCTTGCCCTTGAGCTTGCCCGGGGTGAACTCGAAGTACATGCGGTTGGTGTAGGCGCTGCCGGAGGTGCAGTAATAGCGGACACCACCGATCACTGCCGAACTGCAACGGCCCACGCTCATGCCGTTGTCGCCACCCGAGAAGTTGTAGAACACATCCCCGTCCGAGGACAGCACCGTCCGCTCGGACTCGTTCAGCTCCACCGACGGGTCGATGTACAACGGCAGTTCCGCACTCGTCGTCCCCGCGATCAGATCGGCGTCCGGAGTGACGACGACCTTCTCCTGGGTCACCTCCACGTCCATCACGGCCGCTTCGGCACCCGCACCAGGGCCGGCCAGGGGATCGCCCTCCTCCACCGGGCCGGCTGGACGCGACTCGGGCTCCGGCGTCTCCTCCTGCGCGGCCTGCGCGAGGGGGCGGACCGCGGTCGTCTGAGTGCTCGTCCCCTCGCTGCTCTCGGGTGTGATGCTCTGGCCGGCGGAGTTCCACATGCGGGCCGACGGCGAACGGAAGACGACCTGCCCGTTGCCGTCCACCGCATCCATGCTCCCGGCCGCACCCTCACGGATACGCAGGCCCTCGACGTCCATCGCGTACTCGAGCGAGGCGAGCGCCGGATCCTTGGCGGCCTCGAGCGTCTCGACCTCCAGCACCTGCCGGAAGCCCTCCACCGTCGCCGTCAGGATCAGGTTCACGTCCGGGCGCACGTTCTCGTAGACGGCTCGCGCACCCTCCAGCCGCGGCTCCGGCAGCTTCCCCGGCCAGCCGAGCGCAACGGACTGACCGTCGTCGGCGATCGTCACCAGGTCCTTGCCGTCTCCACCGGACGAGAACGACAGATCGACCGCAGCGGCCTTCGGTCCTATCGACCCGTTCGCCCGCTTCACCAGCGTCGCGTCAGGCTCCGTCCAGCCACCCCCGGGCTTTTCCACCCGCACTGGAGTAATCGACTTGTTGAGAGTGAATGTTTCGCCGTCAGGATTGGCGAATACCGTCTCCCGCTCGGTGCGCTCCCCCACCACCTCGACCGGCTCACCGGACTCCGCCGCCTGCTGCTGCGCCTGCTCCGACTCCGACAGATCACTGCCCTCGGCGGCAATCGCTGTCGGCGCGGTCAGCACCGGCGCGAATGCCGGAACCGTCACCATCACGGCAAGCGCTGTCAGCCACGCCAGGGTCCCCCGGCCCCCTCCGGCGGCTCTTCGCGCACGCCGTCCCCCGTCCCCCACTGCCCCACCCCTCGCTCACAAGATCAACACAGGTGGAGCACATGACACATGCATCAACCAACAACTGTCAAGCAAAAAGCAAAAACCCGCGAAACCCTGGAGGGTGATTTCTCAAATGCGGACACTTCATTACGGGGTGCGAAACAAGTGATTTATAAGACGGGAAATTGAGCCGTTCCATGGGCCTTGCCAATTGCGGGCTGATGCCCACAAATCGGAATGGACGGCACACCACCTGCCCCCAACTCCACTGTTCCTACCGGCAGCTTCCGCGCGTTTACAAGCCTGCTCGATACATGTCAGACTCCGCCCCGGTCCGGCGTCTCATGCCCGACCTGAATGGAAAGAGGGGGCTATGAGAGAACTGAGCGCCGCACGGACCGCGATCGCGGCCATGGTCTCAGCGATCTTGCTGGTCACGGGCTGCGGCAGCAACCATCCCGAGGCCGCACCGGAACCGCGCCGGTCTTCGGCGTCGCCGTCAGCCGACGCAAGCAAATCGCCGTCGTCCAGCGCCGAGAAGACGAGGTCGCAAGCAGAAAGCGACCTTCGTTTCGCCGCTCAGATCATCTCAGGCGAACTGCGCATTCCCGATGCCCCCTTGGGACGCGAGTGCGCGATAGACGCAACTGCACTGTCCCCGGAGGTGCCGGGCGAGGCGGAACTGCAGCGCGTTGTCGGTCGGCTGCGGACCCGTGGGTGGGAATTGGACGGCACCGCCTCCGTTGACGAGGGCGCCTTCCTCGTGTCGGGCAAGTGGAGCCTCATCGCCGGAGCCGGCCCCGTGCCCGCCGAGATGGCAGAGCAAGCAGGCTCGAACAAGGGAGCACTCACCTTCAGCGCGAGAGGGGCATGCAGCAAGGCCTGAGCGGGTGTGGGGAGAGGGCCACGGCATGCCGCTCTCCCCACACCTCGCTGAACGCCACCGAAGGCCGGCGCCCGCCTGAACGCCGGCGCGACCTCCCTCTACCGGCACGTGGCCACCAAGGACGAGCTGATGGAGCTCGCCGTGGACGAGGTCGCCGCCGAGATCGGCGTACCGCCCGCCGACAGCCCCGACTGGCGCGCCACCGTCACCGAGGCCCCGCGCACGCCTTCCGTACGACGGCGCTACGGCACCCGTGGCTGTCATCGGTACTCGGTCAGGTGCGTCTCGCCTGTCTCGGCCCCAACCCGACAGGCTGGCGCTACGGCTGCCGCGCTGACACGACCGCCCCCGTCGCCTCACCCGTTCACCCCCGCGCCGTGCGCCCTTCGGGATTCTTCCGTGGGCCGCCCGCTCCACGCTCCTGACCTGCTGAAACAGCGGAGGGGCGGCGGTCTGCGGCTGGGCCCCTGACACCCATTCATACTATTTTTGACGCTCCCTCAGGAAGCGCGTTCGTCCCGCTGCCACTTACCTCGAAAGAGCAGGGGCACGACCGACGCAGCGGCACTTGGAGGTGTCGCGGGCCGTCGCCCCGTCGATGAGTTCGAGGGAGCACCGATGCGACGAACCGCCCGTCTGCTGACCGGCACCGCGCTCGCCGCTGTCGCTGCGGGCGGGGTCGCCGCACCCGCGTACGGCGGGGACACCGGCAGCCTGGAGGTGTACCCGTCCACCGCGGTGCCGGGCGACCTGGTGACGGTGAACACGGCGGCATGCGGCAACGGCGGTTCGGCTACCGGCGACGCGAGCGCGGTGGGCGCCGGGCAGTTCACGCTGGCCCCCAGTACGCACGAGGACGACGCGATCGGGCAGTTCCGGGTGCCGCCGAGCGCGCAGCCGGGGACGTACGAGATCGTCGCGACGTGTGCCGAGGGCGGCCGGCAGGTCAAGGGTGATCTGAAGGTCACCCTGGCTGCCCTGCACGGGCAGTTGCAACCGAGAGGAAGCGTGAAGACGGGGGTCGGCGGCGCACTTGGCCCCGATCCCGTACAGACCGCGGCAGGCGTGGCGGCTCTTGCCGTCGCCGCCGCGGGCGGTACCTGGCTCCTGCATCGCCGGGCGAGAGGCGACGGGATCTGACGGACACCCTCCGCTGTCCGTCCGCCGGTACCGCATCCCCTCCCCCTCCGGGTCCGACGCCCCTCGCGGCCCGGAGGGGGCTCGGGGCCGAATTCCGAGGAGGAGGAAGAAGAGAAAAGAGGAAGAAGGAGAGAAAGAGGAGGCTGGCATGCGCAGGGTCGGCAACAGCGCCATAGCGACCGTCACCGTGGTCGCACTCTGCTCGGGCGCATGGTTGTTGCACGGCGGAGCCGGGAGTCACGCCCCGCCGCAGCCGTCCGCCGCGCAGGCGCACGCCGACCTGAGCGAGGAAGGCGCCGCCGCTCCCGCGTTGCCGCCGTCGCCGCCCGACCGCATCCGTATACCGTCGATCCGCGTGAACGCCCCGCTCATGGGTCTCGCGCTCACGAGCAGCGGCAGCCTCGACGTCCCGCCCGCGGGGGAAAAGAACCTCGCCGGCTGGTACGAGGCCGGCACCACCCCCGGCGAGACCGGCACGGCGATCGTGGCCGGCCATGTCGACAACGCCGACGGCCCCGCCGTCTTCTACGACCTCGGCGCCGTGAAGAAGGGCAGCGCCATCGAGGTGGACCGGCGGGACGGCAGCGTGGCGCTCTTCACCGTCGACGCGGTGGATGTGTACGAGGCGAAGGACTTCCCCGACGAGAAGGTGTACGGGGCGGCGAAGCGGCCCGAGTTGCGGGTGATCACCTGCGGTGGGGGCTACTCACGGAGCACCGGATATCAGGGGAACGTGGTCGTGTTCGCACACCTCACGAACAGCCGCTGAGTGCGGTCATCCCACCCGAGCGGCAGCGTCAGCGGCGGCAGCAATGGCAGCGGCAATGGTCCGCGCGCACACCAGGGACTCGGTGTGCGTGGTGTCCACCTCCAGGTCGTAGACCACACCCTTGTGGACGAGTTCCGCCTGCGACGCGGCCATCCCCGGGACCCGGTCGCCCCGGACGATCTCGCGGCCCTCGGCGACCTCGCCCTCGCAGCGGACGCCGACCCACAGCACGTCCAGACCGGTGAGGGGCTCCCGCCACCGCTCCTGGGACGCGGCTCCGCCGAGGAAGACGTCGTCGATGATGACCTTGGCGCCCGCCCGGACCGTCGCGGCGACCCCCGCCCGCCACGCCGCCTCCAGCGCCCGGAACTGCGGCCCGACGTTCACCCCGCCGTCCGGGGCGAACTCGATCCCGGCGGCCGACGTCTTCAGGGACGCGGGCATAGCGTCGACCAGCGAGTCGATCCCGGCGGTCAGCCACGGCTCCGGCAGGACGGCCTGCAGACACCGGGCGATCCCGGACTTGCCCGAGCTGGAACCACCGTTCAGCACGATCACTTGAGTTGTCACCGCGCCACTGTAGGAGCATCCCCCAGCAGGCCCGCAACGGATTTCCGCCGGGTACGCCGGGTACGCCGAGTGCGTCAGGCCACCCACTGCTCGTACGCCAGATTCGCCACCAGTGCGAACACCACCGTCAGCAGCACGACCCGGACGAAGCCGCTGCCCTGCTTCAGGGCCGTGCGGGCGCCGAGTGTGCCGCCGGCCAGGTTGAACACGGCCATGAGGCCGGCCAGTTGCCACAGCACCGTGCCCTGCCAGGCGAACATCGCGAGGGCGCCGGCGTTGGTGCAGCAGTTGACGATCTTGGCGGTGGCCGAGGCGGTCACCAGGTCGAGGTGCAGCACCGCGGTGAGGGCGAGGACCAGGAACGTACCGGTGCCGGGGCCGATGAGACCGTCGTAGAAGCCGATGCCCAGGCCCGCGAGGCCGATCGCGGCGAGGACGCGGCGGCGGCCGGCCGGGCCGACGGCCGGGGCCGTACCGAAGGCGGGGCGCAGGATCACGAAGGCGGCGACGCCGAGCAGCACCACCATGATCACCGGTTTGAGGACCTCGGTACTCATCCCGGCCGCGAAGAAGGCCCCCGCGGAGGACCCGACGAGGGCGGCGAGGCCGATACGGACGGCCGTGCGCACGTTCACGGGGGCCTTGCGGGCGTACGTCACCGCCGCCCCCGACGTGCCGACGATGGCGACCGCCTTGTTGGTGCCGAGCGCGTACGCGGCCGGGGTGCTCGTCGGGAGCCCGAGCAGCAGCGCCGGGAGCAGCAGGAGACCGCCCCCGCCGACCACCGCGTCGATCCAGCCGGCCGCGAGGGCAGCGAGGCACAGGACGGCGAGCGTGGTCAGCGATATGTCGGGCATGATCGCGACCCTAGGGACGGAATGCATGTGCCGTCCACGTACCTGAGGGTTTTCTGAGGTACGCCCCCACTCCAGACCCCACCCCCCGGCACGCCCGCCGCAGGCCCGCCGAACCCCCACACCCCACCCCCGCACGCCCGCCGCAGCCCCCCACACCCCGCCCCCGCACACCCGCCGCAGCCCCTCACACCCCACCCCCGGCGCACCCCCCGAACCCTCACACCCCCGCCCCGCCCCCGCTGAGGGCAGCGTTCCTCGCGGGAAACAGATGTGATGCGGCCGGGTAACACCCGCATCGCACGCTCCTAGACATGACCTCGAATACGCGTGTGGTGGTGATCGGCGCCGGCCTCGCGGGCGTACATCTCGCCCGGCGGCTCGGTGAGCTCGGCACGCCCGCGCTGGTCGTCGGCGAGGAGGAGCACCGCCCGTACAACCGGGTCCTGCTCGCCGAGGTGCTGGCCGGACGCTACGCGCCGGAGGTGATCTCCCTCCCGGCCCCGCCGGAGCTGGTCCGCGCCCGGGTCACCGGCATCGACCGCGCCGCCCGGATCGTGCACTGCGCGGACGGCCCGGAGATCGCATACGACACGCTGGTCCTGGCCACCGGCTCCAACCCGGTTCTGCCGCCCCTGCGCGGCCTGTTCACCCCCGACCACGAGCTGCCCGAGGGTGTGCACGCGTTCCGCACCATGGACGACTGCCTCGGCCTGTCGAAGGCCGTACGGCCGGGGGTGCGGGCGGTCGTCATCGGCGGCGGACTGCTGGGGGTGTCCGCGGCCCGAGCGCTCGCCGTGCGCGGCGCGCAGGTCGTCCTCGCCCAGCAGGCCGAGCGGCTCATGGAGCGCCAGCTCGACCCGGGCGCCTCGAAGCTCGTCCTGCGGCATCTGAAGGACCTCGGCGTCGAGGTGCACACCGAGTGCCGCGTACGGGACGTGCGCTGCGTCGGCGGCGCGGTCCGCTCGGTGGAGATGGCCGACGGGTACGCGCTCGACGCCGACCTGGTGGTGCTGGCCTGCGGGGTCCACCCGCGCGCGGGCCTCGCCAAGGAGGCCGGGCTCGCCGTCCACAAAGGCATCCTGGTCGACGACGAACTGCGTACGTCCGACCCGCACATCCGCGCCATCGGCGACTGCGTCCAGCACGACGGCACGACCTACGGCCTCGCCGCCCCCGCCCTCGAACAGGCCGATGTGCTGGCCGAGCTGCTCGCGGGCGACGCGGACGCCCGCTACACCGGCACCCGTTCCCTGACCCGGCTCACCATGACCGGACAGGACTCCCCCTTCGACCTCGCCGCGTTCGGCGAGACCGAACCGCGCCCCGGCGACGACTTCATCCAGCTCGCGGACGCCACCCGCGGCACCTACCGCAAGGTCGTCGTCCGCGACGACCGCCTGGTCGGCGGGGTCCTCGTCGGCGAACTCGGCACCGTCGGCGCGCTCGCGCGCGCCTGGGAGGGAGCAGAGCCGCTCCCCACGGACGGCGCACCACTGCTCCACCTGCTCACCAACGATGGAGGCTCCTGATGACCACGACCGCAATTGTTGGGGACCAGCCCCGCCCCACGATCGTGCTCGTCGGCCATGGCATGGTCGGCCAGCGCTTCCTCGAAGCGCTCGCCGAGCGCGGCATGACCGCCACGCACCGCGTGGTCGTGCTGTGTGAGGAGCCGCGTCCGGCGTACGACCGCGTCGCCCTCACCTCGTACTTCTCGGGGAAGACCCCCGAGGACCTCTCCATGACCGACATGGAGTTCATCCGCGAGCACGGCATCGAGCTGCACGTCGGCGACCCGGCGGAAACGATCGACCGTTCCGGGAAGCGGGTGACGGCCCGCTCCGGGCTGACCGTCGACTACGACGTCCTCGTCCTGGCCACCGGCTCCTACCCGTTCGTGCCGCCCGTCCCCAACAAGGACGCCGAGGGCTGCTTCGTCTACCGCACCATCGAGGACCTCCTCGCGATCGAGGAGTACTCCAAGTCGCGGGCGACGACGGGTGCCGTGGTGGGTGGCGGTCTGCTCGGCCTGGAGGCCGCGGGCGCGCTCAAGGGCCTCGGCCTCGACGCGCACATCGTGGAGTTCGCGCCGCGCCTGATGCCGGTGCAGGTCGACGACGGCGGCGGCGCGGCGCTGCTGCGCACCATCGAGGAGATGGGGCTGTCCGTCCACACCGGTGTGGGCACCCAGGAGATCGTGGTCGGTGAGGACGGCGCGGTCACCGGCATGAAGCTGTCCGACGGCTCCGAACTCGCCACCGACATGGTGGTGTTCAGCGCCGGTGTCCGCCCCCGCGACCAGCTCGCCCGCGACTGCGGTCTGACGGTCGGCGAGCGCGGCGGCATCTCGGTCGACGAGCAGTGCCGTACGGTCACCGACCCGCACGTGTTCGCGATCGGCGAGTGCGCGCTCGCGGCGGACGGCCGGGTGTACGGCCTGGTCGCCCCGGGGTACGAGCAGGCCGAGACCGCGGCCGCCACGATCGCCGCCGACGAGGCCTCCTTCACCGGCGCCGACCTGTCCACCAAGCTGAAGCTGCTCGGCGTGGACGTGGCGTCGTTCGGCGACGCGCACGGAACGGCCGAGGACTGCCTGGACGTCGTGTACTCCGACTCCCGCGCGGGCCTGTACAAGAAGCTGGTCATCGGCCGGGACGGCACCCTGCTGGGCGGCATCCTGGTCGGCGACGCGGATGCGTACGGCACGCTGCGCGCGTTCACCGGATCCGTCCCGCCCGTCTCGCCCGAGCAGCTGGTACTGCCGGCCGGCGCCGGAGCCCCCGCCCAGCTCGGCCCGTCCGCGCTGCCGGACGAGGCGGTCATCTGCTCCTGCCACAACGTCACCAAGGGCACGATCCGCGGCGCGGTCACGGACCACCAGTGCACGACCGTGCCCGAGGTGAAGAAGTGCACCAAGGCCGGGACGGGCTGCGGCAGTTGTGTCAAGGTGCTCGGCCAGCTCGTCACGGCGGAGCTGGAGGCGAGCGGCGTCGAGGTCGACAAGGGCCTGTGCGGCTGCTTCGCGCAGACCCGCGAGGAGCTCTACGAGATCGTCCTCGCCCTGCGCATCAACTCCTACCAGGACCTGCTGGACCGCTACGGCCGCGAGGGCGCCCGGGGCGGCGACGGCTGCGAGACCTGCAAGCCGGCGGTCGGCTCGATCATCGCCTCCCTCGCCCCGACAATCGGCGCGAACGGCTACGTCCTGGCGGGTGAGCAGGCGGCCCTGCAGGACACCAACGACCACTTCCTCGCCAACCTCCAGAAGAACGGCTCGTACTCGATCGTGCCGCGCATCCCGGGCGGCGAGATCACCCCCGAGAAGCTCATCGTGATCGGCGAGGTGGCCCGCGACTTCGGCCTCTACACCAAGATCACCGGCGGCCAGCGCATCGACATGTTCGGCGCGCGGGTCGAGCAGCTCCCGCTGATCTGGGCGCGGCTGGTGGACGCGGGCTTCGAGTCGGGGCACGCGTACGGAAAGTCGCTGCGCACGGTCAAGTCCTGCGTGGGCCAGACCTGGTGCCGCTACGGCGTCCAGGACTCCGTCCGCATGGCGATCGACCTGGAGCTGCGCTACCGGGGACTCAGGTCCCCGCACAAGCTCAAGTCGGCCGTGTCGGGCTGCGCCCGCGAGTGCGCGGAGGCCCAGTCGAAGGACTTCGGCATCATCGCCACCTCCAACGGCTGGAACCTCTACGTCGGCGGCAACGGCGGCGCGACCCCGCGCCACGCGGACCTGCTCGCCCAGGATCTGTCCGACGCCGAACTGATCCGCCTGATCGACCGCTTCCTGATGTTCTACATCCGCACCGCCGACCGCCTGGAGCGCACGTCGACCTGGCTGGAGCGGATCCCCGGCGGCCTCGACCACATCCGGGAGGTGGTGGTCGAGGACTCCCTCGGCATCTGCGAGGAACTGGAGTCGCTGATGGCCGCACATGTCGCCGCCTACCGCGACGAGTGGGCGGAGACCATCAACGACCCCGAGAAGCTGGCCCGGTTCGTGTCCTTCGTCAATGCGCCCGACACCCCCGACCCGGTCGTCGGCTTCGTCCCCGAGCGCGACCAGATCAAGCCCGACCTGCCGCTGCTGACCATCGGCACGCGACCCCTGGAAGGAAGCGCCCAGCGATGACCCTGGCACCCGAGACGACCGACCTGAAGATCCAGCTCCGCCTGGAGGACTCCTGGTTCACGGTCTGCGACCTGACCGCGCTGACCCCCGGCCGGGGCGTGGCCGCCCTCCTGCCCGACGGCCGCCAGATCGCTCTGTTCCGCGACCGGGCCGGGCAGCTGTACGGCATCGACAACCGCGACCCGTTCAGCGGCGCGGCAGTCCTCTCCCGCGGCCTGACCGGCACCCACCAGGGCCGCCCGTTCGTCGCCTCGCCCCTGCTCAAGCAGCGCTTCGACCTGCTGTCCGGGCAGTGCCTGGACGACGAGACGGTGCGGGTGGCGACGTACGAGGTACGGGCGGCCTGAGGCCGTGGCGCCGGACCGGAACGGAAGGACGCTCGTCAGGCCTTCAGTCCGTCGTAGATGACCCCCGTGAGCGCCTCGGACGCGGTCCACAGGCGCTCACTCACCCGGTCGTCGCGCGTCCAGGGCGCCCGCCACGAGGGTGCGGGCGCCCCGCGCCACATCGCGAGGGACGGGCCGGTGAAGGCGTCGGGGCGTACGTCGGGGGCGGTGGCGGCGTAGAGGGTGGGGAGGGCGCCCGCCTCGGCAGGCTGGGCGATGACGCGGTTGCCGAGCCGCATGAGCCGCTCGGCGGTCCGGCGGCCCTCCGCCCGTGGACCGGCGGTCTGGAGGTTGGTGGCCGCGTATCCGGGGTGGGCCGCCGCCGCGACCGCGTCCGACCCGGTGGCCGCCAGCCTGCGCGCCAGCTCGTGCGTGAACAGCAGGTTGGCGGTCTTGGAGCGGGCGTAGGCGATCCAACGCCGATAGTGGTGCTCGCTGTTGAGGTCGCCGATGTCGATGTTCGCGAGCGTGTGCATCATGCTGGAGACGGTCACGACCCGCGCGCCGGGGGTGGCCAGCAGCGCGGGCAGCAGCAGTCCCGTGAGGGCGAAGTGCCCCAGGTGGTTCACGCCGAACTGCGTCTCGAAGCCGTCCGCCGTCGTCCCGTACGGCAGCGCCATCACCCCGGCGTTGTTGACGAGCAGATCGAGCCGGTCGTACGGAAACACCGCCGCGAACTCCCTGACGGATCCGAGGTCGCCCAGGTCCAGCCGGGCGAACTCGGCTTCCGCACCCGGCACTTCGGCACCGATCCGATCGACCGCCACACGCCCCCGGACCTCACTCCGGCAGGCCACGACCACCCGTGCGCCCTTGCGCGCCAGCTCCCGCGCAGTGACGTACCCGAGCCCGCTGTTGGCTCCGGTGACGACAGCGGTACGGCCGCTCTGATCAGGCATGTCGTGCGCGCTCCAGCCGGACATGACCGTCTTCCCTCCGTAGGTGTGCCTGATCCCACCCTAGGGCGATCGACGGAGGGCGCCTCGGCAGGTTGCGGTACGGGGACCCCAGCGGGGCCGATGTGCGCGGCGCCCGAGCCGAAGCCGCGTCAGGCCGCGATCGCCGGGTTCAGGCCGCGGTCGGCCAGCTCAGGTCTCGGTCGACCGGTTCAGGCCGCGGTCGGCCAGTTCAGGCCGCGGTCGACCGGTTAAGGTCTCGGTTGATGACTCGGGCGGCGGCTTGGACGGTGGCGACGCCGTCGGCCATCGTGTCGCTGCCGCGTGACAGCACGGCCATCTCGTAGTCGCGCCCGCCGCCGGTGAACACGCCGACGCTGTTCACCCGCCAGCCGTCGGTGTCATCCGGCAGCCAGCCGTTCTTGACGTGCACCGTCGTCTTCGCGGGCACCCCTGCCGGTGTTCCCCAACGCTGCTCGGGGACGACTCGGTTCATCAGACGGAGGGCATAGGCACGGGCGCTCCGGTCGAGGACCGTGTTGTCCGAGGTGAGCAGTCGGAGCAGCTTCAGCTGGTCGCCGGCCGTGACCTGGGTGCGCCCCCAGTGACCCTGCGCTCCGGGAACGGTGTCCCGCATTCCGGCCAGGGTCAGGAAGCGCTGGATGCCGGCGGTTCCGATCTGGTGCCACAGAGCGTTGGTCGAGGCGTTGTCCGACTTGGTGATCATGGCGGTGGTCAGCTTCACCTCGCGGGCGGTCAGCCCACGGTGTCCCTCCGCCGCCTGCCGCAGCAGCGCCCCCAGCACCGTCACCTTGACCACGCTCGCCGAGTCGAAGGCCGCGTCGGCCCGGAACGTGCACGAGGTCGCGGTGGAGCGGTCGTACAGGGCGAGCGCCGAGGCTCCCTGGCGCCCACGGAGAGCGTCGGCGATGTCCTGCGACAGCCGGGCCGCCAGCCCAGGCTGCTGCGAGGTGCACGTCACGTGTGAGCCGCCGACGGTCGCACCGCCGACAGTCGCGCCACCGGTGCTCGCCCCGGCCGGGGTGGCGGTCGCGAGTGCGGCAAGCACCGTCCCAGCGGCCATGGCCGCGGCCAGTCCCCGTCGCGCGCGGCGGCTTATGTGCGTTGCGGGCATGGAGGTTCCGTCCTGCTCTGTGTCTGCGGTCGCATGGGCAGCCCGCTCGCCATCGACTGCGAGGGGGTGGACGACGGCGACGCTACAGGGGCAGAGAAGACCGCGGTGCACCAAAGATTGCAATATGCCCGAATTGGGAGTTTTCCGAGCGTGTGACATTTATCAAGGCATTCGTCACCAACCTCGTTCATCACGAAACCATCACCCCTCCTCCACGAGTGGTGGCCCGGCAATACGGTCATCCCCGCATCTGACACACCTTGGGGGATGAAATGACCAACCCGTACGCCACTCCACCCGCCCCGCGGTGGGCACGGAAGCGGTACCTGCTCCCGGCGCTCGGCCTGGCCCTGTTCATCGGCGTCGGCATAGGCAACAGCGGTCAGGACACGACGGGCACCGCCGCGAAGCCCGCCGCCGCCGCGCCCGGCCCGACGGTCACCGTCACAGCCACGGCGACCGCGGCCGAGACCGCGGAACCGGAGCCGGCCGCCACCGTGACCGCCACGAAGACCGTCAAGGTCACGAAGACGATCACGGCCGAGCCGGCGGCGGACAGCGGTTCCGACGACAGCGGAAGCGACAGCGCGTACTACGCCAACTGCACCGAGGCCCGAGCCGCCGGCGCCGCCCCCGTCTACGCCGGCGACCCCGGCTACGGCCGCCACCTCGACCGCGACGGGGACGGCGTCGCCTGCGAGTGACGTAGACGAGCGGCGGCGGTGGTGGGGGGCGGGGAGCACAGCAGCACGAAACTCCAGGCATCTCGGATCCCAGCGCCTCAGTACGGTGGGACGCATGAAGCTCTCGCCGCTCGTCGCCCGGGAACGTTTTGTCGCGTCACCCGTCGCACGGCTGGCGACGGCCGACGCCGAGGGGGTGCCTCATGTGGTGCCCGTGACCTTCGCCGTCCTGGACGATGTCCTGTACTTCGCGGTCGACCACAAGCCCAAGAACACATGGGACCTGAGGCGGTTGCGCAACATCCGGGAGAACCCGTCGGTGGCGGTGCTGGTCGACCACTACGGCGAGGACTGGTCGACTCTGTGGTGGGCCCGCGCCGACGGCCGTGGAGACGTGCTGGATGACGGCGAGGAGCGGCTCCGCGCAGTGGAGCTGCTGTGCGGTAAGTACGACCAGTACGAGGACGCACCTCCCCAGGGCCCTGTGACCGCCGTTCGGGTCGAGAAGTGGAGCGGCTGGGCCTTCGCATAGCCCTGCCGGAGACGTCGAACGACCGCGCGCCGAAGGGGCGGCACCCCCGCACAGGGTGCCGCCCCTTCTTTTTCGAGTGCCGGAGCCGCTGCCAATCGGTGAGGGTCGGTCGGGGACCAGCGGCGGCTCCGGGGTCGGGACGGGCTCAGCGGTGGTCGCTGCCCGCCGACTGCGTGGCCGCGCGGCCCGCCTCCAGGCGTGCCACCGGGATGCGGAACGGGGAGCAGGAGACGTAGTCGAGTCCCACCTCGTGGAAGAAGTGGACCGACTCCGGGTCGCCGCCGTGCTCACCGCAGACGCCGAGCTTGAGGTCGGGACGCGTCTCGCGGCCGGCCTTCACGGCGGACTTCACCAGGGAGCCGACGCCGTCCTTGTCGATCGTCTCGAAGGGGGAGACCCCGAAGATGCCCTTCTCCAGGTACGCCGTGAAGAACGAGGCCTCCACGTCGTCGCGGCTGAAGCCCCACACCGTCTGGGTGAGGTCGTTCGTGCCGAAGGAGAAGAACTCCGCCGCCTCGGCGATCTGACCGGCGGTCAGCGCGGCGCGCGGCAGCTCGATCATCGTGCCGATGGCCAGCTTCAGCTCGGTGCCGGTGGCCGCCTGCACCTCGGCGATGACCTGGTCGGCCTCCTCGCGGACGATCTCCAGCTCCTGGACCGTGCCGACGAGCGGGATCATGATCTCGGCGCGCGGGTCGCCCTTGGCGTTCTTGCGCTCGGCGGCCGCTTCCGCGATCGCCCGTACCTGCATCGTGAACAGACCGGGGATCACCAGGCCCAGGCGCACACCCCGCAGGCCCAGCATCGGGTTCTGCTCGTGCAGCCGGTGGACGGCCTGGAGCAGGCGCAGCTCGTTCTCGTGCGGGTCCTTGCGGGCCTCGGCGAGTGCCACGCGCACCGACAGCTCGGTGATGTCGGGGAGGAACTCGTGCAGCGGCGGGTCGAGGAGCCGGACCGTCACCGGGAGGCCGTCCATCGCCTCGAACAGCTCGACGAAGTCCTGCTTCTGGAGCGGGAGCAGCTCCTTCAGGGACTCCTCGCGCTCGGCGTCCGTGTCGGCCAGGATCAGCCGCTCCACCAGCTCGCGCCGGTCGCCGAGGAACATGTGCTCCGTACGGCACAGGCCGATGCCCTGGGCGCCGAAGCGGCGGGCGCGCAGCGCGTCCTCGGCGTTGTCCGCGTTGGCGCGGACGCGCAGGCGGCGCTTGCGGTCGGCGAACGCCATGATCCGGTGCACGGCCTCGACGAGCTCGTCGGCGTCGTCGGCGCCCGCGTGCATCCGGCCCTCGAAGTACTCCACGACCGGGGAGGGGACGACGGGCACCTCGCCGAGGTACACCTTTCCGCTCGACCCGTCGATGGAGATGACGTCGCCCTCCTCGACCACATGCCCGCCGGGGACCGTCATCCGGCGGCGCTTGGTGTCGACCTCGAGCTCCTCCGCGCCGCACACACAGGTCTTGCCCATGCCGCGCGCGACGACCGCCGCGTGGGAGGTCTTGCCGCCGCGCGAGGTCAGGATGCCCTCGGCCGCGATCATGCCGTCCAGGTCGTCGGGGTTGGTCTCGCGGCGGACCAGGATGACCTTCTCACCCGAGCGGGACCACTTCACGGCCGTGTACGAGTCGAAGACCGCCTTGCCGACCGCCGCGCCCGGCGAGGCCGCGATGCCCCGGCCGACCTGCTCGGTCTTCGCGTGCTCGTCGAAGCGGGGGAACATCAGCTGGGCCAGCTGGGCGCCGGTGACGCGCTGGAGCGCCTCGGTCTCGTCGATGAGGCCCTGGTCCACCAGCTGAGTGGCGATACGGAAGGCCGCGCCCGCCGTGCGCTTGCCGACGCGGGTCTGGAGCATCCACAGCTGACCGCGCTCGATGGTGAACTCGATGTCGCAGAGATCCTTGTAGTGGTTCTCCAGCGTCTCCATGATCTGCATCAGCTGGTCGTACGACTTCTTGTCGATCTGCTCCAGCTCCGCGAGCGGGACGGTGTTGCGGATGCCCGCGACCACGTCCTCGCCCTGGGCGTTCTGGAGGTAGTCGCCGTACACGCCCTGGTGGCCGGAGGCGGGGTCGCGGGTGAAGGCGACACCGGTGCCGGAGTCCGGGCCGAGGTTGCCGAAGACCATCGAACAGACGTTGACGGCCGTGCCCAGGTCGTGCGGGATGCGCTCCTGGCGGCGGTAGAGCTTGGCGCGGTCGCCGTTCCAGGAGTCGAAGACCGCCTTGATGGCGAGGTCCATCTGCTCGCGCGGGTCCTGCGGGAAGTCCCGGCCGGCCTCGGTCTTGACGATCCGCTTGAACTTGGTGACCAGCTTCTTCAGGTCCGCGGCCTCCAGCTCGGTGTCGACCGTGACCTTCTTGGCCTCCTTGGCGCTCTCCAGCGCCTCCTCGAACAGCTCGCCGTCGACGCCGAGGACGGTCTTGCCGAACATCTGGATGAGGCGGCGGTAGGAGTCCCACGCGAAGCGGTCGTCGCCGGCCTGCTTGGCGAGGCCCTGCACGGACTTGTCGGAGAGGCCGATGTTCAGGACGGTGTCCATCATGCCCGGCATGGAGAACTTCGCCCCGGAGCGGACCGACACGAGGAGGGGGTTGTCGGCCTGGCCGAGCTTCTTGCCCATCTTCGCTTCGAGGGCCTCGAGGTGCGCACTCACCTCGTCACGCAGTGCCGCGGGCTCCTCGCCGCTGTCGAGGTAGGTCTTGCAGGCCTCGGTGGTGATCGTGAAGCCCGGGGGGACCGGAAGGCCCAGGTTGGTCATCTCGGCGAGGTTGGCGCCCTTGCCGCCGAGGAGGTCCTTGAGGTCCTTGTTGCCCTCGGTGAAGTCGTAAACGAACTTCACGCCCTCAACGCTGGTGCCGCTCTCAGCTACCTGGGGTTCTTTGTTTTCCGACACGGGTCTCGACTCCTCGAGGACGCGGTGGCTGCCCTGACGGCCAGGAACATACCCAGATCGAAGGCGCCTGGGTACGTCCACTTGCGCGTCATGCGCCTGTAACTCACCGTCCGCCAGCGGATTGAAAGTCAAGGCTTGGCAAGCGTCGAGCAGCCGGTGTTTTCACTTCTTGAACGCATCAACGCCCGTAGACGCCGAATCGCGCTCATATGAGCGGCTCTTGGCACGCCTGATTTCGATCGATGAACGATCAAGGGGTGGCACTCAGTGCCACCCCTTGGAGAAGTGCAGTCGCGCACAATCCGCTCATCTGAGCGCAACCCTTATCAAGGGTGGCGAGAATCACGCTGTCACAGCTGCCCGGATTTCACCATGCGGACGGGAATCCGGACAGGAAACATGCTCGTCACCCACGCTTCAGATGCAGCTTCCGCGCCTTCCGCGCCGCCGCGCCTTCCGCGCCTCCGCGCCTCCGCCCCTATCGCTGCACATCGCGTCATCCGCTCATCCGCTCACACGCCGAGCGCCAGCAGCCGTTCCTCCACCCGCTCCGGCGCGTACAGGTACTCCACGACCATCGCGCCGGCCCCCACCAGCCCGGCCCGCTCGCCGAGCCGCGAGGTGACCACCTCCAGCCGGGCCGTGGAGCGCGGCAGTGCCCGCTGGTACAGCAGCTCCCGCACGCCGGTGAGGAAGGGGGTTCCGGCCAGATCTCCCGCGATCATCAGCACACCGGGGTTGAGCAGCGTCACGACGGTCGCGAGGACGTCCCCGACCCTGCGGCCGGCCTCGCGCGCCAGCGCCGCCGCCTCCGGATGCCCGGCCGCGAGCAGGTCGCGCACATCCGAGCCGGAGGCCGCCGGCAGTCCCGCCTCAGCCAGCCGCCGGGCCACGGCGCCACCGCTGGCGACGGCGGCCAGACAGCCGTAGGAGCCGCACCGGCACAGCGCCTCCGCGCCCACCCGTATGTGCCCGATGTCGCCGGCGCCCCCGTCGATCCCGCGGTATACGGAGCCGTTCACCACGACACCCGCGCCGATGCCGGTCGACACCTTGACCAGCATGAACGCCGAGCAGTCGGGGTGTCCGGTGCGCTGTTCGCCGTATGCCATGAGGTTGGCGTCGTTGTCGACGAGGACCGGTACCCGCTGGGCGCCCGTGTGCTCGGTGAAGGCGCGGGCCAGGCGGCCCGTTATGTCGTAGCCGTCCCAGCCGGGCATGATCGGCGGCTGGACGACCCGGCCGGTCTCGCTGTCGACCGGGCCCGGCACCGCGAGCCCGATGCCACAGACCTCGCCGGCCCGGTGCCCCGCCTTCTCCAGCAGCTCGGCGAACCACCGGCCCAGCTCGCCCAGTACGGCGTCCGGGCCGTCCTCGATGACCAGCGTGCCGAAGTGCTCGGCGAGTATCTCGCCGGTGAGCGTGAGGACGGCGGCACGCGCGTGCCGGGTGTCGAGGTCGGCGGCGAGGACGACCGCGTGGGCGTCGTCGAACTCCAGGGTGATGGAGGGGCGGCCACCCAGCGGGGAGTCCACGGGGCCGCCGGCGCCCTCGCGCAGCCAGCCCGCGCGGAAGAGACGGTCGAGGCGCTGGCCGACGGTGGCCCGCGAGAGTCCGGTCACTTGCTGGAGGGCTCCGCGCGTGGTGGCGCGGCCCGTGCGCACCAGTTCGAGCAGATCTCCGGCGCTCGCCTGACTGCCTGCCTTCGTGGCCCTACCTGTCCTGCCCGGCCGTCCGGTCATGCGCACCCCCTTGTGTTTCTCAACCCTGCATTACATATTGAGTTTTGCGTGTTAAATAGACGTAACCCTACGGTAGCCACTGCCGAACCGGTCCGCCCTACGTCTTCGGGGAGCCCCGAGTGGATCGCACTGCCCAGCTGACCGCCCGCCGCGCGGAGCGCTCTGTTGCATACAATCCGCCTCCTTCGGCGGGTTCGCTGCACCTCAGAGCCGCACACGTGCTGGAGGGCAACTGGACGGGAACGTCCACGGTGCCCTCGCCCAGCCTGTACCCGCACCAGTGGTCCTGGGACTCGGCGTTCATCGCGATCGGCCTGCGGCACGTCTCACCGCTGCGGGCCCAGACGGAGCTGGAGACGCTGCTGGCCGCCCAGTGGGGCGACGGGCGGATCCCGCACATCGTCTTCAACCCCTCCGTGCCGCTCGACGCGTACTTCCCGAGCCCCGACTTCTGGCGCTCCTCGACCGCGGGGCGCGCTGCGGGCGCCCCGCGCACCGTACAGACCTCGGGCATCGTGCAGCCACCGGTGCACGCGCTGGCCGCGTGGCTGGTGCACTGCGCCGACCCGGGGCTGTCCCGGGCCCGCGGCTTCCTGACCCGGGTCTATCCGCGTCTCGCCGCCTGGCACCGCTATCTCCTGCACCGCCGGGACCTGGGCGGGGGCGGACTCGCGTCCGTCGTGCACCCCTGGGAACAGGGCATGGACAACAGCCCCTGCTGGGACGCCCCCCTCTCCCGTGTCACCCCGGCCCCGGCCCGCTCCTTCCGCCGCGCCGACCTCGACCACGGCGCGGCCGAGGACCGGCCGACGGACCTGGACTACGGGCGGTACGTGCGGCTGGCGACGGACTACCGGGACGGGCAGTACGCCGACGGCGGGGGAGAGTTCGCCGTGGAGGATCCGTCCTTCAACGCCCTGCTGATCGCCTCCGAGCACGCGCTCGCGCGGATCGCGCACGAGCTGGGCGCGACCGGAACCGCCCGGCACGCGCGCGCGGAGCGGCTGACGGCGGCGCTGGTGGAGCGACTGTGGGATCCGGCGGAGGGGATGTTCTTCTGCCGGGACGTGCGGGGCGGGGACATGATCCCCGAGCGCAGCGTCTCCGGTCTGATCCCCCTCCTCCTGCCCGGCCTCCCCCACGGCATCGCCGCCGCCCTCGTCCGCACCGCCCGCGGACCCCACTTCGGGCTGGGGAGCAGCACCCGCCTCGTCCCGAGCTTCGACCTCCTCGGCGAGGCCTTCGACCCGCACCGCTACTGGCGGGGTCCGGCCTGGTTCAACACCAGCTGGCTGCTGGAGCGCGGGCTCCGGCTGCACGGCGAACAGGTGCGGGCCGAGGCGCTGCGGCAGGCGGTCCTGGACACCGCCGACGCAACCGACTTCGCGGAGTACGTGGACCCGTACACGGGCGAGGCCTGCGGCGCGACCGGCTTCAGCTGGACCGCGGCGCTCACGCTCGACCTGCTCCACGGGCCCTCGGGACACAGCGTGCCCGTCACGGGCATCGGCACGTTCGACATGAGTGACAAGGGAGGGGACCGGGGATGACGGACCGGCTTCATCTGCTCGTGTACGGCGGCACGTTCGCCGCGGTGGGCGACGGCGGGGACATCAGTGGTGTACGCGGCGGCTCGCCCGACGGGTTGTTCGTCCGCGACGCCCGGCACCTGAGCCGCTGGCAGCTGACGATCGACGGTGCGGTGCCGGAGGCGCTGTCGCCGGTCGCGGACGGGGACACCGCGCGCTGCGTCCTCGTACCGCGCGGTGGGCGCGCCGAGCCGCCCGCGTACACGCTCTTCCGCGAACAGGCCGTCGGTGACGGCTCGTTCGTCGAGACGGTACGGGTCACCAGCAACCGCCCGGTACCCACGACCGTGCGCCTGGCGGTCACCGCGGACGCCGACTTCACCGACCAGTTCGAGCTGCGCTCCGACCACCGCACGTACGCCAAGGCCGGCGCCACCCGCTCCCGCCAGATCCTCGACGACGGGGTGGAGTTCGTCTACCGGCGCGGGGAGTGGCGTTCCTGTACGACGGTGACGGCCGAGCCCGCCCCGGACGGCATCGAGGAGACCGGCACCGGCGCCCGCCGCCTGGTGTGGACCCTCGACCTCGAACCGCACGGCACGGCGGAGCTGACGCTGCGGGTGATGGCCCGGCCGCACGGCGAGAAGCGGGCCCTGCGGGTGCCGCGTTCCCCGGCCGCGGTCAACGAGCAACTCCTCGCGCTGGAGGGCCGTTTCGTGGAGGGCGTGGCCTTCCCGACCGGCTGGCCGGAGCTGGCGGCGGCCTGCGCCCGGGGCCTCGCCGACCTCGCCTCGCTCCAGGTCCCGGCGACCGGCCCGGACGGCGAGGAACTGCGCGTCCCGGCGGCGGGTGCCCCGTGGTTCCTGACGCTGCTCGGCAGGGACGCCCTGCTCACGTCCTTGTTCGCCCTCCCCTACCGCCCCCAGCTGGCCGCCGCCACGCTCCGGGCGCTCGCCGCGGCCCAGGCGACCGACACCGGCGTGGCGTCGGTGGCGCAGCCCGGCAAGATCGTGCACGAGGTGCGGCACGGCGAACTGGCCCACTTCGGGCAGGTGCCGTACGGGCGGTACTACGGCTCGGTCGACGCGACGCCGCTGTTCCTCGTCCTGCTCGGGGCGTACGTCGAGCACACCGGGGACGTCACCCTGGCCCGTCGCCTGGAGCCGAACGCCCGCGCGGCGATCGGCTGGATGCTGGACCACGGCGGCCTGACGTCCCGCGGCTACCTGGTCTACCGCGCCGACCAGGGCGGCCTCGCCAACCAGAACTGGAAGGACTCCCCCGGCGCCATCTGCTCCGCCGACGGCACCCGCGCACGCGGCACGGTGATGGCGGCGGGGGCCCAGGGATACGCGTACGACGCCCTGCGCCGCACGGCCTGGGTCGCGCGTACGGCCTGGGAGGACATGGTCTACGCGGCCCTGCTGGAACAGGCGGCCGCCGACCTGCGCGACCGCTTCCAGCGGGACTTCTGGATGCGGGAGCACACCTTCCCGGCCCTCGCCCTGGACGGCGAGGGCCGCCAGGTCGACGCGCTGGCCTCGGACGCCGGGCACCTGCTGTGGTCGGGCCTGCTGGACAAGGAGTACGGAGAGCTGGTCGGCCGGCGTCTGCTCGAACCGGACTTCTTCTCCGGCTGGGGCGTACGCACGCTCGCCTCCGGGCAAGCGGCGTACCACCCCCTCTCGTACCACCGGGGCTCGGTCTGGCCGCACGACAACGCGCTCATCACCCTGGGTCTGGCCCGCTACGGCCTCCACGACGAGGCCCGTACGGTCGCCCACGCCCTGGTCGACGCGGCCACCGCGACCGGCCATCGCCTCCCCGAGGTCCTCGCGGGCTACGGCCGCGACACCCACGGGGAGCCGGTTCCCTACCCGCACGCGTGCGTACGGGAGTCCCGGTCGGCGGCGGCCCCACTCGCCCTGCTCACGGCGGTCGGCGGCGCGTAAGGTCTGTCCGGCGGCAATGTTGACGAGGCGTTTGCCGGGTGTTTGCCCCGCCTCATGAACGAACACCCGGGGCAGCCCGTACGGGATGACGGCGGGCCCGGCCTCCCCAGCGGGGCCCGCCACTCCGTCACGCGCCCCGCACGGAAGGACCTCCGTTGCCTCAGCACACGAGCATTCGCCAGGAACCGGACACGGCAGGGGTTGCCGAGGGCGAGCTCCTGACCCCCGACGTCGACGAGGGGTCGCCTGACACCGACGAGGGGTCGTCTGCGGCGCCGGAGACGGAGGGCGCGGCGGAGGGCTCGACGGACGGCGCGGGCCGGGGCGGGGGCGACGTCGAGGCCGAGGCCGAGGCCAAGACCGAGACCGAGACCGGTGCTGAAGCCGAAGCCGCCGGCCCCGTCGCCGCCGACGACACCCCCACCCTCGACAGCGATCGCCGCGCCCGCCCCGGAATCCGGCGGCGCTGGCGTGGCTGGCGGGACAAGCACCCCGTCGTCTCTCAGGCGCTGTCCCTCACCACCACCCTGCTCGCCGTGCTTCTCGTCCACGTCTGCCTGCAGATGCCGAGCACGCTCCAGAATCTGAAGCCGGAAGAGTTCATGCGGCTCCCCGCTGAGGCGGTGATCCTGGCCGTCGTACTGCTCAGCCTGCCGCGCCGGCCGCGGCTGGTGGTGTCGGCGGTCGCCGGTGTGCTGCTCGGTGCCCTGACCGTGGTGAACATGCTGGACATGGGGTACAACGACTACCTCGGCCGCCGCTTCAACATCGTCCTCGACTGGGGCCTGCTCGACGACGCCCAGTCGTACCTGAAGGACTCGCTCGGCGGGACGGTCACCCTCCTCCTCACGGTCGGTGTCATCACCGCCGTGGTCCTTCTGCTCGTCCTGGTCGCGCTGGCCGTGGTCCGGCTGGGCAACCTGCTGGACCGGCACCGCGCCCGGGCGACCCGGGCCGCGCTCCTCGTCGGCACCGTCTGGATCACCTGCACCGCCCTCAGTCTCGAGGTCGGCGGCACCCCGATCGCCTCGCAGCACACGGCCGGCGTCTTCAAGTACCAGGCCCGGGCGGTGCAGGAAACCCTCCGGGACGAGGCGGCGTTCGCGAAGGAGGCCGGGCAGGACACCTTCGGCAACACCCCGGCCGACCAGCTCGTGCCCGACCTGCGCGGCAAGGACATGATCTTCACCTTCATCGAGAGCTACGGCCGCAGCGCGATCGAGGACCCGATCATGGCACCCGGCGTCGACCAGACGCTCGCCACGAGCACCGAGGCCCTGGAGAAGGCCGGCTTCCACGCCAAGAGCGGCTGGCTGACCTCGGCGACGTACGGCGGCAGCAGCTGGCTCGGCCACTCCACCACCCTGTCGGGGCTGTGGATCGACAACCAGCAGCGCTACCGGACCGTCATGTCCAGCGACCACCTCAGCCTCACCAAGGCCTTCCAGAAGACCGGCGACTGGGACACGGTCGGTGTCATGCCGGGTATCCAGAAGGGCTGGCCGGAGCAGAAGTACTACGGCCTCGACAAGGTCTACAACGCCTTCCAGATGGGCTACCAGGGCCCGAAGTTCAGCTGGTCCACCATGCCCGACCAGTACGCGCTGGAGGCGTTCCAGCAGCTGGAGCACAGCAAGAAGCGCGACAAGCCGCTGATGTCGGAGATCATCCTGACCTCCAGCCACCAGCCGTGGGGGCCCATCCCGAAGATGGTCGACTGGGACACCCTCGGCGACGGCTCGGTCTTCCAGGACATCGAGAAGGCGGGCAACAAGGCGGCCGACGTCATCGCCGACACCACCAAGTCCCGGCAGGAGTACGGAAAGTCGATCCAGTACTCGGTGACCGCCCTCACCCAGTGGCTGGAGCGCTACGGCACCGACGACACCGTCCTCGTCTTCCTCGGCGACCACCAGCCGATCTCCCGGGTCAGCGGCACCCACGCCAGCCGTGACGTCCCGATCTCGATCGTCGCCAAGGACCCGAAGGTCCTCGACAAGATCGCCGACTGGAACTGGACGGACGGACTCCGCCCGGCCCACAACGCGCCCGTCTGGAAGATGAGCGCGTTCCGTGACCGCTTCCTGACGGCGTACGGCTCGACCCCGCACCCCTCCGGGAGCTGATCAGCCCCCGGACGTGTCCAGCTCCGCGTCCTCGCCGATGCCCGCGCAGTCGTACGGGTCCTTCAGCCAGCCGTCCGGCAGCGCCACACGGTTGTTGCCGGACGTACGACCGCGGGGTCCGTCGGCGCCGACGGGCCAGGGCTGGTCGAGGTCCAACTCGTCCAGCCCGCCCCGGAGCTCCTCCAGGGAGGAAGTGATGGCGAGGCGCTTGCGCATTTCGGAGCCGACCGCGAAACCCTTCAGATACCAGGCCACGTGCTTGCGGAAGTCGATGACCCCGCGCGACTCGTCGCCGATCCACTCGCCGAGGAGGGTGGCGTGCCGGACCATGCCGTCGGCGACCTGCCGGAGGGTGGGCCGCATGATGTCCTGCTCACGCCCCTCGAACGCGGCCACCAGGTCCGCGAACAGCCAGGGCCGGCCCAGGCACCCGCGCCCGACCACGACCCCGTCGCAGCCCGTCTCCCGCACCATCCGCAGCGCGTCCTGCGCCGACCAGATGTCGCCGTTGCCGAGCACCGGGATCTCCGGCACATGCTCCTTGAGCCGCGCGATCGCGTCCCAGTCGGCCGTACCGCCGTAGTGCTGCGCGGCCGTACGCCCGTGCAGCGCGATGGACGTCACGCCCTCCTCGACCGCGATCCGCCCGGCGTCGAGGTAGGTCATGTGGTCGTCGTCGATCCCCTTGCGCATCTTCATGGTGACGGGAAGGTCCCCGGCGCCGCTGACGGCCTCGCGCAGGATCGATCGCAGCAGGTTGCGCTTGTAGGGGAGGGCGGACCCGCCGCCCTTCCTCGTCACCTTCGGGACCGGGCAGCCGAAGTTCAGGTCGATGTGGTCGGCGAGGTCCTCCTCCACGATCATGCGGACGGCCTTGCCGACAGTCGCCGGGTCGACGCCGTACAGCTGGATCGAACGCGGCTTCTCGGTCGCGTCGAAGTGGATCAGCTGCATGGTCTTCTCGTTACGTTCGACCAGCGCCCGGGTGGTGATCATCTCGCTCACGAACAGCCCCTTGCCACCGCTGAACTCCCTGCACAGGGTGCGGAAGGGCGCGTTGGTGATCCCGGCCATGGGGGCCAGCACGACGGGCGGCTGGACGGTGTGCGGGCCGATCTGCAAGGGGGCTGCGGGCGTGGACATTCCCCCATTGTCCCGTACGCCCGCGGGTACTCGGGCACCGGCTTGGCGGCACCCCGCGCATGATCATGCAACGACCATTAGTTAGTCGCACTATCGAATCCGCGTACCATGGGACGTATGCCCGAGCTCAGCTCCCGACGACGTCTGCTCGTCCTCGCGATCTGCTGTATGAGCCTGCTGATCGTGAGCCTCGACAACACCATCCTGAACGTCGCCCTGCCCGCCATGCAGCGCGACCTCCACGCGTCCACGTCGGGCCTGCAGTGGACGATCGACGCGTACACGCTGGTGCTGGCCGCGCTGCTGATGCTCGCGGGCTCCACGGCCGACCGGATCGGCCGCAAGAAGATCTTCATGGCGGGCCTGATCGTCTTCTCGGTCGGCTCGCTGCTGTGCTCCCTCGCCCCGAACCTGGAGTCGCTCGTCGCGTTCCGCATGGTGCAGGCGGTCGGCGGCTCGATGCTCAACCCGGTCGCCATGTCGATCATCACCAACACCTTCACGGACCCGCGCGAGCGCGCCCGCGCGATCGGCGCCTGGGGCGCGGTCGTCGGCATCTCCATGGCGGCAGGACCGCTGGTGGGCGGAGCGCTGGTGGAGTCGGTCGGCTGGCGCTCGATCTTCTGGGTCAACCTGCCGGTCGGGCTCGCGGCCCTCGTCCTGACCCTCCGCTACGTCCCCGAGTCCCGCGCGCCGAAGGCCCGCCGCCCCGACCCCGTCGGCCAGCTGCTGGTGATCGTGCTGTTCGGCGCCCTGACCTACGCGATCATCGAGGCACCGAATGCGGGCCTCGCCTCGATCCTCCCGTTCGCGGTGCTGGCCGTCGCGGCCCTGGCCGGGCTGCTGTGGTACGAGCCCCGGCGCGCCGAACCCCTCATCGACCTGCGCTTCTTCCGTTCGGCGCCGTTCAGCGGGGCGACGGTCGTCGCGATCAGCGCGTTCGCCGCGCTCGGCGGCTTCCTGTTCCTGTCGACCCTGTACCTCCAGAACGTACGCGGCCTCGACGCCCTGCACGCGGGCCTGTGGATGCTGCCGATGGCAGTCCCGACGTTCCTGTGCGCACCGCTGTCCGGACGGCTGGTGGGCAGCCGGGGCCCGCGGCTTCCGCTGCTGGTCGCCGGCCTCGCGATGACGGCGAGCGGGGTGATGTTCGCGGCCTTCGAGGCGGAGACGTCGAACGTCACGCTGTGCGCCGGGTACGTCCTGTTCGGCATCGGCTTCGGCTTCGTGAACGCGCCCATAACGAACACGGCGGTGTCCGGCATGCCGCGCAGTCAGGCCGGCGTCGCCGCGGCCGTCGCCTCCACCAGCCGGCAGCTCGGGCAGACACTCGGCGTCGCGGTGGTCGGAGCGGTGCTGGCGTCCGGCGTGGGGGCGTCGTCGTACGCGGACACGTTCGTGTCGGCGGCCCGGCCGGGATGGTGGATTCTCACGGGGTGCGGCTTCGCCGTGCTGGTGCTGGGCGCGGTGAGCAGCGGGCGGTGGGCGCGCAGGACGGCCGAGCGAGCGGCTGAGCAGCTGGAGTCGGCCGAGGTGAAGGAGGCCGTGGGGGCTGCCGGCCGTCCGTGAGTGCTCCTTGAGAGCCGGCCCTGAGTACCCCTTGAGCCCTTGAGCCCTTGAGCCCTTGAACCCTTGAGAGCCGACCCTGGGTGCCCTTCAAGAGCCGGCTCTCTCCAGCGCGATCGCGTGCAGCTTCTCCAGCCTCGCCCTCGACTCCTCGTCCGCCGGTGTGTACGTCACCAGGCGCGGGCCCGCCTCGGGCCCCAGCCACAGGTCGGTGTGGTCGACGGCGATGCGGCCGACGTGGCGGTTGCGGAACTCCTTGCGGCGGGTGCGGGCGGCGAGCACCTCGTGCCGCTCCCAGACGTCGCGGAACTCGGGGGACTCCGCGCGCAACCGCTTGAGCAGCATCTTCCAGCCGGGCTCGGCGAGATGACCGGCCATCGCGGCCCGGAAGCGGGCGGCCATGAGCCGCTGGACCTCCTCCAGGTGCACGATCGACGCACGCCACTCCTCGTGCGTGTAGGAGAGGATCATGCAGTTGCGGTCCTCGGGCGGCACCGCGTCCAGGTCGCAGAGCAGCAGCCCGTACGTGCGGTTGTAGGCGAGGATGTCGTAGCGGCTGTTCTGGAGGCAGGCGGGGAAGGGCTCGACCTGTTCCAGGATCGCCCGCAGGGCCGGGGTGACCGACGGGCAGACATGGGCCGGAGTCGGATCGGTGGCCCCCGCGAGCTGGAAGAGGTGGGCACGCTCGCTCGGGTCGAGCATCAGGGTGCGGGCGAGGGCGTCGAGGACCTGCACGGAGACCTGGATGTCACGGGCCTGCTCCAGCCACGTGTACCAGGTGACGCCCACCGCCGAGAGCTGGGCGACCTCCTCCCGCCGCAGGCCGGGAGTGCGGCGGCGGCCGCCGCGCGGCAGCCCCACCTGCTCCGGCGCGATGCGCTCGCGTCGGCTGCGCAGGAACCCGGCCAGCTCGTGCCGCCGGATCTCCGCGCCGCGCACCCGGGGGGCGGTCATCTCCTGGGCCATGGTCGTCATGCGTCCAGCATGACGCCGCCCGGACCCTGTTTCCAGGTAGTCCTGCTACCAGGATAAAGACACTCTGGTACCAGCCTGAAGGTCGGCGCAGGCTCGTGACCGTGACCGAAACCATCGCTTCGCCCACCGTCCGGTCCCCCTCGGCGCCACCCGCGCTCGGCGGCCCCGGCCTCTTCACCGTGCTGCTCGCGGCCGCGCTGCCGCTCATCGACTTCTTCATCGTCAACGTCGCCCTGCCCAGCATGGGCGCCGACCTCTCCGCGAGCGAGTCCGTCCTCGAACTCGTCATCTCCGGGTACGGACTCGCGTACGCCGTCCTGCTCGTCCTGGGCGGCCGCCTCGGGGACCTGTTCGGCCGCCGCCGGCTCTTCCTGGGCGGTATGGCGGCCTTCGGCCTGACCTCCCTGGCGTGCGGGCTGGCCCCGGACGCCTGGACCCTGGTCGCCGCCCGGGTCGCGCAGGGCGCGGCGTCCGCCGCGATGCTCCCGCAGGTGCTCGCCACCATCCAGGCGACGACCTCGGGCCGGCGCCGCGCGAAGGCGATGGGCCTGTACGGCGCGACGGCCGGCCTGTCCATGGTGGCCGGGCAGATCCTCGGCGGGATCCTGGTCGCCGCCGACATCGCGGGCACCGGCTGGCGATCGGTGTTCCTGGTGAACGTGCCCGTGGTGGTCGTCGGCCTGGTGCTGGCCGCCAGGACCGTGCCGGAGACCCGTTCCCAGCGCCCCGAGCCGGTGGACGGCCCCGGCACCGTGCTGCTCGCCTTGTCGCTGCTGACGCTGCTCGCCCCGCTGACCGAGGGCCGGTCGGCGGGCTGGCCGCTGTGGACGTGGCTGTCGCTGGCGGCGTTCCCGTTCGTGGCGGCGGCGTTCTACGCGGTGGAGCGCCGGGCGGACCGGCAGGGCCGTACGCCGCTGGTGCCGCCGAGCCTGTTCGCGCTGGTCTCGCTGCGGCGCGGGCTGATGCTCATCCTGCCGTTCTCCCTCGGCTTCAGTGGCTTCATGTTCGTGATCGCGGTGGCGCTCCAGCGGGGTGCGGGCCTGGGCCCGGTCCCGGCGGGACTGGCGCTGGCCCCCATGGCCGTCGTGTTCTTCTGCGTGTCCCTCGCCGGACCGCGCCTGGTGACCCGGTACGGCACGCGTGTCGTGCCCGCCGGCGCCGTGATCCAGGGGCTGGGCGTGGGCCTGATGGCCCTGGCCGCCTGGCGCTCCTGGCCGGACCTGGGCTTCATCGAACTGCTCCCCGGGGCGGCGATCGCGGGCGCCGGTCAGGCACTCCAACTCCCCGTGATCTTCCGGATCGTCCTTTCCGAGGTACCGACCGCCCGGGCCGGCGTCGGCAGCGGCGTCATGATCACCACCCAGCAGTCGGCGCTCGCGCTGGGCGTGGCCACGCTCGGCACCCTCTTCCTGTCCCTGGTCCCGGGCCTGGGCATGCGCGACGCCCTGGTGACGACGCTGCTGGTCCAGCTCGCGGGGGTGGCGCTGACGGGGCTGCTCGGCCTGCGGCTGCCACGGACGATCGGCTGAACCGGGGCCGGGTGCGGGAGGCTTGGGGGCCAGGGCACGGCTTGGCCAACTCGCCGCGAAGAAACCACTGTTGATGTTGTTCTTGCTGCACACTCCTTGCTGGCCGAGGTTTGCCCGGACGTGACCGCTGGAGGCGTCATGCCGATCAACACGAGCAAGGTGACCCGCTGGGACCAGCACGGGCGCGAGCACGTGGTCAGGGTGCAGCGCTCGGGCGTACAGCGCACGATCAGATGCGAGACGTGCGGCTGGCAGCAGGGGGCGCAGTTCCTGCCCTGGCTGAAGGCACAGGAGCACCTGGCCGAGGCCCACCAGGCCACGGTGGATCCGTCGGAGGCGCAGGCGTCGCGATGACTTCCCGGAGCTCGGGGAGTCATCTCCGTACGACGATGCGCGACTTCTGGCGGTGTACGGCGGGAGGACAGGCCCCATGCCGGTGACTAGGCCCGCGGCCGCCGCAGCCCTTGGAGCAGCAGATCCACCAGCGCCGTGAAGTCGTCCCCGGCGTCCGGCCGCTCCCACACCAGGTAGTAGCCGGGGTCGTGGAAGCGGCCGGTGGCCTGGAAGACGGCGCGGGCCGAGGTCGCCGGGTCGGGGGCGGTGAAGTCGCCCACCGCCACGCCCACCTCGATGATCCGGGTCAGCTGGCCGGTCAGGTCGTCGACGTGCTCGCCGACCACCTTGCCGTTCTCCCCGGTCAGCACCATGTACGTGGCGAACAGCTCGGGGTCGTCGCCCGCCTTGCGGCGCTTGGCCTCGAACAGGCCGGCGAGCCAGTCGCGCAGCCGGGTCTCCGGGGTGCGTCCCTCGTCCGACGCGATCCCGGCGAGGGACTCCGCCGTACGATCCAGCCACCGCTTCGTGACCGCCTCGCGCAGTGCGGCCTTCGTGCGGAAGTGCCGGTAGACGCTGCCGTGGCTGACGCCGAGTGCGCGGGCCACATCGACCACGGTGGCCTTGGCGGGGCCGTGTCGGCGCAGCACGTCCTCGGTCGCTTCGAGGATGCGCTCGGCGGTCAGGGTCGCGGTGGTCGGTGCCATGGCTAGACCGTACCCGGCACCGTGATCAGCGCTCGCTGTCGAGGTGGGCCATGGCGGCGGCCGCGTAGCGCTCACCGGCGGCGGCGTCGGCCGGAACGGCCTCCTCGATCGCGGCGAGGTCCGCGTCGTCCAGTACGACGTCCAGCGCGCCCAGCGACTCCGTGAGCCGCTCCCGGCTCCGGGCCCCGATCAGCGGAACGATGTCCTCGCCCTGGGCCAGCACCCAGGCGATCGCGATCTGCGCGACGGAGACGCCCTTCTGCTCGGCGATCTTCCGCAGCGCCTCCACCAGGTTCAGGTTGTGCTGGAGGTTCTCGCCCTGGAAGCGGGGTGAGTAGGCACGGAAGTCGTTCACCGCGAGCTGCCGGTCGGCGGTGAAGTGCCCGGAGATCAGCCCGCGCGAGAGGACTCCGTACGCCGTGATGGAGATGCCCAGCTCGCGGGTGGTCGGCAGGATCGACGCCTCGATGCCGCGCGAGATCAGCGAGTACTCGATCTGGAGGTCCGCGATCGGCGCGGTGGCCGCGGCCTTGCGGATCGTCTCCGCGCCGACCTCACTGAGGCCGACGTGACGGACATACCCCTTCTCGATCAGTTCGGCGATCGCGCCGACCGTCTCCTCGATCGGTACGTCCGGGTCGAGCCGGGCGATGCGGTAGACGTCGATGTGGTCCACGCCGAGACGCTGAAGCGAGTAGGCGGCGAAGTTCTTCACGGCGGCGGGCCGTCCGTCGTATCCGCTCCAGCCGCCGTCCGGGTCGCGCAGCGCCCCGAACTTCACACTGACCAGGGCCTGTTCGCGCCGGGCCGCGGGGGCCGAGCGCAGGGCCTCTCCGATCAGCATCTCGTTGTGGCCCATGCCGTAGAAGTCGCCGGTGTCGAGCAGCGTCACGCCCGCCTCGAGCGCGGCATGGATGGTAGCGATGGACTCGGCCCGGTCCGCGTCGCCGTACAAGGCGGACATGCCCATGCAGCCGAGACCGAGGGCGGAGACCTGGGGGCCGGTGGTGCCGAGGGTGCGAGTTCGAATCGTCATGCGACCACCCTTCCATGACAGTTGACAGATTTCAATATCTGTCAGCTGTCATGCGCCGCATTCCCCGGCCGCGTCACACGGCATCCGTGGACCGGGAGTCCCAGGAGTTACGCGGCGAGGCGCTCCGCGAGTTCCTTGGCCTTGGCGGTCGCGTCCTCGAAGGCGCGCTCGCGGGAGGCTTCGTAGAGGGGGACCAGTTCGGACATGGCCGGGTTGCGGGGGGCCATGGTGAGTTCCGGGACGATGAAGTCGAGGTCCAGGCCGAGGGTGCCCTTGAGGACGGCCTCCAGGTAGTTCTGTACGAACTCATAACCCTCGCGCGGGGTGCCCGGCGCGTAGGAGCCGCCGCGGCTGGCGACGACGACGACCGGGGTGCCCTGGGCGGAGGGGGTCTCGCCCGCGGTGCGGCCGAGCAGGAGCACGTTGTCCAGCCACGCCTTGAGGGTCGACGGGATCGAGAAGTTGTGCATGGGGGCGCCGATCAGGACGGCATCCGCCTGCTCCAGCTCCTCGATGAGCTTCACGCGCTCGGCGAACGCGGCCGACTGCTCCGGGGTGCGCTCGGACGGGGCGGCGAAACCGGCGGTCCAGGCGGTGGCGGTTATGTGCGGGACAGGGTTGGCGGCGAGGTCGCGGTAGATCACCGCACCCTCCGGGTGCTGCTCCTCCCAGGCCTCGCGGAAGGCGGCCGCGACCGAACGGGACGAGGACGCCTCGCCGGGGAGTACGGACGAGTCGATGTGCAGCAGCGTGACCATGGGCTTTCTCCAAAGAGCGGTGCCCGAGGCAGGGAGCCAAGGGCTGAGGATTCACACTCGACGATAGTTTCGATCGAGACAGTATTGAATGATACCATCGCGAGTGTAACGGAGGGGGGTACGTTGAGCAGATGGGAGTCAGGCGATCATGGACGTCTACGAGGCGGTCACGAGCCGACGGGCGGTGCGCGGATTCACCGACCGGCAGGTCCCGAGGGAGACGCTGGAGCGCGTGCTGTCCGCCGCGGCCTGTGCGCCCTCCGCTTCAAACCTCCAGCCGTGGCGCGCCTACGTTCTGACCGGCGCGCCGCTGGCCGAGCTCAAGAAGCGCGCCGGCGAGCGTCTGGCCGCAGGCGACTCCTGGGACGAGCCGGAGTACGAGCAGTACCCCCCCGTACTGAAGTCCCCGTACCGCGAGCGCCGATCCGCCTTCGGCCGGCAGCGCTACGGCGCACTCGGTATTGCGCGCGAGGACATAGAGGCGCGCCAGAGGGCCGCTTCCGCGAACTGGGACTGCTTCGGCGCACCCGCCGCCCTGTTCTGCTACATCGACCGCGACCTGGGCTCACCCCAATGGTCCGACGTCGGCATGTATCTGCAGACCGTCATGCTGCTGCTCCGCGCCGAAGGCCTGCACAGCTGTACCCAGATGGCGTGGGCGAAATTTCACAAGTCCGTCGCGGAGGTCCTGTCACCCCCGGACGAGCTGATCCTCTTCTGCGGCATGTCGATCGGATTCGAGGACGTCACGGTGGGTGACGCCCGTACGGGCCGGGCACCGCTCGACGAGACGGTCACGTTCGTCGACGGCTACTGACACCGCCCGCGGCGAGCAGGCGCTGTCGTCCGTCCGGGGCCTCAGGCTTCCGGCGTGGTCAGCCACGCGCCGATGCGGGCCATCGCCGGGGGGCCGGAGGCGGAGGCTACATCCTGGACCAGATCGGCAATGGAGACGGCGCGCAGCGCTTCTCGCCAGGCCGCGTCCGCCCCGGTCATCGCGCGGGCGATCGGGCAAGGCGCGGTGCACGACTCGGCCGGGGTGGCCAGCGGGCCCCGCTGACGGATCTCCGTGCAGGTGAACGCCTGACCGGGGCCGTCGACCGCTTCGACCACGTCGAGCACCGTGATCGAGGCGGGTTCCCGGGTGAGTACGTAGCCGCCCGCCTTGCCCTGGACCGAGCGCACGAGCCCGGCCCGGGAGAGCGCCTGTAGCTGTTTGGCCAGGTAGCTGGCCGAGACGTCGTGCAGCTCCGCCAGCTTGGTCGCGGGGACAGGCTCCTCGACCGACGTGAGCACGACGCAGCAATGCAGGGCCCACTCGACTCCGCCGGACATCTTCACCCGACCACTCTAATCAGACCGATTGACTCGGATAACTTGTGTCCGTGTATAGTCTCGGACAAAAGATGTCCGAGTTTGGCGCGCACCGCGACCACGGCGCGACCACCTAGTGGTTCATATGCCATATTGCGGACATACCCCCGACGAAAGGCATGTCATGAAGTTCGCAGTCATCGGCGGTACCGGGCTGATCGGGTCACAGGTCGTCAAGAACCTGAACGCCGCCGGGCACGAGGCGGTACCGCACTCGCAGTCCACCGGAGTCGACATCATCAGCGGCCAGGGACTGGACGAGGCGGTGGCGGGAGCCGACGTCGTCGTCAACCTGACGAACTCCCCGACCTTCGACGAAGCCTCCCCGGCCTTCTTCCAGACCTCGATGGACAACCTCCTGGCCGCGGCCCAGAAGGGCGGCGTCGGCCACTTCGTCATCCTCTCGATCGTCGGCACGGACCAGGTGCCGGAGCTGGACTACTACAAGGCCAAGGCGCTCCAGGAGAACATCCTCAAGGCCGGACCGATCCCCTACTCGATCGTCCGCGCGACGCAGTTCATGGAGTTCATCGACGCGGTCATGTCCTGGACCGCCGAGGGCGACACCGTCCGGCTGCCCGCGACGCCGATCCAGCCGATCGCCGCCAAGGACGTGGCCGCCGCGGTGGCGGAGGTCGCCGCGGGCGCCCCGCTGAACGGCACTCGCAACATCGCCGGCCCCGAGATCTTCTCCCTGGACGAGCTGGGCCGGATCACCCTGTCCCACAAGGGCGACAACCGCACCGTCGTCACCGACCCCACCGCCGGCATGTTCGGCGTCGTCAAGGGTGACGTCCTCACCGACAAGGACGCTCACCTCGCCCCCACCCGCTACGCCGACTGGCTCTCCTGACCCACTCGCCCCCTCTCGGGCGCGCAGACCGCAGAGAGCCGACCCCTGGCCCGCCGTGGGTGATGACAAGACCTCGGCACGGCGGCCTGGACTGCCGCCACTGGAAGGCCGCCTTCAGCCCCCTCCCTTCCACGGCCGGCCTCGCTCCCAGCGCAACGGCCGGCCGGGCCGTGGGACCGATCGGCTCCGTTGGACACGGTTCATCCCGCCTCGGACAATGGGAGTTGTCGGCGAGCAGTCTCCCGGCGGCGCCTGCCGCCGGCCGCGCGGTGCTTCGCGCCGCCCGAGGGAGGCCCGCCATGACCATCCGTATCGGCACCTTCAACGCGGAGAACCTCTTCCGCCGCCCCAAGGTCTTCGGCCTGCCCGACGACGCGCAGCGCAGGGAAGTCCTGGACGACTTCGCCGAGTTGGTCTCCCTGCTCGACCTGCCGGTCTACGAGGACGCGACGAAGGCACGGATCGCCGAGCTCATCAAGAAGCACCGGGCCTATGCGGTGGATCCCGAGGACCCCTCGCCGATCTTCATCAACCAGACCCGCGGTGGCAGCGGCATGCTCTTCAAGACGGTCGGGCGGCCGGGCGACGCGGACTTCCGCGTCAACGTCTTCGCCAAGGGCCGTGCGAAGTGGGCCGGTTGGGCGGAGCTCGTGCGGGACGACCTCGACTGGGACGCGGTGAAGAACACCGGCCGGGTGGTCGCCGAGGTCGACGCCGACATCCTGCTCACGGTCGAGGTCGAGGACCGGCTCACCCTGGACCGCTTCAACCGGCATGTTCTGGGCGGGTTGTTGGGGAAGCGGCCGTATCCCTTCAACATGCTGGTCGACGGCAACGACAGCCGCGGCATCGACGTCGGGATTCTCAGCCGCCACCCGATCACGTCCATCAGGTCCCACATCTTCGACACCGACCCGGACCATCCCGACGGCGGGCCGGTGTTCAGCCGCGACTGCCCCGAGTTCGAGATCGACCTCGACGGGACGCCCCTGTGGCTCCTCGGCAACCACCTCAAGAGCAAGAGCAACGACGACCCGGCGCTACGCCTGGCCCAGGCCAGGCAGGTCGCGCGGATCCACCGCGCCGCCCTGGAGCGCTCCCCGCACGTCGTGGTCGCCGGGGACCTCAACGACCCCCTGGACAGCGAACCGGTCAGGGCGCTGCTGGACACCGGCCTGAGGGACGCGATGAGCCACCCCGCCTACCGGGGTGACCCCGGCACTCACGGGCAGGGCACCACACCGAACGACAAGCTCGACTACCTCCTGCTGCCGCCCACCTTGTTCGACCGGGTGCAGCACGTGGGCGTCGAGCGGCGCGGGATCTTCGCGCCCCCGGCCGTCAAGTCCTTCGACACCGTGACCTCGAAAGCGAACGAGGCCTCCGACCACGCCGCGCTCTACGCGGACCTGGACCTCTAGACACGACGGTGCCGGGCCCCTTTGGAGGGGCCCGGCACCGAGTGACCGTGGGAGAGGCGTCAGCAGCCGATCAGGCGGCTCGCCAGGTACCCCTCGATCTGGTCCAGCGACACGCGCTCCTGCTTCATGGAGTCACGCTCGCGGACAGTGACCGCGTTGTCGTCCAGCGTGTCGAAGTCGACCGTCACGCAGTACGGGGTGCCGATCTCGTCCTGACGGCGGTAGCGGCGACCGATGGCGCCGGCGTCATCGAACTCGATGTTCCAGTGCTGGCGGAGGGCCGAGGCAAGCCCCTTGGCCTTCGGGGACAGCTCCGGGTTGCGGGAGAGGGGCAGGACCGCGACCTTGACCGGGGCCAGGCGGTGGTCCAGGCGCAGCACCGTGCGCTTCTCCAGCTTGCCCTTGGCGTTCGGGGCCTCGTCCTCGATGTAGGCGTCGAGGAGGAACGCGAGCATCGCGCGGCCCACACCGGCGGCCGGCTCGATGACGTACGGGGTCCAGCGCTCGCCCGCCTCCTGGTCGAAGTAGGAGAGGTCCTGGCCGGACGCCTTGGAGTGCGCGCCCAGGTCGTAGTCCGTGCGGTTGGCGACGCCCTCGAGCTCACCCCACTCGTTGCCGCCGAACTGGAAGCGGTACTCGATGTCGGCGGTGCGCTTGGAGTAGTGGGAGAGCTTCTCCTTCGGGTGGTCGTACCACCGCATGTTCTCCTCGCGCAGGCCCAGGCCGGTGTACCAGTTCCAGCGCTGCTCCATCCAGTACTCCTGCCACTTCTCGTCCTCGCCCGGCTTGACGAAGAACTCCATCTCCATCTGCTCGAACTCGCGGGTGCGGAAGATGAAGTTGCCGGGCGTGATCTCGTTGCGGAAGGACTTGCCCATCTGGGCGATGCCGAACGGCGGCTTGCGGCGCGAGGTGGTCTGCACCTGGGCGAAGTTGGTGAAGATGCCCTGGGCGGTCTCGGGGCGCAGGTAGGCGACGGAGCCGCTGTCCTGGGTCGGGCCGAGGTGGGTGGAGAGGAGGCCCGAGAACTGCTTGGGCTCGGTGAACTGGCCCTTGTTGCCACAGTTGGGGCAGTTCACGTCCGCCAGGCCGTTCTCCGGCAGGCGCTTGTGCTTGGCCTCGTAGGCCTCTTCCAGGTGGTCCGCGCGGAACCGCTTGTGGCACGAGGTGCACTCGGTCAGCGGGTCCGTGAAGGTGGCGACGTGGCCGGAGGCGACCCAGACCTCGGGGGCCAGGATCACGGACGAGTCGATACCGACCACGTCCTCGCGCGACGTCACCATGTAGCGCCACCACTGGCGCTTCAGGTTCTCCTTGAGCTCGACGCCCAGCGGTCCGTAGTCCCAGGCGGCGCGCTGGCCGCCGTAGATCTCACTACAAGGGAATACGAAGCCACGGCGCTTGCTCAGGCTGACGATGGTGTCGATCTTGTCGGCGGCCACGGTGCTCTCTTCATAACGACGACGGGCGACGAAGCGAGATGCTTCCAGCGAATGCTTCAGGGTACCGGCGGGGGCTCCCCCTCAATCAAATCGGGCCGGGCTCCGGGGGCCGTCAGGGGCTCACCGGGCCCTTACCCGGGCCCTTGTTGACAACGGTTTCCATATTTGTTGAAAATGACTGTCATGAACGTACGACGACAGTGCATATCCGGGGTCGCGGTCGCCGCGGCCACCGCCCTCGGGCTCGGAGCCCTCTCCGGCTGCTCGACCGACAGCGCGGCCGCGGGCAACACGGACAAGTTCGACGTCGTCGCGTCGTTCTACCCGATGGCCTTCCTCGCCGAGCAGATCGGCGGGAGCCATGTGCACGTCACCAGCCTCACCAAGCCCGGCCAGGAGCCGCACGACCTCGAGATCAGCGCCCAGCAGCGGGTGCAGCTCGAGGAGTCCGACGCGGTGCTCTACCTCAAGAACCTCCAGCCCACCATCGACGACGCCGTCAGTCAGTCCGAAGTGAAGACGAAGATCGACGCCGCTTCCCTGACCACGCTGGAGCAGCACGGCAACGAGGTCGGCGGCCACGCGGCCGAGCACGACACCCACGAGGGCGAGGAGTCCGCCGGCCAGGACCCCCACATCTGGCTGGACCCGGTGAAGTACGCCGAGGTCGCCAAGGGCGTCGGAGCGGCCTTCGAGAAGGCCGACCCGGACCACGCGGCCGACTACAAGAAGAACACCGCGGCCCTGGTCGCCAAGCTCGACGACCTGGACACCCGGTTCGAGGAAGGCCTGGCGAACACCGACTCCAAGGTCTTCATCACCACGCACGCCGCCTTCGGCTACCTCGCCGAGCGCTACGGCCTCACCGAGGAGGCCATCAGCGGCCTCGATCCCGAGTCGGAGCCGAGCGCGAACCGGGTGAAGGAGCTTGAGAAGATGGCGAAGGCCGACGGCGTCACGACCGTGTTCTACGAGACGCTCGTCAGCGGCAAGACCGCCGAGACGGTCGCCGCGGACGCGGGCCTGAAGACGGACGTCCTCGACCCGATCGAGGGCATCACGGACAAGTCCCGGGGCACCGACTACTTCTCGGTCCAGGAAGCGAACCTCAAGGCGCTGCAGACCGCCCTGGGCGCCAAGTGATCTCCAAGGAGGACGCAGGCATGAGCGAGCCCGTCATATCGCTGCGCGGCGTGCGCGCCGAGCTGGGTTCGCGCCCCGTCCTGCGCGGAATCGACCTCACCGTGCACCGCGGGGAGGTCGTCGCGCTGCTCGGCGCGAACGGCTCGGGCAAGTCGACCGCCGTGCGCAGCGTCATCGGCCAGGTGCCGGTCAGCGCCGGCGCGATCGAGCTGTTCGGCACCCCGCGCGGCCGCTTCCGCGACTGGCGGCGGGTCGGCTACGTACCGCAGCGCACCACGGCAGCGGGCGGGGTGCCCGCGACGGTCACCGAGATCGTCGCCTCGGGGCGGCTGTCCCGGGCCCGCTTCGGCATGCTCCGCAAGGCCGACCACGAGGCCGTACGGCGGGCCCTGGAACTGGTCGGCATGGCGGACCGGGCGAAGGACTCGGTCAACGCGCTCTCCGGCGGCCAGCACCAGCGCGTGCTCATCGCCCGCGCGCTCGCCGCCGAACCCGAGCTGCTGATCATGGACGAACCGATGGCGGGCGTCGACCTGGCCAGCCAGGAGATCCTCGCGGCGACCCTGCGCGAGCAGGTCTCCCAGGGCGCGACCGTGCTGCTCGTCCTGCACGAGCTGGGCCCGCTGGAGCCGCTGATCGACCGCGCCGTCGTCCTGCGCGACGGCTGCGTCCTGCACGACGGCCCGCCCCCGGCCGCGGTGGGCCAGCACGCCCTGCCCGGCCACGACCACGTACACCCGCACGCGGCTCACGACGCCGAACCGATCCGGACGGGACTGCTGAGCTGATGGACCTCCTGAACTACGCCTTCATGCAGCGGGCCCTGCTCGCCGCCGTCCTGGTCGGCATCACCGCGCCCGCCGTCGGCATCTACCTCGTGCAGCGCCGCCAGGCCCTGATGGGCGACGGCATCGGCCACGTGGCGATGACGGGCGTCGGCCTCGGCTTCCTGCTGAACACCTCGCCGGTGTGGATGGCGACGGGTGTCTCCGTCCTCGGCGCGGTCCTGATGGAGCTGATCCGCTGGTACGGCAGGACACGCGGCGACATCGCCCTCGCGATGCTCTTCTACGGCGGTATGGCCGGCGGCGTCATGTTCATCAACCTCGCGCCGACGGGCTCGAACGCGAACCTGACGTCGTACCTGTTCGGCTCGCTCTCGACGGTGTCCGAGTCCGACGTGACGGCGATCTGCCTGCTCGCGGCCTTCGTCGTGCTGGTCACCCTGGGCCTGCGCCGCCAGCTCTTCGCGGTCAGCCAGGACGAGGAGTTCGCGCGGGTGACGGGCCTGCCGGTACGCGCGCTGAACCTGCTGACGGCGATCACGGCGGCGGTCACGGTGACGGTCGCGATGCGCGTGGTCGGCCTGCTGCTGGTCTCGGCCCTGATGGTGGTTCCGGTGGCCGCTGCCCAGCAGCTCACCCGCAGCTTCGCGGCGACCTTCGCGATCGCCGTCGCCATCGGCGTGACCGTGACGATCGGCGGTACGGTCACCTCGTACTACCAGAACGTGCCGCCCGGCGCGACGATCGTGCTGCTGACGATCGCGGCCTTCGTGGCGCTGACGGCACTGGCCGCTCCGCTGGCCAGGCGCCGCGCCCGGGCGCTCGCCGCCGCGCAACCCGCCGGGGACCCGGCAGAGTGTGCGATTCCGGCCAGCAGAGGGGCTGATGGCAAGGTAGGCGTCTGACCGCTGACAGGCTTGGCTGGCACAATGGCCCGGCAGGCGCAGACGTGAGGAGGCAACCCGTGACGACCGCTGGACCGCCCGTGAAGGGCCGCTCCACCAGGCAGCGTGCCGCCGTGGCGGCGGCGCTCGACGAGGTCGACGAGTTCCGCAGCGCGCAGGACCTGCACGACATGCTCAAGCACAAGGGCGACTCGGTGGGCCTGACCACGGTCTACCGCACCCTCCAGTCCCTCGCCGACGCCGGCGAGGTCGATGTCCTGCGCACCTCCGACGGCGAGTCCGTCTACCGGCGTTGCTCCACGGGTGAGCACCACCATCACCTGGTCTGCCGCGTGTGCGGCAAGGCGGTGGAGGTGGCGGGCCCGGCCGTCGAGAAGTGGGCGGAGGCCATCGCGGCGGAGCACGGGTACGTCAACGTCGCGCACACGGTGGAGATCTTCGGTACGTGCGCGGACTGCGCGGCGGTGACCCGGCAGGCCTGATTCCTGGGTCAGACCCGGCGGCTGTGCCGGTCGAGCAGAGCCCGGAGGCCGTCGGCGCCTCCGGGCTCTCTTATGCCACGCTTGGGCAGCAGCACCCCCGAAGCGATCCGGTCGTCGGTGGCGAGCAGCAGGAACCGCTCGGGCGTCTCGACGTACCGGGTGACCGAGGACCAGTCCCGCTGCGACTGCTCCTCCCCTTGCGCGACCGTGATCCCGGCCGGCTCGACGACGACCCGGCACGGCCCTCGCCCGACGATCCGCCGGCGCAGGGCCCGTACGTAGAACCAGGGCGTGATCACGAAGACGAAGAGACCGGTGAGGGCGGCCTCCGCCACGAACGAACCGCTGATGCCGCCGGACGAGAGCATCCACGCGCCGAATCCGACGACCACCAGCACGAAGAGCACGAACCGCACCAGCAGCCCCCGCCCGGTCTTCGAGGTCCGCAGCCATACGGACATCAGATGCCGTACGTCGTCCCGGTCCGGCTCGTACGCGACCTCGACCCGCTCGCCCGCCCCCTGCAGCACTGCCACCACATCCTCCCCGGAAGCGATCACGGTGACCAGAATGCCAGGGCGCGGGAGGCCTACCGGGCCAGCGGGTCACCCTTCTTGATCGCCCTGCATCGCCAGCAGCTCCTCGTTCGGGATCGCACCGCCGAACCGCCGGTCGCGCGAGGCGAATTCGACACAGGCGCGCCACAGGTCACGGCGGTCGAAGTCGGGCCACAGCACGTCCTGGAAGACCATCTCGGCGTACGCGCTCTGCCAGAGCAGGTAGTTGGAGGTGCGCTGCTCGCCGCTGGGGCGCAGGAACAGGTCCACGTCCGGCATGTCCGGGTAGTACATGTACTTCGAGAGGGTCTTCTCGTTGACCTTCGACGGATCGAGCCGGCCCGCCTTCACGTCCTCGGCGAGGGCCTGCGCGGCATCCGCGATCTCCGCACGCCCGCCGTAGTTCATGCAGAAGTACAGCGTGAGCCTGTCGTTGTCCTTGGTCTGCTCCTGGGCGACCTGGAGTTCCTTGGCCACCGACTTCCACAGCTTGGGCATCCGACCCACCCAGCGCACCCGGATGCCGAGCTCGTCGAGGGTGTCGCGGGTCTTGCGGATGAAGTCGCGGTTGAAGTTCATCAGGAAGCGCACCTCGTCGGGCGAGCGCTTCCAGTTCTCGGTGGAGAAGGCGTACAGGGAGATGCTGCCGACGCCGATCTCGACCGCGCCCTGCAACACGTCCAGCACGCGCTCGGCACCGACCTTGTGCCCCTCGGTGCGGGGCAGCCCGCGCTCCTTGGCCCAGCGGCCGTTCCCGTCCATGACGATCGCCACATGCTTCGGGATCAGCTCACCGGGGAGCTTCGGCGGGCGGGCGCCGGACGGGTGCGGTTCCGGCGTCCTGTACTCGGGGCGCTGGCGCCCCAGGATCCCGCGTACGACCATGTGCTTCTCGTCTCCTCTTACGGCTTACTGCTTCATTTCTCTACGTACCGAAGCGAACGCAGCCCGCGCTCCAGATGCCAGTGCAGGTAGGCGGACACCAGCCCGCTGCCCTCCCGGACGTGCCGCGGCTCGCAGGCGTCCGCGGTCTCCCAGTCTCCCGTAAGCAGCGCGCCGAGCAGTTCGAGGGTCGCCGGCGAGGGTACGACACTCCCCGGCACCCGGCAGTCCACGCACAAAGACCCTCCGGACGCCACTGAGAAGAATCGGTTCGGCCCGGGCATTCCGCACTTCGCGCAGTCGCCGAAGCTCGGCGCGTAGCCGTTGACGGCGAGGGAACGCAGCAGGAAGGCGTCGAGGACGAGGTGCGGTGCGTGCTCACCACGGGCGAGGGTGCGCAGGGCGCCGACGAGCAGCATGTACTGCTGGACGGCGGGCTCGCCCTCGTGGTCGGTGAACCGCTCGGCGGTCTCCAGCATGGCGGTCCCGGCGGTGTACCGGGCGTAGTCGGTGACGATCCCGCCACCGTACGGAGCGATGGTCTCGCTCTGTGTGCACAGCGGCAGTCCGCGCCCGACCAGCTCGCTCCCCCGCGCGAAGAACTGCACGTCCACATGGGAGAAGGGTTCGAGGCGGGCCCCGAACTTCGACTTCGTCCGCCGCACCCCACGGGCCACCGCCCGCACCCGGCCGTGACCGCGGGTGAGCAGTGTGATGATCCGGTCCGCCTCACCCAGCTTCTGGGTGCGCAGCACGATGCCGTCGTCGCGGAACAGACTCATGGGGTCCATTGTCGCCTACGGCGGATGCGCGGCGGGCCGGACGGCCCTTTCCGCCCGGCTCCGCTCCAGGGCACCTCACCGCACGCTGATCTCGCGGGAATCCGACGACGGTGGCCCACGGAACACCTGACGCACCCGCCCCGCGGGACGTGGGAGTCAGGACCCGCCCGGCTCGGGCGGTGTCGTCGTCGCCCGGACTGAGTCCGGTAATCCGTTCGAGCTGATGTTCCACAGCTCGGCGAAGCGCTTGACCCGCTCCTGTACTTCCTTCTCGGTGGCGTCCACCGTGGTCCACGAGGGCACGCCCATCTGGTCCGCGGTGATCTCGTAGGACAGTGCCCCGTCGAAGATGATGAAGTCGATCATCTTGCCCCGCTGGGCGTTGATCGGGAGCTGCGCCAGGGCCACGACCCTCACCTCGATGCCGATGCTCTGCTGCTCCTCGCAGAGTTCGTCGAGCAACGCGATGTCCTCGGGCTGCTTCACGACGAACAGGCGCCGCACCTTGACCCTGCGCTGCGGGTCCTCGATCGCCACGCGCTGTGCCTCCAGATAACGGCCGGCGGGCTCGCTGCTCCAGAAGTCGGCGTCGACGGGGGAGGTGCTGATGGCGTCGATGGAGGTCGTGGCGCACTTGGTGAGGGTCAGCATCCAGTCGTGGTTCTCGCCCGGGGACTTGGCGTTGAGGTTGGCGAAGTTGTACATGTACCCGGCGAGGCGTTCGATCTCCTGGCCCGCGAAGTCGTGCAGGATCCTGGGCCCCTTGGCGACCACTTTCGTGGCGTACTCGGCCAGCCGGGGCACCCCGTCGCCCCGCAGCTGTTCCACCTCGTTGAAGAGCTTGGTCGCCTCGCCGATGTCGACGAAGCGCTGCTCGACCACGCCTCTCAGCTCGCCCAGCTGCTGCGCGAAGGTGATCATGAACTGGACGATCAGGATCGCCCCGCCGAAGAGGACGGACAGGACCACCCGCCACAGATCGTCCGGCCCCGGGGAGATGACGTTGGTGAGCACATAGGCCACACCACCTGTCACCACGGTGACCAGGAGCTTCTGCAGCAGCGACCGTGCGCCGTCGTCGTTCCCCCGCCGGTCCCCTCGGCCGGCCGTTCCGTCGTTGTTGCGCGTAGATATCGGAGCGTTCATCTCGTTTCTCCCCCGTCGGGATCGAGCTGCTGTGCACGGTCAGGGCGTCGCCAGGGACTCTCGCTGCGCCGTGGCGGCCCGTAGGGCCAGTTGGTCACGGACGCGCTGAACCTGGGTGTGCCACTGCCGGCTGAACCCGGGGTCCTCTTCGAGTACGTCCCACAGGGCGGCGAGCCTTCGGTCCACCCGCGCTCTCGGCATCCACAGGTGCAGCAGATGGTCGACGAGCGGGCCCAGCACCTTCAGCGCGGCTGCCCCGTCCACGGATCCGAGCCGGATACCGTCGAGTTTGTCAACGACTGTCGTCAACAACCAGTCATGGACGGCGAAATCCTCGGCGAGCCGGGCCACGGCGGTGGGTTCGACGCCGTCCGGCACCCTCAACTCGACCAGGCGCAGACCTCCTTCGGCGACCGTGAAGCGCTCCAGCGACACGCCCGCACCCGCCGCCGCGGGCAGTGCGGCCCACCGCAGGCTGGTGGTGCGGGAGGTGAGGGGGACGTCGTAGTCGACGAGCAGGCGGTTGCGGGAGATCGTGCCGAGGAGGCCCTCGGCCACGGAGCCGACGTCCAGTTCGTCGCCGCCGACTATCTGATCATGCGCCAGGAAGCCGTTGCCGACCGCTGTTTCGGGGAGTCTGCCGACGGGGACCAGCACGCCGGGTCGGACCAGGTAGTAGCCCCACGGCCGGCGTCGGTCCGGGCCCGCCGCCGGAGCCGAGAAGTACGCCGACGCCTGGAGGACGCGGCCGTCGGTGAGGCTCGCGCGGGCCGCGACCGTGCCGACCACGCGGACCTTGGCCTTGTTGGCGGTGGGCAGCCGGCAGTCGACGCCGGTGAGCACCTCGGGAGACACCACGTACAGGTTGGGGCGCTCCGACTTGCGGACCTGTTCGTCGGCGCGCAGCCGCAGCAGCCGTTCGGCGACGGCCGCGCTCACCGCCTCGCGGCACGGCAGCAGACAGGTGCGCACCTCGCCGCAGGCGAGGACCGGGCGTGCCGTCTCTCCCGTCGCGCCCATGTCACAGCCCCGGCGGGAACACGTAGGACGTGCGCTCCACGACACCCTCCGGCACGGTGAACTTCTCGGCGGCGGCACGCGCGACCACCTGGGCCTGCGCTCCGGCGTCCACGTGGGTCTGTTCGAGTATGACCCGGACCGCGTGCTCGACGGGCAGAAAGCGGGACGGGAGCACACTGCACGTGTAGTACGCCGCGAAGTGCGCCGCCGACGGGTTGAGCCGAAGCAGGGGCGGCAGGGCGTCCCAGTCCTCGGGGAAGGCGGCCGCGTCCCAGGCGGTGGGGGTGAGGACGGCACTGCCCTTGTCGCGGAGCAGCCCCAGGCGGGCCAGCTGCCATACGGCGGCCAGGAAGGCGCAGGACCAGACGCGGCTGCCGGTGTGCTCGTCCCACAGCTCGACGTCGACGAAGACGGAGTGGCCGCGGGCGCCGGTCTCGCTGGGCGGCTGCCAGGCGGCGGCGGTGTTGAGGGCGGCCGTGGTGCGCCGGTCGGGGGCGCGGCGGCCGTTGCTGAGCCAGCCGATCTGACCGAGGGGCGGGCGGAAGCCCCTGCTGCCGGGCGGAGGTGTCTCGACGAGCCGGTTCAGGACGGCCTCGGCGAGTCCGCCGCGCTCGGGCCGCTTCGGGTCGGTGCAGGCGCAGCCGGACTCGCGGGCCAGGTAGTCGATGGTCAGGCCGGCCCGCTCGGCCGCCTTCAGCAGGGGCGGTAAGAGCTCGGCGGGGGTGGCGAGGCGGCTGAAGTAGTCGTCGATCAGGAAACAGGTGCTGACCCTCGACCGCTTGCCGTCCGGGAGCGCGGGCACCGAGGCGCGGGCGGCCTCCACCCAGGGCCGTACGGAGGTGAAGTGGTGGTACAGCCGCTCGGGGCCCTCCGCGAAGTCCTCCATGTACAAGTGGCCGATTTCCAGGGAGAGATGGGAGAAGGGCACGGCCTCGGTACGCGGCTGGGCGCTGGTCTCCTGGAAGGCGGCTCCGGTTCCGCTCACAGCTGCCCCCAGTACTTGTCGTCGGCCAGCCGCTCGGCGAGTACGCCCATCGCCTGCCAGGTCTCGATGTTGGCGATCCGGCTGTCGAGGACGTCCTGGTCGGTGATGAGCTGTTCCCGCAATTGCAGGACGGGTTCCAGCGGCACCGATCCCAGAACTCTGCTCCTGCCGATACCCAGGTCTGCGGCAATGGTCTCCAGCTGTTTGTTGTACTGGCGCATCCACGCCGACTGGGCGGGCGGCATCTGCGACCACAGCGACGATTCGAGATCGGGCACGGCGGCCCGTACGAAACGGATGGAGCCGAGCAGCGCCTGCCGGTCGTGCCCCATTTCCTCGCCGGCGCTCACGATGCCCTGTTTTCCACCGACGAGTTCGGCGGCGGCCATCACGTGCTGGCGGGTCCAGCGGTGGTAGATGAGCCAGCGGGCTTTGATGCGCCGTAACTCCTCCTGCGCGGTGGCGGCGAGTGCCAGGTCCATCGCGTAGCTGCGGCCGGCGCTCAGGTCCACGACGATCACATTGAATTCGCGCTTCAGCCGGAGGATCAGGTCCACGCAGCGGTGGAGGTTCTCCGTGTCGGTGACGAATTCGCCGCCGCTGCGGTCTCCGGGCAGCAGAACGAGCCGTCCGGAGCGGTCGGGTTTGTCGCGCAGGACGTAATGCTCCGTACGGGCCCAGATGTCGACGCGCAGGGGTTCGCCGGTTTCGCCTTTCAGATACGAGTGCAGGCCGCGCCCTTCGGCTTCCTGGAGGACGTCGGGGATGTCGAAGACGGCCGGGGCGGTGGGCGAGCCGAAGTCGAAGTCGAGGTAACAGACGTCGTCCCCGTCGAGGGCTCTGCGGTAGGCGAGGTTGGCGCTCGTGACCGAGCGGCCGGTGCCCCCCTTGTCGGAGGCGGCGAAGACGAGCACGGTTCACACCCCCGAGCCGGTGCCCCTGGCCCGGGCCAGGATGTCGAGCCTGCGCAGCACTCCGTAGGCGAGGGCGCAGGAGGTGCCCGGTTGGTTGTCGAGGACCAGGCGGGCGCGGCGCAGGTCCGCCTCGACGCTCTTCAGCTCCTCGCCCTCCTGGCTCTTGGTCGGCGGGGCGGGCTTCATCTGTTCCTTGCCGAGGAGGTGGGTGGCTTCGCTGAGCAGGGCCCGGGCGAGGGCAGTCAGGTCGGCGCTGCGGATCGGGGGCTGGAGGTAGAGCTGGGACGCGGCGACCATGCACTCGGTGACGCGCTCGGTGATGCTCCAGGACAGCGGTCCGGTGCGCTCCTCCGAACTGGGGTAGGCCGCGTGGACGTTGTCCCACAGGCCGCTTCCCTCGCCCTCGCTGACGCGCCGTCGCCACAGGTGGCCGAGGATGTCCTCGGCGAGCTGGAGCAGCCGGTCGCGGGAGGCGAGGTTGCGGGACAGGGAGCACAGCTGGATGGTCCGCTTGAGCAGTTGCGCCGAGAAGTCCGTCATGGCCCACTGCATGGCCGGGCCCTGGCGGTCGCTGCCGAGCAGGGGCAGGGAGACGCCCGGGTTGTGCAGGCGGACCGCCGGGTCGTCGTCGGTGGCCCGGCTGGTGATGCGGCCGCGTTCGGCGAGGCGCTCCATGACGTCGACGGTGCGGGCGAGGTCGTCGTCGGTGGCCCGGCGGCGGACCAGGTCGTGGACGAGGATGGAGGCCACGCAGAGCGAGAAGTACTCCGACTCCAGCTGCTGGCCCGTGGTCCGCCAGGGGATGTCCTCCAGGGGCCAGCGGTCGTCCCCGAAGCGGGCGATGCCGGACCAGTACTGCTGGCTGATCTCCCACCGCAGCCGCAACGCCTCGGCCAGTCGCTGCTGTTCGGGGTTGAGCAGGGCGAGGGTGAGGGTGCGGTCGGAGAACAGGTCCTGGATACCGTCGAGCGCGACGACGGTGAAGTAGAGGTAGGGGACGGCGTCCGCGACACCTTCGGGCTGGCCGCCGATGTCGTCGGTGGTCTCCACCTCGGGGGCGTCCCTGACCAGGCTCCAGGCCCAGCCGCACTCGAACAGGCGGTTTTCGTTGCGGAGTTGTTCCTCGACGTCGACGCCGAGGATCAGGCTCTCGCCAATGACGGCGCGCAGGGCCTTGAAGCGGTCCTGGAACCGCTGGAGGACCACCCGGTCGGACAGCCGCCCCCGGCCGAGGAGGCGGCACATGGCCTGTCCCTGGGAGGACTCGACGTCGAAGACGTTGACGGTGAAGGAGCGCAGCAGGCTCACCATGGCGGAGGTGAGCCGCTGGCTGGTCGTGTCCCAGAGCCCCTGGATCAGTTTCTGCGTCTCGGGGCGGGTTGTTCTCGTCCGGTAGACCCGGAGGAAACCGAGGGTGGCGAGGCACAGGGTGACGGACATCGAGAAGGAGTCGACGACCCCGAATTCCCGCTGCTCCTTGGTGAGTTCCTGCTCGGGGTCCTCCGGCTGGAAGTAGTAGCCGCCGGCGAACGTGGGACCGAGGTCGCCGCCGTGATGCTTTCCCATGAAGTCATTGAGCACCCGGACCAGGTTCCCGGGAATCTCCGTGGCGTCCCCCACCTCTTTGAGGGCCTTCTCCACGTCCTCCTGGGTGGTGTCGGGATTGTCCAGGCCGAATTCGGGAATCTCGGTGGCGGGATACATGAGGCAGAGCAAGCGTTCGGCATCGGCGACGCTGCTGCGGGCCCCCCATTCACCCCAGCTCCATTCGCCACCCCGGAAGGAGTGGCCGGCGACGGCCTGCCATACGTCGAGAAGCTGCAGGCGCGGTCTGATCTGCATTCCCCATGCCCCCTCACACAGGTGCGAAAAGCGACCGAAGTCAGTCGTTCCGGTGACCGCAGGCCAGGATCATTCCCGTGTAGCCGTCGCGGAGATCGTCCGGTTTACCGATGTGCATGGGATCGACATCGCTCGCGAAGCCCTTCAGCAGGTTCCGGATCTCCACGGCACCGACATAGCTCGCCGGAAATTCCTCCCCGCCCACGGGATATCCGCGGGAATTCTCCATGAATGCGACGGCGAACGGAGCACCCGGTTCCAGGGCGTCCATGAAGCAGGCGACACCGCGTGCGAACTCCTCGCGCGACTCGGTGATCGACTCCGCGACGAAGAACATCGTGCCCATCGCCCAGCGTTCCACTTCGCCGTCGGCACCCGGGCGGCCGAGGTCGTACAGGTTCCCGGGCCTGACGGTGACGGCGTCCCTGAACCGCTCCCTGGGGTTCGGGCCGAGCCCGGCGTACCCCTCGCCGCCCTCGCCCTCGCACAGGACGTCCCAGAACGGGTTCCAGGTGGGGGCGTAGTCGAGGCGCTGCTCACCCAGATAGGCCACGTTGGCGGCCGACCACTCGTACTGAGTGATGGCGTCGCACCAGGGAAGCATGGTGAAGGCGGGGTAGAGGTTCGGCCCCGCACCCACATCGATACCGGAACGGACGCGACCCGGATTCCTCCGGAAATGATCACCGAAGTGATCGCGGACGATCGACAGGATCAGCTTGTCATCGGGATGAAGCGCGAGGTAGTTGCGGCTGATGTATTCCTGAGGGTCAAATTTGTCCCAGTCGACATCAGCGTTCAGCTTATCCGCGCCAGTTGGCGATCCCGAGGTCATTGGCTCAATGTAGCGCACCACGCCCACGAAGCGTGCCAGCCAATCAAGTCAAGTCCTGTTCCCACCTTGAATGACCAGAAGGCGTCAGGCAATGATAGGGAAACATACGCGCCCATCCCAGTCGGTATGCATATCGCATCATTGGTATGCATCTTTGAATCCTCCACAAGGGGACGACATGCCTCCTCTTCTGCAGATCAGAGCGGTCACCGAAGCGGATCTGCCGGAACTGGTCCGCCTGGACACGGAGGCCTTCCCCTCCGGGCCGTACCCCTACTTCGTCCTGCGGCAGTTCCTCGACGCGTACGGCGACCACATGCTCGTCCTGGACGACGGCGCGAGCCTCCTCGGCTACGTGCTCGCCACCGCGCCGAACGACGACCTCAGCTGGATACTCAGCCTCGCCATCACCCCGGGCCTCCAGGGCCAGGGGCTGGGCCGCAGGATGATGTCCGAGATCCTGGACCACCTGCGCTCCGAGGGCGTGAAGGAGGTCTGGCTCACCGTCGAGCCCGGCAACGACACGGCCGTTCTGCTCTACCGCTCGCTGGGCTTCGTACCGGAAGGCGCGCCCCGCAAGGACTACTTCGGCCCCCATCAGCACCGCCTGCTCATGACGCTCTCCCTCTGAGCGCAGGCCCGCGCCAGGACCTGGAACGCCACCTCCGGCTCCCCGTGCCGACCCGAACTCGGGTCGTCCGGGCGGTCCTTGAGGCCTTGGAAGCTACGCTTCCGCGGCCACCGTCCCTGAGCCAGCCGGGCCCGAGTCCGGGCCCGGGTCCCCGAACCGCCGTACGTAGCGCCTTTGCCAGGGCGTCTCGACCGCGTGCCGGTCGTAGTGCCGACGGACGAACGCCACCGCCTCCTCCGCCGGCACCCCGTCCAGTACCGCCACACAGGCCAGCGCCGTCCCGGTGCGTCCGCGTCCGCCGCCGCAGGCGATCTCCACCCGCTCGGCCGCCGCCCGCCGCCACGCCTCCGCGAGCGCCGAGCGGGCCGCCGCGCGGTCCGAGGGGAGCCGGAAGTCCGGCCAGCGGATCCAGCGGGACTCCCAGGGCACCTCGGGGGGCCGCCGGCCGAGGAGGTAGACGCCGTACGAGGGGGGTACGAACCCCTGCCCGGGGATCCGGCGCAGGCCACGACCCCGGATCAGGCGCCCGGACGGCAGGCGCAGCACGCCGGGGTGCTCCTCGTGCCACCCTTCGTCCTTCGCCACCGGCCCATTCGAACCCGATCGCGCGGACCGGGCAACCGAATCCGCCGAACCGGTGGTCTGGTGGGCGAGGAGGGTGCTTGATGCAGGCCGATAAAGAGGCCCAGTACGAGGAATTCGTCAGAGCGCGGTGGTCACGTCTGGTGCGGACCGCGTATCTGCTCACGGGCGACGCGCACCACGCCGAGGACCTGACGCAGACGGCGCTGGCGAAGGCGTACCGGTCGTGGCGGCGCGTCTCGCGCAGCGACAACCCGGAGGCATACGTCCGCCGGATGCTCGTCAGCTGCAACAGCGACCGCTTCCGCAAGCGGCGCGTCGCCGAGGCGCTGACCTCGGTGCCGCCGGAGCGGGCGGGGCGGGACGAGGCGGTGGGGCGGGTCGACGAGCGCGGCGCCCTGCTCGCCGCGCTGGCGGAGCTGCCGCCCCGGCAGCGGGCGGTGGTGGTCATGCGCTACTGGGAGGACCTGTCGGAGGCGGAGGTCGCCGACGTGCTCGGCTGCTCGCCCGGCACGGTCAAGAGCCAGGCGTCCAAGGCGCTGGCGAAATTGCGCAGGTATCCGGGGCTGGGGCAGGTCATGGACGGACCGGAGCGCAGCCGTACGTCGTCCGGGCAGGGAGGCAGCAGGTGAGCGAGGAACAGAGGCAGCCGGCCGAAGGGGACTGCGGCTTCGGCTTGGACTTCGACTTCGAGGAGCAGGTGCGCGGGCTGCTCGCCGAGGACGCGTACACCGTCCGGCCGTCGCCGGTGCCGTATCCCGCGATCCGGCGCCAAGGCGTGCTCGAACGGCGCCGGCGGGTGGCGGTGGCCGGGGCGGCGCTGGTGACGCTGGCCGCGCTGCCCGTGGGGGCGTACGCGCTGGGCGGCAGCGGGACGTCGGACACGGCGGCGCCCCGGCCGTCCGTCAGTGCCCCGCCGAGTCCCACGCCGACGCCGTCCGCGACCGTGCCGGAGGCCGCGCGGCCGGTCACGGCGGGCCAGTTGATGGACGGGATCACCTGGGCGCAGGCCTCGGACGGGCTGGAGAAGTGCGTCGCCTACAACCGGGCGGGCGTGCACAGCCCCGGTGCGACGGGCCTGGGGAAGGCCTCGGACTACCGGATCATCCTGGCGATGCACAGCACCGGCGACTCCAACGCGCCCGGTGACGGCATCTTTGTCGTCGCGGTCAAGAAGGACGCGACTCCGAAGCCGGTCCGGCTGATCTGCACCATCAAGGACGGCGAGGCGCAGGGCCTCAACACCAGCGTGGGCAACGACGCCCCGGAGGACGCCGGTGCCGTGTTCGCCGACATCAACAGCGGCAAGCTGTACCAGCAGTCGTTCCTCGACCGCGGCAACTGGAAGCTCCCGTTCCGCTGGGGCATCATCGGCACGGTCGACCCCTCGGTGGCCAAGGTGACCGTCTCCTACGGCGGCAGCACCGGCGAGACCGCCCTGGACCACGGCTGGTTCGTCGCCTACGGCACCCTGAACCAGCAGGTCACGAAGGCTCCGCACATCAAGGGCTACGACGCCGCCGGCAAGCTCGTGTACGACTCCAACCAGGACAAGTACTACCAGAAGACCTTGCCCTAGCCGTTGCCGTACGGCCGGCCCGCCCGCGCCTCGATCCCGCGGAGTGGACGGCCATCGCGCGCTGCGCGCCCTCGACATCGCGGGCGCGCAGCGCGGTCACGATGTCGCGGTGGCGGCGGACGGTGAGCCCGGGCGAGGGGCCGGGGGCGTCGGGGTGGCCCGCCTCCTCCCACCCGATCCCGCTGACCGGCCCGGTCCCGTCGGCGACCCGCCCGCCGAGCGGCTGCCCGTTCCGCACCCGCTGCTGGAAGGCGGACGAGGTGTGCGCGTCCGTCCTGCCGGACTTCTCGGCCGCGTCGGTCCCGGGACACCGGCACCGCTGTCACCATCCTGTGAAGGAGGACAGGTCGACGCTCGACCTCGTGCGTCAGAGCCAGCACCCCATGGAGCCTTCATGACGATCCCCGCCCCGCTGACCGGTGTCGTTCCACCCGTCTGCACACCCCTGACACCGGACCGCGAGGTGGACGTCCCCTCGCTCCTCAGGCTGGTCGACCACCTGGTGGAGGGCGGGGTGCACGGGCTGTTCGTGCTCGGTTCGACGTCGGAGGCGGCGTACCTGACGGACCGGCAGCGACGGCTGGTCGTGGAGGCGGTGGTGGCACACGCCGCCGGCCGGCTCCCGGTGCTGGCGGGCGCGATCGACATGACGACGCCGCGCGTACTGGACCACGTGAGGTCGGTGACGGAGGCGGGCGCGGACGGGGTCGTGGTGACCGCCCCCTTCTACACCCGCACCCACCCGGCGGAGATCGACCGCCACTACCGTCTCGTCGCGGCCGCCAGTCCGGTCCCCGTCGTGGCCTACGACCTCCCGAGCGCCGTCCACACCAAGCTCCCCGCCGACCTCGTCCTTCAGCTGGCCGCGGACGGCGTGCTGGCCGGCCTCAAGGACTCCAGCGGCGACCTGGCCGCCTTCCGCGAGGTCGTGACCGGCGCCCGCGCCCACCCCGGCATCACCGGCTTCGGCGTCCTGACCGGCTCCGAGCTCATCGTCGACTCCGCGCTCGCGCTGGGCGCGGACGGGGCGGTGCCCGGGCTCGCGAACGTCGACCCGCACGGTTACGTCCGCCTCGACCGGCTCTGCCGAGGCGGTGAATGGTCGCCGGCGCGGGCCGAACAGGAGCGGTTGTGCGGACTGTTCGGGATGGTGAGGGTGGGGGATCCCGGGCGGATGGGGGGCAGTTCGTCGGCGCTGGGGGCGTTCAAGGCGGCGCTGCATCTGCGGGGGGTGATCGACTGTCCGGTCACGGCGGAGCCGCAGGTGGCGTTGTCGGCGGCGGAGGTGGAGCGGGTGGGGAAGTTCCTGGCGACGGCGGGATTGCTGTAGCGGGGATTTTTCAGACGCCGGAGGGCCTCGATTCAGCCTCAGCCGACCCCCACCCGCCGGAACTCGATTCTCTCGTACGCCCCCGCCACCCCCGTCTCGTACAGCACCCCGACCGTGCCCCGCCCCACCTGCACCAGATCCGAGTACGCCGTCCGCTCCCCCGACAACGTCACCACCTTCTTGAAGCTCCTCCCACCGTTCACGCTCCGCCAGATCGCCATGGCCTGCCGGGCGGTCGGCACGGACGGGCCGGAGAACAGCAACGGCGCCCCGGAACCCTGGACTTGGAGGACGCTCCCCTCGACCACCGGCACATCGTTCAGCGTGCGCTGCACGGCGTAGGGCCGGGACAGGGTCTCCGCACCGTCGCGGGAGTAGCTGTCGAGGCGGTTGCCGACGCTCGTGCCGTTCTGGTCCCGGGAGCTGACGTACAGGCGTCCGTCGGGGAGTTGTGCCGCGCTGGACTCGTTGGAGTTGCTCACGCCGTCGTAGGAGTCGTCCACGAAACCGAGCCGCCAGCTGCGGCCGCCGTCGTCGCTGTAGAGCGCGTGCGCCCCGTAGTACCTGGCCTCCCGCCCCGTGTCGGCCGATCCGGCGGGCGGGGCCGCGGAGTGGTTGGCGGGAACGACCAGCCGGCCCGCGTGCGGCCCCCGGGTGAGGGCGACCGCATGACCGGGCCCGGTCGCGTACCAGCGCCAGCCGGCCGGCTTCACCTCGGCCGTGATGTCGCGGGGAGGCGTGAAGTGGCGCCCGTCGTCCCCACTGCGCTGCACGAACACCCGCCGGCCCTGCTTCGGCGTGACCTTCCCGCGCATGATCTGCGCCTCGGTCACGGCACCGCTGTTGTAGGAGGTGAGCAGCACGACCGCACCGGTACGCGGATCGACCACCGGCGCCGGGTTCCCCCGCGTGTCCCCGTCCCCGGCGGCGACGACGGTCATCGGGCCCCAGGTGCAGCCGCCGTCGGCGGAACGGCGCAGGACGACATCGATGTCGCCGGTGTCGCCCGCGCCACTGTGTCTGCCCTCGGCGAAGGCGAGGACCGTGCCCCGGCGCGTGGTGACCGTGGCGGGGATGCGGTACGTGTCGTAGCCGCCCTCGCCCGAGACGTACGGCACGGAGGAGGTGCAGCCGGGGGTGGCGGAGGCGGCCTGGGTCGTGATCGTGAACGGGGTGAGGAGCGCGGCGGTGGCCAGGAGTGTGCGGCTGAGGGGGGTCATCGCTCTCCCTTACGGGGGTGTCGTCCCGCACGGGACGCCGACCTGTCCGTCACATGCTCCCCGGTGTCACCATCCCCGACTCGTACGCCACGACGACCAGCTGCGCCCGGTCCCGCGCCCCCAGCTTCCCCATGATCCGGCTGACATGGGTCTTCGCGGTCAGCGGGCTCAGCCCCAACGCCTCGGCGACCTCGGTGTTGTTGAGCCCGCGCGCGACGAGGGTGAGTACCTCCCGCTCACGGTCGGAGAGGCACTCCGGTCCGCCCGTCACCGGCGCCGAGGGGCTGCGCAGGAACCGTGCGATCAGCCGGGCCGTCGGCCCCGGCGAGAGCAGCGCCTCCCCGGCCGCCACCGTGCGGATGGCGTCGAGGAGTTCGGCCGGACGGGTGTCCTTCACCAGGAAGCCGGAGGCGCCGGCGCGCAGCGCCTCGACGATGTTCTCGTCCGTGTCGTACGTGGTGAGGACCAGGACCTTCACGCCCGCCAGGTCCTCGTCCGCCGCGATCAGCCGGGTCGCCTCGATGCCGTCCAGGTCGGGCATGCGGATGTCCATCACGACCAGGTCGGCGCGCCGGGTACGGGCCAGCTCGACGGCCTCCCGGCCCGTGCCCGCCTGCCCGACGACCTCCATGTCCCGTGCCGACTCGACGAGCATCGCGAACGCGGCCCGTACGAGGGTCTGGTCGTCGGCGAGCAGCACGCGGATCGTCATTCGGTTCCTCCCAGCGGCAGCAGCGCCGTCACCTCGAAGCCCCCGGCGGCGCCGGGTCCCGCCGTCACGGTTCCGCCCACGCTGCGCGCCCGTTCCCGCATCCCGACGAGCCCGAAGCCGGGGGTGCCGGCGGCTGCGCCCGCCCCGTCGTCGGTGACGTTCACTCGGAGGGCGCCCTGACCGTCGTACACGCGCACCCGCACGGTGAGGTCGTCCCGGCCGCCGTGGCGCACCGCGTTGGTGAGCGCCTCCTGCACGATCCGGTAGGCGGCGGCCCCGACGGCGGGCGGCGCCTCGTGGGCCGTCACGGACAGTTCGACCTTCGCCCCCGCGAGCCGGGCGGCCTCCGCGAGGTCGGGCAGGCCGTGCAGGCCGGGCAGGGGGCCGCGGGCGTCCGGTGAGTCGTGTTCGCGGAGCACCTCAAGGGTCGTACGCAGCTCACCGCGTGCCGTCCGGCAGGTCTCGGCGATGTCGTCGAGGGCCTGGGCGACGGCCGTACGGTCGAGGCGGTCCGGGTCGGCGGCGAGGACGTGCGCGGCCACCGACGTCTGGACGCCGATGAGGGTGATGCTGTGCGCGAGCAGGTCGTGCAGGTCGCGCGCGATGCGCAGGCGCTCCTCCGCGACGCGCCGGCGGGCCTCCTCCTCGCGGGTGCGTTCGGCGCGTTCGGCGCGTTCGACGATCGCGGCGACGTACTGGCGGTAGTAGCGGACGTCGACGCCGAGGAAGAGCACCGCGATCACCCAGCCGGAGATCCGCAGCAGTTCGACGGCTTGGTGGGTGTTGACCGTGAGCATGACGCTCACCGAGATGCCGAGGACGGTCATGCCCGTCAGCACGGTGCGCAGTGGCCGGCCGGTGACGGCGAGGGTGTAGAGCGCTATGTACGAGGCCGGGGTCGGGGCCGCGTGGTTGTTGTCGAGGGCGTGGTAGGGCACGACGAGGGCCACGACCAGGGCCAGGGCGAGCAGTGGGCGGCGCCGTCGCCACACCAGGGGCACGGGGACGGCGAGCAGGAGGATCCAGCCGAGCGCGTCGGGGCGGCGCCCGTCGTCGGTGAACAGCGCGATCGCCACGCCGAGCACGGCGACGGCCGCCGCCAGCCACGCGTCGTTGCGGGTGGCGTGCGGGGCGGTCCGGGGGTCGCGGTTGATCACCGCCATGATCCGCTCGCTGCGGCGGGGCGGCGCCGTGGTGGTTGCCTGCACGGGTTCATCTTCCGGTAGGAGGGCGCCCCTCCGGCAGGGAGGGGCGCCCGGCGGTCACACGGGCTCCGGTTGCCTCTCCGGCGGTACCGGATCGGGCGTCCGCGACAGCCGGCCCGGCCACCACACCTTCCGTCCCAGCGCCACGCTCGCGCTGGTCACCAGGTAGGTCCGCACGAGGAACGTGTCCAGCAGCACGCCGACCGCGATCACGAAGCCGAGCTCGACGAGTTGCACGAGCCCCATGTTGGTGAGCACGGCGAAGGTCGCGGCGAGGACCAGGCCCGCCGAGGCGATGACCCCGCCCGTCGTGCGCAGCGCGGTCAGCGCGGCGGCGACCGGTTCCGCGCCCCGCGTCGACTCCTCCCGCATCCGGTGCATGAGGAAGATCCCGTAGTCGACGCCGAGGGCGACCAGGAACACGAAGGACAGCAGGCCCAGCCCCGGATCCGTGCCCTCGAAGCCGAACACCGGCCCGAACACGAGTCCGCCGATGCCGAGCGCCGCGCCCCACACCGCGACCACGGCGGCGACGAGCATCAGCGGCGCGACGAGCGACCGCAGCAGGACGATCAGGATCAGCAGGACGGAGACGAGGACGATCGGCACGACGATGAGCCGGTCGCGGGCGTTGGTGTCCACCAGGTCGATCTGCTGGGCACTGGGTCCGCCGACGTAGGAGTCGTCGAGGTCGTGCCGCAGCCGCTCGATGGTGGCGGTCTCGCCCGCCGACTGCGGCGGCGCCGCGGCGGTCACGGAGATCTCGGTCCAGCCGTCTCCGGTACGCCCCTTCTGCGCGCCCGCGACGCCCTGCGTGCCGCGGATCGCCGCGAGCGTGGCGTCGGCCCGGTCGGCTGGGGTGAGCACGTCCATGGGCTGGGCGGACCGCTCGGGGTAGGCCTCGGCGAGGGTCTCCATGGCGGCGACCGACTCGGGCCGGTCGACGAAGGAGTCCTGCTGCTTGACCGCGCCGGGCAGGTTCAGCGCGCCCAGCGCCAGCGCGCCGAGCAGCACGGCTCCGCCGGCCAGCACGGTCAGCGGGCGCCGTCCCGCCGAGGTACCCATCGCGGCGAACAGCGACCGGCGCGCCTTGGGCGTGCTGCCGTAGGCGGGCACGAGCGGCCAGAACACCCGGCGGCCCAGCAGGACGAGGAGCGCGGGCAGCAGCGTCAGCATCGCGACGAGCGCGCACAGCACCCCGACGGTGCCCAGCGGCCCCATCCCCCGGTTGGAGTTGAGGTCGGCGGCGAGCAGGCACAGCAGCCCGACGGCGACGGTCCCGGAGGAGGCGAGCACGGCGGGCCCGCAGCCGCGCAGCGCGGCCCGCATGGCGTCGTACGGCCGCTCCACGCGCCGCAGCTCCTCCCGGTAGCGGGAGACGAGCAGCAGGGCGTAGTCGGTGCCGGCGCCGAAGACGAGGATGGTCATGATGCCCGAGCTCTGCCCCGACACCGAGGTTCCGAAGGCCTGGTTGAGGCCGTAGGCGACACCCATGGACAGGAAATCGGCGATGCCGGCCACGACGAGCGGCACCAGCCACAGCACCGGGCTGCGGTAGATGAGGATCAGCAGGACGGCGACGACACCGACGGTGGTGTAGAGCAGCGGTCCGCCGAGCGACTGGTAGACCTTGCCCGCGTCGGTGGCCAGCGCGCCCGCCCCGCCCACCTCGACCGTCAACCCGCCCTCGCTGTGGGCGACTTGGCGTACGTCCTCGACGAGGGCGTCCCGCTTGTCCTCGTCGGTGCCGGGCTCGTTGGTGGCGACCGGGTACATCAAGGAAGTCCCGTCCTTCGACGGAATCCCCCGCGGAGTCCCGGTCAGCGCGTGCCGTCCGGCGACCTCGGCGACCTGCCTCTGTGCGGCGGCCCGGTCGGCTGCGGTCAGCCCGCGGTCGCGGTGGTAGACCAGCACCAGCTCGGTGGTCTGGCCGCCCGGCAACTGTTCCTGGAGCTTGGCGACCTGGGTCGAGTCGGCGCTCGCGGGCAGATAGTCGGTGACCCCGTTGTGCTGCACGTCGGCGAGCTTCGCCGCGAACGGCCCCACGACCGCCAGCACCCCGACCCACAACGCGAGCACCAGCCAGGGCACGGCTCGTCGCCGCGCCCGCGTACTTGTGTCTCCGGCCCCCATGGAACGGGCCCTCCCTCCGGCACGGATGTCTGGTTACGGGTTCCAGACTTCCGGCGCGGGAGGCGCGAAGCGTCGCGCGCGAGGGCGAGTTCGGGCGTACTGCGTGAGGTGACCGCGCGGGCGCGTTACTCCCTGGGGAGTAACGGCGCAGAGCAGTCCCCGTCCCCAGGCCCGCTACGACGGCGTCCGCGCCGCCGCCAGCAACCGGCTCACGTCGTCCGCGCAGATCGCCAGCGCCGCGCCGACCGTCGCGAGGACGTCCCGCTCGGCGGGGGTGTAGGGGCCGTCGGCGAGGGCGATTCCGGCGCCCTGGAGGAGGATCGACTCGCGGCCGACCGGGGCGAGGTGGGGGGTGAGCGGGTCCAGGGCCTCGTGGAGTTCTATGGCGAGGCCGGCGCCGCAGGGCGGGCCGAGGACGCGGCCGGTGTCCGCCGCGAGGGCCTCGACGAGGGCGCCGAGCTGGTCCTCCGTGCAGTCCTCGAAGCCGGCCGCGCGGACCGTGACCGCGGCGGCCTCCAGGGACGTACGGGCGCAGCTGCCGCCGGCGGCCAGGACGGCGAGGGCGACGGTGTGGACGGCGTCGCGGAGCATCGCCGAGAAACGGGTGGTCGTCGGATGGTCGAGGACGTCGGCGCCGAAGTGGTGGCGGCAGGCCGCGCACTCGACGACCGGGCCGGTCTCGCCGCGCGGCAGTACGGGCACGCCCAGGAGGGTGAAGCGCCGTCGGCCGGTGAGGCGCTGGTAGTTGCGGTCGCCCCCGCAGCCGGGGCAGAAGAACTCGCCGTCGCCGACCGGCGTCCACGCGGTACGTGTGCCCAGGATGCGCGCAAGCCTGGTGGCCCGGCCGTTTCGTCCCCGTACTGGCAGCACGTCGCACCTCCGTAACGCCACGGCAACATCGCCGCGCTTGCGTGATGTTAGCCACATCGGTGAGGTGGCGTCAGTACCCCGGACGAGACCTTTCCGTGACCTCCACGGTCGGATGGCCGGAAAACGACGGGGCCCTGACCGCCGTGAAAGGCGGTCAGGGCCCCGAAGTACCCGGTCAGAGGGGGTCTAGCGGGTCGCGCGGTTCACGGCGGAGACGACCGCCTTCAGCGACGCACGCGTCGTGTTCGCGTCGATGCCGATGCCCCACAGAACCTTGTCGCCGATCGCGCACTCGATGTACGAGGCGGCCTGCGCGGAGGCGCCCTCGCTCATCGTGTGCTCCTGGTAGTCCAGCAGGCGCGCGTCGACGCCGATGCCGCTCAGCGCGTGGAAGAACGCGGAGATCGGGCCGTTGCCGGAGCCGACCAGAGTCGTCTCGACGCCGTCCACCTCGGCCTCGACGGTGAGCGTGTCCACGCCGTCCTTGTCCGTCGTGGTCTGTCCGGTCCTGACCTGGATGCGGCCCCACGGGTTGCCGGCATTGGGCAGGTACTCGTCCTGGAAGGTCGCCCAGATGTCCTTCGGCGTGACCTCGCCGCCCTCGGCGTCCGTCTTCGCCTGGATGATCTTCGAGAACTCGATCTGCATCCGGCGCGGCAGGTCCAGCTTGTGGTCGTTCTTCAGGACGTACGCGATACCGCCCTTGCCGGACTGGGAGTTGACTCGGATGACGGCCTCGTAGGAGCGGCCGACGTCCTTCGGGTCGATCGGCAGGTACGGGACCGCCCACTCGATGTCGTCGACCGTGACCCCGCGAGCCGCCGCGTCGGCCTCCATGGCGTCGAAGCCCTTCTTGATGGCGTCCTGGTGGGAGCCGGAGAAGGACGTGTAGACCAGGTCGCCCACGTACGGGTGGCGCGGGTGGACCTCCATCTGGTTGCAGTACTCCCACGTACGACGGATCTCGTCGATGTCGGAGAAGTCGATCTGCGGGTCGACGCCCTGGGAGAACAGGTTCATGCCCAGGGTGACCAGGTCGACGTTGCCGGTGCGCTCGCCCTGGCCGAAGAGGCAGCCCTCGACTCGGTCGGCGCCGGCCATCAGGGCCAGCTCGGCAGCGGCGACTGCGGTGCCACGGTCGTTGTGGGGGTGGATGGACAGGCAGACGTGCTCTCGGCGGGAGAGGTTGCGGTGCATCCACTCGAAGCGGTCCGCGTGCGTGGAGGGCGTCGAGCGCTCGACCGTCGCGGGCAGGTTCAGGATGATCTCGCGGCCCGGGCCGGGCTGCCAGACGTCCATGACCGCCTCGCAGACCTCCAGGGCGAAGTCCAGCTCGGTGTCGGTGAAGATCTCGGGGCTGTACTGGTAGCCGAACTCCGTCTCCGGGCCCAGCAGCTTCTCCGCGTACTCCACGACCAGCCGCGTGCCGTCGACGGCGATCTGCTTGATCTCGTCCTTGGAGCCGCGGAAGACGACCCGGCGGAAGACCGGGGCGGTGGCGTTGTACAGGTGCACGGTGGCGCGGCGGGCGCCCTTCAGGGACTCCACCGTCCGCTCGATCAGGTCCTCACGCGCCTGGGTCAGCACGGAGATCGTCACGTCGTCCGGGATCGCGCCCTCGTCCTCGATGATCGAGCGCACGAAGTCGAAGTCGGTCTGGCCGGAGGCCGGGAAGCCGACCTCGATCTCCTTGTAGCCCATCTTGACCAGCTGGTCGAACATCCGGCGCTTGCGCTCGGGCGACATGGGGTCGATCAGGGCCTGGTTGCCGTCGCGCAGGTCGGTGGAGAGCCAGCGGGGGGCTACGGTGATCCGCTTCTGGGGCCAGGTGCGGTCCGGGATGTCGACCTGCTCGTAGCGGCCGTACTTGTGGATCGGCATGGAACTGGGCTGCTGGCGGTTCGCCATGATGCGTGGGCTCCTCGAGAAGGTGTCCGACGGGACGGCCGACGACGCAACGCCAAGCTCCGCGGGGAGGGAGTCGGCCTCGACTACAGGCCCTCGCCGCGGCAGCTAAGGAGAAGCAGCCCGAAACGCATGATGCTCCGCAGCTTAGCCGAGCCGCACCGGATGCGCGGGCCTGTTCCAGTATGCGGGACCGGCGGGACATGGAGAACAAAATGGGACAAAAAGTGCTCTATACCACTCCGTGACGACAGCTGGGGCCCTTTGCCCCCGCATTCACCAATCATGGTTGCGGGTGGTGACAGCGGGATAACGCAGTGCAAGGGTGCCGGGCATGACGACACACGGGGGCTCCGAGCCCGTCTTCTGCACGATCATCCCGCCGCACGTTCTCGACAAGCTCGCCCAGCACGAGGACCCCGCGCTCTCCGGCCCCGCCCGCCGCTCCCTGGAGCGCGACGCCCTCGAGCGCACCCGCCGCCGGCTGACCACCGTCGTGGGCGCCCCAGCCGTCGCCCCGGCGGTCGAGGCCGACAAGCCGCAGCGCACGATCTACGACGCCCGCCACCGCACGGACCTGCCCGGCAAGAAGGTGCGCGGCGAGAGCGACAAGCCCAGCAAGGACGCCACGGTCAACCGCGCGTACGCGGGCCTGGGCGCCACCTTCGAGCTGTACCTGAGCGCGTACCAGCGCAACTCGATCGACGGCAACGGCCTGCCGCTGGACGCGACCGTGCACTACGACACGGACTACAACAACGCGTTCTGGAACGGCGAGCAGATGGTGTTCGGCGACGGTGACGGTGAGATCTTCCTCGACTTCACCATCCCGGTCGACGTCATCGGGCACGAACTCACCCACGGCGTCACGCAGTACACGGCCAACCTCACTTACTTCGGCCAGCCCGGCGCGCTCAACGAGTCGCTGTCCGACGTCTTCGGCTCGCTCATCAAGCAGTACACGCTCGGCCAGACCGCCGCCGAGGCCGACTGGCTGATCGGCGCGGGGCTCCTCGCCCCGCGCGTCACCGGCGTCGCGCTGCGCTCGATGAAGGAGCCGGGCACGGCGTACGACGACGACGTCCTCGGCAAGGACCCGCAGCCCGCGACCATGGACGACTTCGTGGACACCAAGCGCGACAACGGCGGCGTCCACATCAACTCCGGCATCCCCAACCACGCCTTCTACCTCGCCGCCACCGCCCTCGGCGGCCACGCCTGGGAGCGGGCGGGTCAGGTCTGGTACGACGTGCTGACCGGCGGCGAGCTGGAGAAGGACGCGCAGTTCGCCGACTTCGCCACGCTCACGGTGTCCGCGGCGCGGGCGCGGTACGGCGAGGGCGAGGAGCTCCAGGCGGTACTGAAGGCCTGGGAGCAGGTCGGGGTGCGCGCCCTCTAGTTCCGTACTAGACAGGGACCCATGCGTATTCAAGTGAGGCGCACGGGCGGATTCGCGGGCATCGAGCGGTACGCCGAGGTGGACACCTCGGGGCGGCCCGATGCCCACGAGTGGCAGGCCCTGGCCGAACAGGCACACGCCGCCGGCCGGGGCACGCCGCCCATCGGAGTGCCGGACGGTTTCAGCTACGAGATCACGGTGGACGGGAAGACCGTGTACGCGGCGGATCCCCGTCTGACGGAGGAACAGCGGAAGCTGATCTCGCGGGTACTGAAGGAAGGGGCGTAGGGGCTCAACCGGCAGTTCACGCCCGGGCGTTGACTTCCGTTACCGCCGGTACGGATGATCCGGCCCATGGCGACGAACCCGATACCTCAGTTCCCGGCGTCCCCGGACGGCTTCCTGTGGGGCGTCTCGACCTCGGCCCACCAGATCGAGGGGGCCACGGACGAGCGCGAACCATCCGTGTGGGACACGTTCACGGCCGAGCCGGGACGGGTGAAGGACGGCTCGACGGCGGCGGTGGCCTGCGACCACTACCACCGCTACCGCGAAGACGTGGCCCTCCTGGCCGGCCTGGGTGTGGACGCGTACCGCTTCTCCGTCTCCTGGCCGCGGGTGAACTCCCCAGACGGCCTCGACTTCTACGACCGCCTGGTGGACGAGCTGTGCGCGGCGGGCGTCCGCCCCGTCCCGACCCTCTTCCACTGGGACCTTCCGGTACAGCTGGACTGGCTGGACCGGGACACGGCGGCACGGTTCGCCGAGTACGTGTCGATGGTCGCGGCGCGGCTCGGTGACCGCGTCACCAAGTGGATCACCCTCAACGAGCCCGCGGAACACACCCTGCTGGGCCACGCCCTCGGCGCCCACGCCCCCGGCAAGCGGCTCCTTTTCGACGCGCTCCCGGTCGCCCACCACCAGCTGCTGGCCCACGGTCTGGCCGTACGGGCCCTGCGCGCGGCCGGCGCCACGGACATCGGCATCGCCAACTCGCACGGCCCGACCTGGCCGGCGTCGCAGGACCCGGCGGACCTGGAGGCGGCCGGCTTCTACGACCTCCTGCTGAACCGCCTGTTCGCGGAGCCGCTGCTACTGGGCCAGTATCCCGAGGGCCTGGGCGAGCTGATGCCCGGGGACGTGGAAGCGGACCTGAAGGTCATCGCGGAACCGATCGACTGGTACGGCATCAACTACTACGCCCCGACGAAGGTGGGCGCCCCACAGGGCGCGGAGATCGAGTTCGGCGGTCTGACGCTCCCGGCCGATCTCCCCTTCTCCGTGCGGGAGATCGAGGACCGCCCGGTGACGGACTTCGGCTGGCCGGTGGTCCCGGAGGGCCTGACGGAGCTGCTCACCACCTTCCACGAGCGCTACGGCGACCGGCTCCCGCCCGTCGTCATCACCGAGAACGGCTGCTCCTACGAGGGCCTCGACGACCAGGACCGCATCGCCTACCTGGACGGCCACCTGAGGGCGCTGCACCGGGCGGTGGAGGCGGGCGTGGACGTACGGGGCTACTTCGTGTGGTCGCTGCTGGACAACTTCGAGTGGGCGGAGGGCTACGCGCGCCGCTTCGGCCTGGTCCACGTGGACTTCGACGATCCCGCGACCCTGACGAGGACCCCGAAGGCGTCGTACGCCTGGTTCCGGGACGTGCTGCGGGCCCAGAGATGACGCCCGCCGAGCCCTCGCCCGCTCACGCTCACGCCGAACCCGTCGAACGGGTCGGCCGGGGCTGGACGGCGGCACTCGCGCTCGCCAACGGGGCGATCTGGGTGGGCTGGTTCGGCCCGCTTCAGATCCTGCTGGCTTCCCAGTCGGAGGACTTCGCGCCCGGCTCCGGAATGTCGAAGGAGACGATGCTGGCGTGGGTCACGGGCGTGGGCGCGGTCGTGTCCCTGCTCGCCAACCCGCTGTTCGGCGCCCTCTCGGACCGTACGACGGCCCGCCGGGGTCGCCGTACGCCGTGGATCGTGGCCGGGGCGGCGGGCGGTGCGCTGTCGCTGCTGCTGCTCGCGGGCGCGGGCGGCGTGTGGACGATGACGGCGGCCTGGTGCCTGGTCCAGCTGACCCTGAACGCGGCCTTCGCGGCGATCACGGCAGCGGTCCCCGACCGCGTGCCCCGGCTGCAACGAGGCGCGGTCGGCGGCTGGCTGGGCGCGGCCCAGATCCTGGGCGTGGTCGGCGGCACGGGCCTGGCGACGGCGGCGGGCGGGATCGGGGCCGGATACGTGGCGTGCGCGGTGTTCACGATGCTGGGCGTACTGCCGTACGTCCTGTGCTACGAGGATCTACGACTGTCTCCCGCGGACCGCCCCGCGTGGTCCTTCCGCGGCTTCCTGACGGGCTTCTGGCTGAGCCCGCGCCACCACCCGGACCTGGCCTGGGCCTGGCTGACCCGCTTCCTGATCAACCTGAGCAACGCGCTGGTGCTCCTGTACCTGCTGTACTACTTGCGGGACCGCCTGCTCCCCCACTCTCGGCTTCGCTCGAGCGGGGGGACCCCCATCGCCGACCCCGCCGAGGGCGTCCTGATCCTCACGGCGGTGAACGCCCTGACGCTCCTCGCGACGGTCGTCGTCGGCGGCGTCTGGTCGGACCGGGTCGGCCGCCGCAAACCGTTCGTGGTCTGGTCGGGCGTCCTGATGGCGGTGGCCACAGCGGCCCTGTCGGCCTGGCAGACCTGGCCGGGAGCCATCGTCGCGGCGGCGGTCCTGGGAGTCGGCTTCGGCGTCTTCACGTCGGTCGACTTCGCCCTGATGACGGACGTCCTCCCGAAGGCCGCCGACCGAGGCAAGGACCTCGGCGTGATCAACATCGCCAACGCCCTCCCCCAGGTGGCGGCCCCGGCCCTCGCCGCACCGATCGTGACGTATCTCGGCGGCTACCAGGTGCTGTACCTGGTGGCGGCGGTGATCGGGCTGGCGGGGGCGGGGCTGGTGGGGCGGATTCGGGGGGTGGACTGACACCGGCCCGCCCGGTCCGATGTCCGAAGGTTCAGAAGCCGAGCTTGCGGAGCTGCCTCGGGTCCCGCTGCCAGTCCTTCGCCACCTTCACGTGCAGGTCCAGGAAGACCGGGGTGCCCAGCAGCGCCTCGATCTGCTTGCGGGACTTGATGCCGACGTCCTTGAGCCGCTTGCCCTTGGGGCCGATGATGATCCCCTTCTGGCTGGGCCGCTCGATGTAGACGAAGGCGTGGATGTCGAGGAGGGGCTTGTCGGCGGGACGGTCCTCGCGCGGCAGCATCTCCTCCACCACCACGGCGATGGAGTGCGGGAGCTCGTCGCGTACGCCCTCCAGTGCCGCCTCGCGGATCAGCTCCGCCACCATCACCTGCTCGGGCTCGTCCGTCAGGTCGCCCTCGGGGTAGAGCGCGGGCCCCTCCGGCAGCAGCGGCACGATCAGGTCGGCGAGCAGGTCGACCTGCTTGTCCCCGACCGCCGACACCGGAACGATCTCGGCCCACTCGAAGCCGAGCTCCGCGCCGAGCTGGTCGATCGCGATGAGCTGCTCGGCCAGCGTCTTGCTGTCCACCAAGTCGGTCTTGGTGACGATCGCGATCTTCGGCGTCTTCTTGATCGACGCCAGTTCCTTCGCGATGAAACGGTCACCGGGACCGAGCTTCTCGTTCGCCGGCAAGCAGAAGCCGATCACGTCGACCTCGGCCCACGTCGTGCGTACGACGTCGTTGAGCCGCTCGCCGAGCAGCGTGCGCGGCTTGTGCAGCCCGGGGGTGTCCACCAGGATCAGCTGGGCATCCGGCCGGTGCACGATGCCGCGCACCGTGTGCCGCGTCGTCTGCGGCTGGTTCGCCGTGATCGCCACCTTCTGGCCGACCAGAGCATTCGTGAGGGTGGACTTGCCCGCGTTGGGGCGGCCCACGAAGCAGGCGAAGCCGGCGCGGTGGGGGGCCTCGGCCGGCTGTTCGGTTGACTGGGTACGAACGCTCATGCCGCCCATTCTCCCTGATCCACAAGCCCCCGCTGCACGCAGCGCGAACCACCCGCCAACGGTGAGGTTCCGGAAACCACCCAGCAACACGAAACGCCGCCGAAACACACCCGTGCACAACCGGAAACGCGCACCGGTGACCCTCTGACGAGCCCCCACCTCGCTGGAGACACCGTGACCCTCGCCGAAGCGCGCATCGACACCGGCGACACCGCCTGGCTGCTCGCCGCCACCGCCCTCGTCCTGCTGATGACCCCGGGCCTGGCCCTGTTCTACGGCGGCATGGTCCGCACGAAGAGCGTCCTCAACATGCTGATGATGAGCTTCGTGTCGATCGCCCTGGTCACGGTCGTATGGCTGGCGGCCGGGTACTCCCTCGCCTTCGGCGACGACATCGCGGGCGGACTGATCGGCGGCCTCGACCACGCCGGCATGTCCGGCCTGGGCCCCGACAGCGTCCAGGGCACCGTCCCCACCCTCCTCTTCGCCACCTTCCAGCTCACCTTCGCGATCGTCACGGCCGCGCTGATCAGCGGCGCGATCGCGGACCGGGTGAAGTTCGGGGCGTGGCTGGTCTTCGTCCCCGTCTGGGCGCTGCTGGTATACGTTCCCGTCGCCCACTGGGTCTGGGGCCCCGGCGGCTGGATCCTGGACCACCTCGGCGCCCTCGACTTCGCCGGCGGACTCCCCGTCGAGATCACCTCCGGCGCCTCCGGTCTCGCCCTCTGCCTGGTCCTCGGCCCCCGCCTGGGCTTCAAGAAGGACGCGATGCGCCCGCACAACCTCCCCATGGTGGTGCTGGGCGCCGGTCTCCTCTGGTTCGGCTGGTTCGGCTTCAACGCCGGCTCGGCCCTCGGCGCGAACGGGCTCGCCGCCGCCGCCTTCCTCAACACCCTCGCCGCCGGCAGCACCGGCCTGCTCGGCTGGCTCTTCGTGGAGCAGCGGCGCGACGGCCACCCCACCACCCTGGGCGCGGCCTCCGGCGCGGTCGCTGGCCTGGTCGCCATCACCCCCTCCTGCGGCTCGGTCTCCCTGCTCGGCGCGCTGGTCGTCGGCCTCGCCGCCGGTGTCGTCTGCTCGTACGCGGTGAGCTGGAAGTTCAAGCTGAACTACGACGACTCCCTCGACGTCGTCGGCGTCCACCTGGTCGGCGGCATCATCGGCACCCTCCTCATCGGCGTCTTCGCCACCGCCGAGATGACCGGCGGAGCCGAGGGCCTCCTCTACGGCGGCGGGCTCGCCCAGCTCGGCAAGCAGCTGGTGGCCGTGGTGGTCGTGGCGGCGTACGCCTTCACGGTGACGTACGGCATCGGCAAGCTGCTCGACCGGCTGATCGGATTCCGCGCGAGCGAGGAGCAGGAGCACACCGGCCTGGACCTTACGGTGCACGCAGAGACGGCTTACGATCACGGGGTCCTGGGCCACGGCGCCCCGGTCGGCCACTCCGTCCTTCCCACCGCCCAGAAGGTCAAGCCCCAGGCATGAAGCTCATCACCGCGATCATCAAGCCGTACCGCCTCGACGAGGTCAAGACGGCCCTGCAGGAGCTCGGCGTGCACGGTCTGACCGTCACCGAGGCCAGCGGCTACGGCCGTCAGCGCGGCCACACCGAGGTGTACCGCGGCGCCGAGTACCAGGTCGACCTGGTGCCCAAGGTCCGTATCGAGGTCGTGGTGGAGGACGCCGACTCGGACGCCGTCATCGACGCGATCGTCAGGGCCGCGCAGACGGGGAAGATCGGGGACGGGAAGGTGTGGGCGGTGCCCGTCGAGACGGTCGTCCGGGTACGGACCGGCGAGCGCGGACCCGACGCGCTCTGACCAGCAGCACCCCGCCGACGACCCCCACGGCGAACGCCACCGCCACCACCAGCCACGGCAGCGCGAAGAACGACGCGCTCGCCGATTCGCGGGTGTCCTGCGCGCTGGCCGTCAGCGTGACGTCGCCCCGGTCGAGCTGGGGCGCGCCGTGCCAGGGCTCGCTGAGCCGGACACGCTGCCCCGGCAGCAGCTCGGAGGGGATCTTCGTCAGCTCGCGGGCGAGGAGCGTACGGCCGAACAGGCCTCGCGCCCTCAGCTCCACCTTCGGGTCCAGGGTGACGTTGCCGGTGTTGTGCAGGGTGTAGGAGATCGTCGCCGTGCTGTCGCCGAGGCCGGGGACGAGGGGCTGGTGGTGGGTGACGTGGACGTCCTCGACGGAGATCGCGGGGAGGGTGGGTCCGCTCACCCGCAGGTAGACGCGGGCGCCGACGGCCCGCTGCACCCCGACGGCCAGTGATCCGCCGCCGGTGTCGACGCGCTCGTCGAGCGCCACGACGGCTCCCGGGTGGTCGCCCGGTTCGGCGTCCTTCGGCACGCGGAGCGTGAAGGGCACGCTGACCGACTTGTGGGCGGGGACGGTGACCCGGGACCGCGCGGGCTTCGCCCACGCGCCCACGCCCCGCATCCGCTCCTTCGCGGCCCGCACGGCGAACCCGCCGTCGCGGTCGGTGTTGTAGGCGTCGGCCGCGTAGAGGCGGAAGGTCAGGGGCCGGCCGGTCTTGTTGGCGACGACGACCTTGTCCTCGATCGTCTGGCCGGGGTCGGCGGAGAGGTAGAAGTAGGGCCGCGCGGCGACGGCCGACGAGGCGGGGTAGACGGACCAGCTGCCGTTGTCGGCGGCGTGCGCGGGAGCGGCCGTGACGGCGAGGAAGAGGCTCAGGAGCAGGAGGAGGACGTACCGGTACGGCTTGCGCATGGGTGCGGACATCGGTGCGGACATGGGTGCGGACCCCCCACGGACGTAACGGAGTCGAGGTGGACGGGCGGGTGCGGACCTGTGGGGCGGGCGCCCGGCCACCGGAACGCTGGGTGGTGTCAGGTGAGCGTGAGCGTGAGGATGCCGGAGTACGCCCCTGGCGGAGTGAACTCCGGTACGTTCAGGGACAGTTGGGCGTCCACGGTGAACTCGCCGCCGGTGAGCGTGCCGTCGGGGGCGGCGGCCAGCGTCGCTCCCGAAGCGCCCACCGTGCCCGCCGAACCGGCCTGGCAGGTGCTCGGGCTGCCCGCCCTGGTGGCGCAGGCGGGGGTCCAGCTCAGCTTGCCGGCGTCGATCTTGGCGCCAGGACCGGTGAAGTCGGTGACCTTGCCGGTCAGGGACCAGCCCGCGGGTCCGCCGCGGAAGTCCTGGACGGTCACCGTCTGCAGGGCCCCGGTCGAGGCCCCGCCCTTGCCGAAGTCGACCCCGGTCAGCTGCACGGCGTCCCCGGCCTGGGACATGGACAGCGTCCCCGCCTTCACCGTGGTGGTCAGCTTCTGGCTGCCCTCGGGTACGGGCGTGTTGTCGATGACGACATAGGCGGCGGGTCCCGCGCCCTTGTCCGAGCTCCACGCGCCGCCCTCGTACGCCACGACCCCGGTGGTCGTCTTGTCGTTGACGACGAGCGGGCCGCTGAAGGCGCCCTGGTCGTCCGCGGTCACGGTCGCCGTGTCCGCGGTCTGCGCGGTCCCGGCCCGGCCGGCCAGGGTGACGGTCGCGCCCGGCGTGAAGTTGTCGCCGGTGACGGTGACGCTGTCACCGGGGTTGCCGGAGGCCGAACCCAGCGTGATGGCTCGGGTGTTGGGCTGGCTCACGTCCGTCGCGGTGACGGTCTCGGAGACCGGCGCGGGCGGCGTGATGACCGTGCACGGGGTGTCCAGCTCCAGGATGTAGCTGGTGTGGATGTTGTAGTCGCCGGGCGAGAGCGTGATCGCGCCGGGCGCGGTGACCGTGAACGTGCCGGTCATGGAGAACGACGGGAAGGCGCCCTTCCCCGGCACCGGGGTGTTCTTCTTCGGCCCCGCGACCGTGACACTGCCGGTCTGCGCCCCGCCGAGGGTGACCTTGCCGGTCGGCGTCATGATGTCGGCCGGCAGGGCGAGGTCGGTGGGGTTGCTCGCGGCCGGGGTGACCACCGTGTAGGTCACGGTGACGGTTTCGCCAACCTTGGGGCTGGCGTTGTCCACCGCGATGCTCGCGGTGGTGGTGCCGTCGATCGGCGGGATGCCCGCGATCTCGGGCGGGATGCAGTGCGTGGCGAAGTCCACGTTCGTGGACGCGGCTCCGGCCGGACAGGCCAGCGCGCCCCCCGCGGTGACCGCGAGCGCGGTCGCCCCGAGCAGCGACGCCCACCGGCGCCTTCGGGATCTTCGGGGTGTCGGACCCATGCTTGCCCCCTTTGAGGGATGCGGGCGCAGCGGCTCGTCTGCGCCGACAGGGGGCCATTGATGTGCAGGTAGCGTGAGAAGTCAATGGAGATGCGGCAGGGAAACTGACGCTCCATCAGTTTCCCTGCCATCGTGCACGCCTGTGCTCAGTCGAACACGAACGGCCCCGGCGACTGCGGCCCGGTCGCCGTACAGGTGATCGTGATCCCGAAGACCGTCATCGTCAGCGAACCGCCGTACGTCTCCAGACTGTCACCGGAGGCGACGGTGCCGCTGAGCGGACCGACGGTCACGGGATCCCCGGCGGCCATCGCCGGGTTCTTCGTGCCGGTGAAGGCCGTGGTGCCGCCGGTCGCCTTCACCAGGGTCAGGGTGGACGTGATCGAGTCCTGCGCGAGCGCGATCGGCGCGGTGATCGCGGTGGATGTGAGGGTGAGGGTGGCCGCGGTGCCGTCCTGGGTGGCCGTGAGCGTCGCCTCACCGCCGCCGAACGCCCCGCAGTCCGCGGTGATCGTCGCCGACTGTGGGGTGACGGCGACGGCGGTGGGCGCGAAGGCGAGCCCGGCGGCCGCGAGGGCCCCGACCGCCAGTACCGCACCGGTACGTATGCGCTTGCCTGTCATCTGAATCCGGTTCCCTTCCCGAATCTGGGAATGCCATGTGGGGATGGACGGGAGATGCGCCGACGGAGCGCCCGGAGCAGGCGGGTGCGGACACACTGCGTGACAACCGAATCTGACGGTCCGTCGGAACTACCGGTTCCATTGATGCGCGAGAGACAGGGAACGGCAAGGATGAATTCCGGACGACTCTTCAGCCCGCCGTGACGGTCACCCGAACCGTCCCGTCCGGCGCAGCCACCAGCACCGGCGTCTGAGGCCCGCCCAGATCCCGTACCGCCGCCCGGTCCTCCGCGGACGCGGACTCCTCCTCGGTCACCACCGCCGCCGCCTCCAGCGACTTCGCGCCGGACGCCACCGCCATGGCCACCGCCGTCTGCAGGGCGCTCAGCTTCAGGGAGTCGAGGGCGACGGTGCCGGCCACGTACGTACGGCCGGTCTCGTCTCGTACGGCCGCCCCCTCGGGCACACCGTTGCGGGCCCGGGCGGAGCGGGCCAGGGTGACGATCTTCTTGTCCTCGGGGTCAAGCGCGTTGCTGTCGGTCATGCCCTGAGCATACGAAGAACCGCGCCGCTCACCCGGCCACGGGGTACATCGCCCCGCGCCTGCCCTCCGGAGAGGCCAGCCACTCCAGCTTCGCCGCGGTGTTCACCTCGTCCAGTGGGGTGTGCAGCACGATCGTCAGATCGGGCCGGGCCGGCACCTTCATAGCCGTCGACTCCACGACCAGCAGCCCGACCAGCGGATGGTCGAGCTCCTTGCGGATCTGCCCCGCGTCCTCGATGTCCCGCTCCTCCCACAGCGCGGCGAACTCCTCGCTCGTGGCCTTCAGCTCGGCGACCACCTGCTGGAACCCCTCGTCGTCGGGACAGGCGGAGCACGCCGCCCGGAACTGGGCGACGACCGTGCGCGCGTTGTGCTCCCAGCTGTTGCTCCGGGACCGGTACAGCTCATCGGTGAAGAAGTCGACGATGCAGTTCTGCGTGGTGCCGGGACGCATGCCGAGCACCATCGCGGCGGCGTCGTTGTACATCACGCAGTTGTAGTACATGTCCATGATGTGCGCCGGATACGGCATCCACGTGTCGATCACCCGGCGCAGCCCGTCGCACATGTCCCGCTTCTCGGGCGCCACTTCGGGCGCGGGCGGGTTCAGCCCGGCGAGGACGTACAGATGGCGGCGCTCGGCGTTGCTGAGCCGCAGCACGCGGGCGACGGAGTCGAGCACCTGCGGCGAGACGGAGATGTCCCGGCCCTGCTCCAGCCACTGGTACCAGGAGGCACCCACCCCCGCGAGCACCGCGACCTCCTCGCGGCGCAGACCAGGCGTACGGCGCCGCGCCCCGCCGTCCGGCAGGCCCGCCTCGGCCGGGGTGACCCGGGCCCGTCTGCTGACCAGGAACTCGCGCAGTTCACGCAGCCGATGACTCTTCAGCGCGTCCTCAGGCACGGACAGATCCCCCTCGTGCTGTCTGGTGGTGCCACCACCACCATAAGTTCTGACTCCCCATGGTTATTCCGGCCGCCGGAAGCTCTTGCCATGGCGATCGAAACCACCACCTCACCCACCGCTCCCGTGCGGGATCCGCTCGGCAGTGCCGACACTTCCGGCAGTACCCGCCTGTCGACGCGCGACAAACTCGTCCTCTTCGTCCTGTGCGCGGCCCAGTTCATGGTCGCCCTGGACTTCTCCGTCCTGAACGTGGCCCTGCCCGCCCTCGGCACCGACCTCGGCATGAGCACCTCCGCCCTCCAGTGGGCGGTCACGGCGTTCGCGCTGCCGTCCGGCGGCTTCCTGCTGCTCTTCGGCCGCATCGGCGACCTCTACGGCCGCCGCCGGCTGTTCCTGACCGGCCTGGCCCTGTTCGGCGCGGCCTCGCTGCTGGCCACGTTCGCCTGGGACCCGGCGTCCTTCCTCACCGGACGCGCCCTGCAGGGCCTGGGCGCGGCGGCGATCGTGCCCACCGGCATGTCCCTGCTGACCACGACCTTCCCCGAGGGCCCGGCCCGGGACCGCGCCCTCGGCATCTCCGGCACCCTGCTGTCGCTGGGCTTCACCATCGGCATGGTGGCGGGCGGTGTCCTGACCGACGCGCTCGGCTGGCGCTCCACGATGGGCCTGCTCAGCGTGTTCGCGGTGATCGTGCTGCCGCTGGCCCCGGGCCTGCTCCCCGAGTCCCTCCCCCATAGCCTTAAGGGCATGGGAGGTGCCCCCATCCCGGACCGCCCCCGACTGGACGTGCCCGGCGCGGTCACCGTCACCGGCGGTCTGCTGTCCCTGATCTACGCCCTCTCGACGGCCGCCGACCACGGCTTCGCCCGCACCGACGTCGTCACCACACTGATCGCGGGCCTCCTGCTGCTGGCCGCCTTCGTCGCCGTCGAGTCCCGCGCGCACGCACCCCTGGTCTCGCTGCCCATGCTGCGCCGCCGCACGGTGGCCTGGGGCAACCTGGGCGGTCTGGTCACCTTCTCGATGATGTCGACGGTCGTCTTCGTCCTGACCCTGTACCTCCAGGACGTCCTGCACCTGTCGGCCTTCGAGACCGGCCTGGTCTTCGGCGTCCAGGGCGCGCTGTCGGTCGTGGCGGGCTCGCTCACCCCGAAGGTCATCGGCCGCTTCGGCGCCCGCCGCACGCTGGTCGGCTCGCTCGCCGGGCAGGGCGCACTCGTCGCCACGCTGCTCGGCCTGAACGCCCACACCTGGTCGGTGTGGCTCGCCACGGCCGCCGTCTCCCTGGCCAGCATGTTCCACCTGGGCGCGATCATCTCCTACGGCCTCACGGCCACCTCCGGCGTCCCGGACGAGGAACAGGGCCTGGCCACCGGCCTGGTCACCTCGACCCAGCAGATCGGCCTCACCGTCGGCATCCCGCTGCTGGGCGTCCTGGCGACCACGTCGGACGACCTGCTGGCCGGCGTCCACACGGTGCTGGCTCTGGACGCGGCGATCGTGCTCGTGGCCTCCGTACTGGTGGCGCTGGGACTGCGCCTGACTCAGCCGAGGGTCTGAGTGAGCTCGCTGCGCGTGGCCGTGTGGACGACACGGCCACGCGCTCCGTTCACGAGCGGCAGATACGGCGGTACGTGGCCGCACTCGACGTCGGCGACGATCGGCACGTTCAGGGAGCCGAGGGCGTCGAGGACCGCTTCGTGCTGGGTGAGGGTGCGGCCGTCCGGCGCGTTGGTCCGGCCGACGAGTACCGCGTTCGCCGCGTCGAAGAAGCCGGCCAGGCGCATGCCGTGCAGGTTGCGGCAGATGGTGTAGGCGTTGTCCTCACACGCCTCGACGTACACGAGCAGCCCCTCCGGAGCCGAACTCCGCGCGAAGGACGCGACGTCCAGGTACGGCGTTCCCGCGAGATTGACGAGGGTCTCGATGCAGCCGCCGATCAGCCGGCCCTCGACGTCCACGTCTCCGTCGTCGTCGAGGCGGGTCCACCGGCCGGGGGTGTCGAGGGTGAGGTCGCGGACGTCCGGGTGGGCTCGGTAGTCGTCCCAGCCCGTCGAGCGGTAACGGCCCGGCGGGGTCTGCGCGAACGGCCGGCCCTGGGGTGCGGAGACGATGTCCAGCCAGGTCAGCAGCCCCTCGGGCGCCCGATAGGGCGTGTCCATGAGGTTGTTGCCGTGCACGGTCGCCGTCCCGGTCAGCAGGGTCAGCGGTGTCGCCACCGTCGAGATGTCGGACCAGCCGACCAGCCAGGTCGGTTCGGCCTCCCGCAGCCGGTCCCAGTCCAGCAGCGACACCAGGTCGATCGCCGTCTCCCCGCCCCACGGCGGCACCACGGCTCGGATGGCGGGGTCGGTCAGCATGTCCATCAGCTCGGCCGCGCGGTCGGCGGCGGGTGCGCTGAGGTGCCCGTCACCGTCCATGCACCGCCCGACGACCACCTCGTACCCGCGCGCCTCCAGATCACCGACCGCCACGTCCAGCCGCCCGCGCAGCTCCTTCGGGACCCCGCTGGACGGAGACGTGATGCCGACACGGTCACCGGGGCGCAGAGGGCGCGGGTATCGAACAGTCATGCGCTGGATTCTGACATGCGGTCAGACTGCCCCGCCAAGGGTTTACGGCCGGTCCAGCCGCAGCCGTTCCGCCCTCGGCAGCCCGGCCACCACCAGGTCGTACGAGTCCTCGACCAGCTCCCGGACCAGCCGGTCGGGAAGCTCGCCGTCGACCGTGACGGTGTTCCAGTGGCGCTTGTTCATGTGGTAGCCGGGGATGATCAGGCCGGAGTGCTCGCCCCGCAGCCGGACCGCGTCGTCCGGGTCGCACTTGAGGTTGACCGTCAGGGGCCGCGCGTCCAGGTTCGTCAGGGCGAAGAGCTTGCCCAGGACCTTGAAGACGGACGTCTCCGGGTTGAACGGGAAGTCCTCCACGGCCGCGTTGAAGGACAGGCAGAGGGCGCGCAGCTCCTTGGGGGTCACTCCGGTTTCGTCTCCTCGTCGTCGGGCGGGTCGGCGGGGACCACCGGCTCCACCAGCACCGTCACGATCTTGTTCCGGCGGCCGGCGGAGGCCTCCGCGGTCAGCCGCAGTTCGCGCCCGTCGGGGAGTTCGACCACGGACGACGCGCCGGCGATGGGCACCCGGCCCAGCGCCTTCGCCAGGAGTCCGCCGACGGTCTCCACGTCCTCGTCGTCATACTCCTCCAGGCCGTACAGCTCGCCGAGGTCGGTGATGTCGAGGCGGGCGGTGACCCGGTAGCGGTCGTCGTCCAGCTCCACCACCGGCGGGAGTTCACGGTCGTACTCGTCGGTGATCTCGCCGACGATCTCCTCGAGGATGTCCTCGATGGTGACGATGCCGGCCGTGCCGCCGTACTCGTCGATGACGACGGCGACGTGGTTGCGGTCCTGCTGCATCTCGCGCAGCAGGTCGCCGGCGTTCTTGGTGTCGGGCACGAAGGCGGCGGGCCGCATCGCCGTCGACACCAGCTCGCTCTCCGCGTCCCGGCTGATGTGCGTCTTGCGGACCAGGTCCTTCAGGTACACGATCCCGACTATGTCGTCCTCGCTCTCGCCCGTGACGGGGATGCGCGAGAAACCGGAGCGCAGGGCCAGGGTGAGGGCCTGACGGATGGTCTTGTAGCGCTCGATGACGACGAGGTCGGTGCGCGGGACCATGACCTCCCGTACGAGCGTGTCGCCCAGCTCGAAGACCGAGTGCACCATGCGGCGCTCGTCGTCCTCGATGAGGGACTCCTTCTCGGCGAGGTCGACCAGCGCGCGCAGCTCGGCCTCGGAGGCGAACGGGCCGCGGCGGAAGCCCTTGCCGGGAGTGAGGGCGTTGCCGATGAGGATGAGCAGCGACGGGATCGGGCCCATGATCCGCGCGAGCGGCAGCAGCACGTACGCCGCCGCCGTCGCCGTGTTCAGCGGGTGCTGGCGGCCGATGGTGCGCGGGGAGACGCCGACGGCGACGTACGACACGAGGACCATGACCGCGATGGCGACCAGGAGGGCCTCGGCGGTGCTGTCGAACTCCTTCAGACAGGCGTACGTGACCAGCGCGGCCGCCGCCATCTCGCAGACGACGCGGACCAGCAGCGCCACGTTGAGGTAGCGGGTCGGGTCGGCGGCGATCTGGGCCAGCTTCGCGCTGCCGCGGCGGCCGGACTTCACGGCCTCCTCGGCGCGGAAGCTGGAGACGCGCGCGAGGCCCGCCTCCGCGCAGGCGGCGAGCCAGGCGACGACGACCAGGGCGATCGCGCCGACGACGAGTTGCGGACTCATGAGACGGTCGGGGCCGGAGACGGGCCGGTCAGACCCTTCTCCGCACGCCAGCCGTCCACGATGGCCGCCTGGAGGCCGAACATCTCGGCCTTCTCGCCGGGCTCCTCGTGGTCGTAGCCCAGCAGGTGCAGCACGCCGTGGACGGTGAGCAGCTGCAGCTCCTCGTCCATGGAGTGCTGCGTGGGCGCTTCCCTGCCCTGCCGCTCGGCGACCTCCGGGCACAGCACGATGTCGCCGAGGAGGCCCTGCGGGGGCTCGTCGTCGTCCTTCGACGGCGGACGCAGTTCGTCCATCGGGAAGGACATGACGTCCGTGGGCCCCGGCAGGTCCATCCACTGGATGTGCAGCTGCTCCATGGCGTCGGCGTCCACGACGATCACCGAGAGCTCGGAGAGCGGGTGGATGCGCATCCGCGCGAGCGCGTAACGGGCGATGTCGAGGATCGCCTGCTCGTCGACCTCGGTTCCGGACTCGTTGTTGACGTCGATCGACATGGTGCTGGCTTGTCTACTTCCGCTTGTTACGGGCGCCCTTGTGGGTGCCGTTCTCCGTACCGTTCTCGCTGTCGTACTTCTCGTACGCGTCGACGATACGGCCGACCAGCTTGTGCCGGACGACATCCTGGGACGACAGCCGGGAGAAGTGGACGTCGTCGAGGCCCTCCAGGATCTCCTGGACCTGGCGCAGACCCGACTTCGTGCCGTTCGGCAGGTCGACCTGCGTCACGTCACCCGTGATCACGATCTTCGAGTCGAAGCCGAGGCGGGTGAGGAACATCTTCATCTGCTCGGGGCTCGTGTTCTGGGCCTCGTCCAGGATGATGAAGGCGTCGTTGAGCGTACGGCCGCGCATGTAGGCCAGGGGCGCGACCTCGATGGTCCCCGCCGCCATCAGCCGCGGGATCGAGTCCGGGTCCAGCATGTCGTGCAGCGCGTCGTACAGCGGGCGCAGGTACGGGTCGATCTTCTCGTAGAGGGTGCCGGGGAGGAAGCCGAGGCGCTCGCCCGCCTCCACCGCCGGGCGGGTCAGGATGATGCGGTTGACCTGCTTGGACTGCAGGGCCTGGACCGCCTTGGCCATGGCGAGGTAGGTCTTGCCGGTACCGGCGGGGCCGATGCCGAAGACGATCGTGTGCTTGTCGATCGCGTCGACGTACCGCTTCTGGTTGAGGGTCTTGGGGCGGATCGTGCGGCCTCGCGAGGACAAGATGTTCTGCGTCAGCACCTCGGCCGGGGTCTCCAGGCCGTCGTTCGTCCCGTTCTCACTTGCCCTCAGCATGGCGATCGAGCGTTCCACTGCGTCCTCCGTCATCGGCTGCCCGGTGCGGAGCACCAGCATCATCTCGTCGAACAGGCGCTGGATGAGGGCGACTTCCCGCGGGTCGCCGACGGCGCTTATCTCATTGCCCCGGACGTGGATGTCGGCCGCCGGGAAGGCCGTCTCGATCACGCGCAGAAGGGAGTCGCCGGACCCCAGTACGGTCACCATGGGGTGCTGGGCGGGGACGGTGAACCGTGCTCTCGCCTGCCCCTGCGCGGGGCTGTGAGCTGTGGGTGTCTGAGTCATGGGCCGGCTCTGTAGGCCTGCGGTTCCTCCTCGTCACGGCCGCGTAGCTGAGGGCGGCCTCGCGATTCCAAGGGTACGACGGTGCACTGACAACGCCGTAGGGCTTTTCCGCACCGGAATCACTCGGGTACCGTCCGCCGCTCACGCCGACCGCCCGAATCCGATCGTCGGCACCGCCCTCCGCAGCGGCCACGGTCTGACCTGCTCCTCCCCCGGCAGCAGGCGGTCCAGGAACGCGTACCGCCGCAGCGCGGCCGGATCCTGCTCCTCGACCGACTGCACCCGGCGCCACCAGGCCGCGATCTCCGACCAGCCGGGGGCGGACAGCGAGCCCCCGAACTCCTGGACGGAGAGGGCGGCGGTGAGGCCCGCGAAGGCCAGGCGGTCGGCCAGCGGCCAGCCCGCCAGGGTGCCCGTGACGAAGCCCGCCACGAAGACGTCGCCGGCGCCGGTCGGGTCGAGGGCCTCGACGGCGATCGCCGGGACCTCGGCGGTCTCGCCCGTGCGCCGGTCCACCGCGTACGCACCCTCCGCGCCGAGGGTGACGACGGCGAGCGGTACGTGTGCGGTGAGGGCGTGGGCGGCGGCGCGGGGGGAGTCGGCGCCGGTGTAGCGCATGGCCTCCTCGGCGTTCGGCAGGAACGCCTCGCAGTGTTGAAGGTCGGCGAGGCCCGCCAGGTCCCAGGCGCCGGTGTCGTCCCAGCCGACGTCCGCGAAGATGCGGGTGCCCTCGCGGGCGGCCTGGGCGATCCAGGGGGCGCGCCTGCCGGGCGTGAGCGAGGCGACGGCGGCACGCGCGCGTGGGGCGTGGTCGGGGGCGCCCCCTTGAAGGCGTACGGCTTCGGGGGGCGGCTCGTGGCCGTGGGAGACCATCGTGCGCTCGCCCTCGTACGCCATAGAGACGGTGACCGAGGAGTGCCAGCCGGGGACCGTGCGGGACGGCGAGAGGTCGATGCCCTCGCCCTGCTCCAGCGCGTCCCAGCAGTACTCGCCGTAATGGTCGTCGCCGAAGGCCGCCGCGAGGGACGTCTTCAGGCCGAGGCGGGCCAGCGCGGTGGCCATGTTGGCTACGCCTCCAGGGCTCGACCCCATCCCGCGCGCCCAGGACTCGGTCCCGCGCACCGGGGCGGAGTCGAGCCCGGTGAAGATGATGTCCAGGAACACGTTGCCCGTGAGGTACACGTCCCAGGGCGGGTCGTCCGGTGTGCGTACGGCGGACAGGGGATCGACGTGGGCCTGACAGTGCTGCGGGCCCCCTGTGATGGGCGACGGTCCCTTTCCGGTGGACGCGTTGGACGCGGTCACGTGGCGCTCCCTGACGTGGTGCGGATCTGGCCAGTGTGCCACCCGCCCCCTTTTCGGGGCTCGGTTCACCTCCGGAGCGCAGAAGCGTGTGTCGAGGAGCCGCCCGTGCTCAGGCCTACCAGCGGGGCATCGACGGCGTGGCCCACCCGGGGTCCGCGATGCGCATCGCCGCCGCGTCGTCACGGTCCCTGAGCGATCCGTCGTCTTCGAGCCACCGTCGGTGCAGCAGCGCCAGCCTGTCGCGGTCGAGTTCCACGCCCAGCCCCGGAGCGTCCGACACGGCGACCTTGCCGGCCTCGAAGGTGAGGCGTTCGGTGAGGACGTCCTCCGACTGCCAGGGGTAGTGGGAGTCGCAGGCGTGGTGGAGGTCGGGGACGGTGGCCGCGACCTGGGTCATCGCGGCGAGGCTGATGCCCAGGTGGGTGTTGGAGTGCATGGACACCCCGACGCCGAAGGTGCGGCAGATGGCGGCGAGTCGCTGGGTGTTGCGCAGGCCGCCCCAGTAGTGGTGGTCGGAGAGCACGACCTGGACGGCGTCCTTGGTGAACGCCTCCTTGATCTCGGCGAAGGTCGTCACGCACATGTTGGTGGCGAGCGGTACGTCGGTCCCGGCGGAGACCTCGGCCATGGCCGGGGTGCCGAGCGCCGGGTCCTCCAGGTATTCGAGGACGCCTCCGAGTTCCTTCGCGACCTTCAGTGACGTCTCCACGGACCAGGCGCCGTTGGGGTCGAGGCGCAGGGGATGTCCGGGGAAGGCCTCCGCCAGGGCCCGTACGGCGGCGATCTCCTCGTCCGGCGGGAAGACGCCGCCCTTGAGCTTGAAGGACGTGAAGCCGTAGCGCTCCTTGAACCTGCGTGCCTGCTCGACGACTCCGGCCGGGTCGACCGCGGCACCCCAGTCGTCCTTCTCGGCGGCGACGCCCTCCGGGTGGTCGGCCCACTTGTAGAAGAGGTACGCGCTGTACTCGACCGCGTCCCGCACCTTCCCGCCGAGCAGCGCGTGCACGGGCAGGCCGAGGGCCTTGCCGAGGGCGTCGAGGCAGGCGACCTCGAAGCCGGAGACGACGGACAGGCGCAGCTTGTCGGCGGTCTGGACGCCGCGCAGTCCGCCGACGTCGACCTGCCCCAAGACCCTGGAGTCGTCCACGGACACCTCGTCGGCGAGGGTGAACAGGCCGTTCAGATCACTGACCTGACGTCCCTTCAGCTTCTCGGCGAAGGGCCGCGCCAGCTCCAGGTACTTGGTGTCGCCGTACGTCTCACCGAGCCCGGTGATCCCGTCCGCGGTCTCGACCTCCACGATCAGCCGGGGCGTGTACGGCTGGTGGACGCCCTGCGTGTTCAGCAGCGGCGGGTCGGCGACCAGGATCGGCGTCAGGCGGACGCTCGCGATGGTGAGGTTCACAGGTCGGCTCCCACGAGGTCGAGTCCGGTGGCCAGCAACAGCTTGAGGTCCGCCAGGTCGGCGGGCGACGGGTCGGTGAGCGGCGCGCGCACGGGTCCCACCGGACGGCCGCGCAGCCGGGACGCCGCCTTGACCAGGGACACGGCGTATCCGGGGACCCGGTCGCGCAGCTCGACGAGCGGGACGTAGAAGTCGCGCAGCAGCTTCTCGACCGCGCCGTCGTCGCCGTCGCGCAGGGCCGTGAAGAAGGCGCTCGCGATCTCGGGGGCGAAGGCGTGGACGGCCGAGGAGTAGGCCGGGATGCCGACGGTGGCGTAGGCGCGGGCCTGGATCTCGGCGGTGGCGGCGCCGTTGAAGAACAGGAAGCCCTCGGGGGCGGCGAGCGTGAGGCGCTGGAGCCGGTCGAGATCGCTGTGCCCGTCCTTGAGGCCGATGACGTTCGGAATGTCCGCGATGCGCCTCAAGGAGGCTGCCGTAAAGGCGACTTGCCCGCGCTGGTAGGCGATGAGCGGCAGCCGGGTGCGCGCCGCGATCTGCTCCAGCTGGGCGACCAGCCCATCCTGTGGGGCGGCGACCAGGTAGTGCGGGAGGACCAGGAGCGCGTCGGCGCCGGCCTCCTCGGCGATGCGGGCGAAGCGGGCGGCCTGCGCCCAGCCGTAGCCGATTCCGGCGACGACGGGCATCCGGCCGCCGGCCTCCTCGACCGCGATCGTGACGACCTGCCGGTACTCGTCCTCGTCCAGCGAGAAGAACTCGCCGGTCCCGCAGGCCGGGAAGACCGCGCCGGGGGCGGTGGCGATCTGGGCCGCGACGTGCGCGCGGAAGCCGTCCGGGTCGAGGGTGCCGTCGTCGTGGAAGCTGGTGAGCGGGAACGACAGCACGCCGCGTGCCATGCCGTCTCTCAGCCGTCGGGCCGTGTCCGGGTCGAGGGTCACCCTCGCTCATCTCCCTATGTAGACGTTATCTACGCATGAAGATGGTTAGGCAGGCGACCGGCAGGCGTCAATGGGTCGACCGAGGGCTTGGCGAGCCGATTACGATCGGCGCATGTCAGAGACAGGGAGCAGCCGCCCGGAGACCGGCGGTGTCCGCGAGGTGAAGTCCGCGGCGCGCACCGTCGACCTCCTTGAGCTGCTGGCCGCGCGCGGCGACCGTCCGGCGCGACTGCAGGAGCTCGCGGACGAGCTGGGTGTGCCGCGCAGTTCGATGTACGCGCTGCTGCAGACCCTGATCTCGCGCGGCTGGGTCCGCACGGACATCACCGGCTCCCTCTACGGCATCGGCATCCACGCCCTGCTCACCGGCACGAGCTATCTGGACTCCGACCCGCGCGTGCGGATCGTGCGGCCGTATCTCGACGAGGCCTCCCAGGCGCTGGGCGAGACGATCCACATGGGCCGGCTCGACGGTCGGGACGTGGCGTATCTGGCGACGCGGGAGTCGCACGAGTACCTGCGGACCATCAGCCGGGTGGGGCGCCGCCTGCCCGCGCACGTCGGCGCGCTGGGCAAGGCGATCCTGGCCGAGTGGCCAGACGACGAGCTGCCCGAGGGGCCGTACGAGGCACTCACGCCGAACTCGCACACCACCCGGGAGTCCCTGCTGACGGACCTCGCCGAAGTCCGCGGGCGCGGCTACTCGATCGACCGCGAGGAAGGCGTCCTGGGCATCGTCGGCTTCGGCTTCCCCCTGCGCTACGACTCCCCCGCCCAGGACGCCATCAGCTGCTCGGTGCCCGTCGCACGGCTCACCCCGGAGCACGAGCGGCAGATCATCGCGGTGATGCGCGAGATCAGAAGCAAGATCGAGGCAACGGCCCCGGGCGTGAGGGGCGCCCAGCACTGGCGTTAGAGCGCGCCGGGACCGTCATGGCCTCAGGGTCGCACTGACGCACCGTTCTCGGGCTCCGCCGGTAGCGCGGCGGAAGGAACGACGCCGACCACACGGTCGTCGACCTCCGTCCGCGGCCCGCGGTCCGGAACACGGTCCCGATCATCTTGCCCCGCCCCTAGGTAACTCAAGCGCCCTCATTTACCCGGCCTCTTGAGCCCCAAACGGAATGTGACTCACGTCACCCCACCCGCTCTTCTTCTCGAACGGCGCGCTTGATACAAATTGCCCGCGCGTTCCTGTCCGTCGACGGTCGTTGCCCACCCCCCTTTCTTGAGCCGCCTCTTTCGCATGCCCCAGGAACGCCCGTGTTCGCCCCTCGCACAACCCCCTGGCCCCTCGTTGCCCTTTTCACGGCCGGGTACCTCGCCCCGTATCTGCTGCCCACCACCGTCGGCAGGCTGGACGCGGGACTGCCGCTGTCCGCCACGCAGGCGGGGGCCGTCGGCAGTGCCCTGCTGCTGAGTTCGGCGTCGGCCGGGTTCGTCCTCGCGTCGCGGGTCGAACGGATCGGAGCCCGACGGCTGGCCCGTATCGGCCTCGCGCTCGCCGTGTTCGGCTACGGCGGGGCCGCCCTCACCCACTCCGTACCGGCCGTCGTCCTCGGCGCGCTGGTGGGCGGGTTCGGGTCCGGTACGGCCACCACGGTCGCCGCCACCCGGATCGCCGCCGAACGCGACCCGCACCGCGCCTCCGCACTCGGCCTGCTCGGTGTGTCCGCGCTCGCGGGCGTCGTCTATCTGACGGTGCCGCATCTCGGCCGGGGCCACGGGCAGCCGCTGGCCGCGATCGCCCTGACCGCTCTCGCCGTCTGGCCCCTGACGGGCCGTCTCCCGGGCCGTACGACCCTCCCGCAGACCCGGCGGCAGCGAGCCCGCCTCCCCCATCTCCGCTCCGGTCTCGTCCTCGCCGCGGCCATGCCCTGCTGGTCCCTCGTCCAGAACTCCCTCTGGGGAGTCAGCGGCCGCATCGGGCTGACCCAGGCGCACCTCACCGAGGCCGCCGTCGGTGTCGTCTTCGCCGTCGCGCTGGGGGCGGGCCTGCTGGGGGTCCTGGGCGCGGGAGCGCTCGGGCCGCGGCTGGGCCGGGCGCTGCCCATCGGGGCCGGTACCGCGCTCATCGCCGGCTGCGTCGTGGCCAGCGCGTCCGCGACCGACCTGACGACCTTCGCCGCGGGCGAGATCGCGTGGAACCTCCTCTACCCGGTGGTCCTTTCGTACCTCATCGGCCTCGCCGCCTCGCTCGACCCGCGCGGCCGCTGGGCGGTGCTCGTCGGCTCCGCGTCCTCGCTGGGTACGGCGGCGGGCCCGCTGACCGGCAGTCTCCTGTCGGCGCGAGCCGGGTTCCCCGACATGGGTGCCATCCTCGCCGCCGGGCTGCTCGTCGTCGCCGTACCCATGACCGCCGTCGCCCTGCACACCGCCGGCCGCCCGCTGCTGCCGGGCACGGTCCGGCGGCGGGGCGGCACGCCGGCCGCCGTGGTCGCCGCCTCCACCGGCGCGCCGACGGGAGCGGTCCCGCAGGTGGGTGCGCCGGAGCAGGCGGTCGTCGAGATCACGGTGGATACGCCCGCCGTTTCCGCCCGGGGCGCCTACGACACGGCGGGGCCCCGGCGGGCGGCTGCCGCACCGGGGCCCTCTGCCGAATAGGACGCGTGCCTACGAGAACTCGTACGCCTCCACCTCGGCGAGGTAACGCGCCCGGCGCTCCTCGTCGTCCTCCAGGAAGGAGGCGACGAAGGAGTTGCGGGCCAGTTCGCGCAGGCGGTCCTCGGTCAGGCCGAGGGCGGACCGTACGGCGTCGAAGTTGTCGCCGGCGTAGCCGCCGAAGTAGGCGGGGTCGTCGGAGTTGACCGTGCACAGCAGGCCGGCGTCCAGCATGGCGGGCAGCGGGTGGTCCGCCAGGACGTCCACGGTGCGCAGCCGGACGTTGGACAGGGGGCACAGGGTCAGCGGGATGCGCTCGCGCACCAGCCGCTCGACCAGCGCCGGGTCCTCCATGCAACGCAGGCCGTGGTCGACGCGCTCGATGCCGAGCACGTCCAGGGCCTCGGTGATGTACTGCGGCGGGCCTTCCTCACCGGCGTGCGCCACGCGTCGCAGCCCGAGGGCCGCGGCGGCCTCGTACACCTCACGGAACTTCACCGGCGGGTGGCCGACCTCGGCGGAATCCAGGCCGATGCCGGTGATCCGGTCGAGGTAGGGCTTCGCCGCGTCCAGGGTCTCCAGGGCCGACTCGGCGGAGTCGTCACGCAGGAAGCACAGGATCAGCCGGGTGGAGACGCCGTGGTTCTGCTCGCTGCGGCCGAGCGCCCGCCACAGCCCCTCGACGACCGTCCCCATGCCCACGCCCCGGGCGATGTGCGCCTGCGGGTCGAAGAAGATCTCCGCGTGCCGCACGCCCTGCGCGGCGGCGCGGGCGAGGTAGGCGTTCGCGAGATCCTCGAAGTCCTGCTCGGTGCGCAGGACGGCCATCAGCTCGTAGTACAGGTTCAGGAAGGACTGGAGATCATCGAACTGGTACGCCTTGCGGAGCTCTTCCGTGTCCGCGTACGGCAGCGTGACACCGTTGCGCGCGGCGAGCGCGAACGCCAGCTCGGGTTCCAGGGTGCCTTCGATGTGGAGGTGAAGTTCAGCTTTGGGGAGGGGCATCAAAGCATGGTACGGGGGTTTTATCTGCGCTTCGGAACCGGCACTCTCAGCAGATCGTGCGCCACGCTCAGCTCCCCCTCGAACCCGGCGGCCCGTGCCTGCCGCTCGAACTCGTCCGGCTCGGAGTAGCGCTGGCTGAAGTGGGTGAGCACCAGGTGCCGCACGCCCGCGTCCCGCGCCACCCGGGCCGCCTGCCCGGCTGTCAGGTGGCCGTGCTCCACGGCGAGCTCCTCGTCCTCGTCGAGGAACGTGGACTCGATGACGAGCAGGTCGCAGCCCTCGGCGAGCGCGTGCACGCCGTCGCACAGCCGGGTGTCCATGACGAACGCGAACCGCTGACCGCGCCGCGCCTCGCTGACGTCCTCCAGCGTGACGGCCCCGAGCGCGCCCTCGCGCTGGATCCGGCCCACGTCCGGGCCCTTGATGCCGTGCGCGGCGAGCCGGTCGGGCAGCATACGGCGACCGTCGGGCTCGACGAGCCGGTAGCCGTAGGACTCGACGGGATGGGAGAGCCGGCGCGCCTCGAGCGTGTACGTGCCCGTGACGGCGAGCGGGCCGTCCTCGGCGACGGGGGCCTCGGTGATGCCGACGGTCTCGCGGTAGGCGGTGGCGTAGCGCAGGCGGTCGAAGAAGCGCCGGCCGGAACGCGGGTAGTGGGCGGTGACCTGGTGCGGCACCTGGTCGAGGTTGATGCGCTGGATCACGCCGGCCAGGCCCAGGCAGTGGTCGCCGTGGAAGTGGGTGACGCAGATCCGGTTCAGGTCGTGCGCGGCGACCCCGGCACGCAGCATCTGCCGCTGCGTGCCCTCGCCGGGGTCGAAGAGGATGCCCTCGCCGTCCCAGCGCAGCAGGTAGCCGTTGTGGTTGCGGTGCCGGGTGGGGACCTGGCTGGCGGTGCCGAGGACCACCAGTTCACGTACGGACACGGCGACTTACCCGGGGGGCCAGTGCATGCCGCGGCCGCCGAGGACGTGCGCGTGGGCGTGGAAGACGGTCTGGCCCGCGCCGGCCCCGGTGTTGAAGACGACGCGGTAGCTCTCCAGCTTGTCCTCGTCGGCGACCGCCCGCGTCTCGCGCAGCACGTCCGCGGTGAGCGCCGGGTCGGCGACGGCGAGCTCGGCCGCGTTCGGGTAGTGCGCCTTGGGGATCACCAGGACGTGCGTGGGCGCCTGGGGGTTGATGTCCCGGAACGCGACGGTCGTCTCCGTCTCACGGACGATCGTCGCCGGGACATGCCCCGCCACGATCTTGCAGAACAGACAGTCGTCCTGCGGCTCCCCGCCCTCATTTCGCGCCATGCGTGTGCCTCCTCGCGCAGTTCACCTCGTACCAGGGCATCGTAGCGAGCCGGTGTGTCACTCCAGGCCCGGCAGGCTCGGCGGCGTCTTGGCGGGCGTCTCCTGAAGCGCCTCCAGCGCTATCCGGACCGCCTCCTCCAGCTGGACGTCCCGCCCGGCCGCGTGGTCCTGCGGGCGCTGCACCACCTCCACGTCGGGATCGACGCCGTGGTTCTCCACGCCCCACCCGTAACCCTCCAGCCAGAACGCGTACTTGGGCTGGGTGACCAGTGTGCCGTCGACCAGGTGGTAGCGGCTGTCGATGCCGATGACACCGCCCCAGGTGCGGGTGCCGACGACCGGTCCGATGCCGAGCGCCTTGATCGCCGCGTTGACGATGTCGCCGTCGGAGCCGGAGAACTCGTTGGCGACGGCGACCACCGGTCCGCGGGGCGCGTCGCGCGGGTAGCTGAAGGGCCGCATGCCACGGGGCAGGTCCCAGCCGACGATCCGCCGCGCCAGCTTCTCCACGATCAGCTGGGAGGTGTGGCCGCCCCGGTTCTCCCGGACGTCCACCACGAGGCCCTCCCGGATCACCTCGACGCGCAGGTCGCGGTGGATCTGCGCCCAGCCGGGCGCCTGCATGTCGGGGACGTGCAGATAGCCGAGCCGGCCGCCGGAGCGCTCGTGCACGTACGCCCGCCGGTCAGCGACCCAGGCGTGGTAGCGCAGCGGCTCCTCGTCCGCGGTCGGGACGACGACCGCGTGCCGCGGGTCGCCACCGCCCGCCGGGGAGATCGTCAGCTCCACCGGCCTGCCCGCCGTACCGACGAGGAGCGGTCCGGGGCCGGTCACCGGATCCACCGGATGCCCGGCGACCGCCACGATGGCGTCCCCGGCGCGCACCGCGACGCCGGGCGCGGCCAGCGGGGAGCGGCCCTTCGGGTCGGAGGTCTCCGACGGCAGGATCCGGTCGATGCGCCAGGTGCCGTCCGGGTGCCGGGAGATGTCGGCGCCGAGCAGGCCCTGGCGCGCGCCGCGGCCGTAGCCGCCGTTCGGCGTGATGTACGCGTGCGAGGTGCCGAGTTCGCCGTGCACCTCCCACAGCAGGTCGACCAGGTCGTCGTGGGTGGCGAGCCGGTCCAGCAGCGGACGGTAGCGCTCCAGGACGCCGTCCCAGTCGGTCCCGCCGAGGTCCGGCCGCCAGAAGTTGTCCCGCATGACGCGGCCGGTCTCCTCGTACATCTGCCGCCACTCGGCCGCCGGGTCGACGCTCTGCCGTACCCGGGTGAGGTCGACGGTGATGTTGGAGTCGCTGTCGTCGTCGTTCGAGGCGCGCCGGTCGCTGGGGACGACCTTGAGCCTGCCGTCGGTCCACAGCAGCAGCCGCTTGCCGTCGCCGGTGACCTCGAAGTCGTCGGCGTCGGCCGCCAGGTGCTCGATGCGCTGCTGGGCCAGGTCGTAGCGCTCCAGCTCGGTCTTGGGGTCGGGGTCGTCGGGGGTCGCGCGGGACGCGCCGAGGACACCGCGCACCGGGTGGCGCAGCCAGAGCACGCCGTCCTTGGCGGCGCGCAGGGTGGAGTAGCGGGCGGCCTCGACCGGGAAGGGGACGATGCGGTCGGCGAGCCCTTCGAGGTCGATCCGGGTCGCCGGCGTGCCCTCGCTGTCGGGGGTCTCGTCCTTGTCGGGGGCCTCGAAGGGGCGGCCGTGGCGCTGCGGTCCGAACGGCGACGGCGTGGTCGCGGCGAGCGTGATCAGGTGCGGGCGGGCGCCCTCGACGAACGCGAGGTCGAAGACGTGCTCGTCGTAGACCGGGTCGAAGGAGCGGGTCGACAGGAAGGCGAGATGCTTGCCGTCGAGGGTGAAGGCGGGGGCGTAGTCCTGGAAGCGCAGCGGGGTCGCCTCGGTGACCGACAGGTCGGTGGTGTTGGCGAGCCTGAGCTGGGTCAGCGGGTACGGGCCGGGGTGCGACCAGGCGAGCCAGGCGGAGTCGGGCGAGAAGGCGAGGCCCCCCACGTCCCCGTACTCGCTGCGGTCGACCTCGCGCACCTCGCCGGTCTCCCGCTCGACGAGCAGCAGCCGTCCGTCGTGCGCGGCGACGGCGGCACGGCTGCCGTCGGGCGCCATGGCCAGGTCGAGGACGCGGCCGAGCCGTCCGGCGGCGATCCGGCGCGGGGTCGCACCGGGGGCCAGGCCGGTCGAGGGCGCGAACTCCAGGGCGTCGTCGCCCTCCGCGTCCGTCACCCACACCACCCACTCCTCGCCCTCCGTGCGGAAGGTGCGCGGTAGCCTGGCCCGTACACCGGGCCGCGCGGCGAGCGCCCGGGCCGGTCCCGCGCGATGGGTGACCCAGTGGACGGCACCGCGCACGGCGACCGCACTGCCACGCCCGGTGTGGTCGGGGGATGCGGAGTCGAGCCAGCGGGCCGCGTTGACCGGGCCGGGCTGCCGGTCGGTGCGCTGCCCGCCGAGCCGGATGTCGAGCCGGCGCGGCTCGGCCCCGTCGAGGTCGTCGAGCAGCCACAGCTCACCGGCCGAGACGTACACGACACGGCTGCCGTCGCTCGCCGCGTGCCGGGCGTAGAAACCGTCGAGAGGGGTGTGCCGCCGCAGGTCGGAGCCGTCGGCGAGGGACGAGTACAGGGCGCCGGTGCCCTCGTGGTCGGAGAGGAAGGCGATACGCTCCCCCACCCACACCGGGTATTCGATGTTGCCGTCCAACTCGTCGTGAAGCCGCGTGAATTCACCGTCGCCTTCTTCACCTTCGGCGGCACGGTCGATCCACAACTTGCCCGCCGTACCGCCGCGATACCGCTTCCACCAGGCGGCCTCGCGCCCCATGGGCGCGGACAGCAGCACGGTGTGCGGCCCGTACGCCACGTCACCGACGGGCCCGTACGGCAGCACGGCGGCCGGTCCGCCGTCGAGCGGGACGGCACGGGCCCAGCTGCGGCGCAGGCTGGCCTGACCTTGGGTGCTGGTGGCGAGGACCTCGCCGTCCGGGGTCCAGCCGCGCACCCTGGTCATCCAACTGCCCCAGTACGTCAGCCGCTCGGCGGGGCCGCCGTCGACCGGGGCGATGTGCACCTCGGGGGCGCCGTCACGGGTGGAGGTCCAGGCGACGGTGGTGCCGTCGGGCGAGATACGCGGCAGGGTCACGGGCACGTTGTCGGCACTGACCCGCCAGGCCCGCCCGCCGTCGAGGGGCGCGAGCCACACGTCGTCCTCGGCGGTGAAGGCCACCAACTCGCCGTGCAGGTGCGGGAAGCGGAGATACGCCGACGAGGGCGATGCTGCTGCTGCGGGCTGTGTCACACGATCAGCCTATGCAGCGCCGCCGCCCGCGGACAGGGGAACGGATCTCTCACTTGCCCTCGACGGGCCGGCACTGCGGGTTGTTGTTCACGCACCAGACGGTCCTGGTGACGGTCACCGTGACGGTGGGCTGTCCCTGCTGCCCGCCGGTGCCCCCGTTGACGGGCGAGGGCGTGGCGTTGCAGTTCCCGAGCCCGCTCACATGGAACCACTGCTTGCCGCCCACTTTGGCGGTGAGGTCCCCGCGCACGCACGCGCCGTTGACGGCCCGGTTGACCTTCCCGGTGACGGTGATGTCCTTCCCGTCGTCCGTCGCGCCCTGGCAGTCGACGGAGGCGACGGTGTTCGCGCTCGCCGTGGCCGCCTGGTCGGCGTAATGGGCCGTGCAGCTGAGCCACCGCACGTTCACGTGCTGCCGTTCGAGTTCCTTCGTCGCGGTCCGGTCGGTCGTGTACGCCACCGAGGCTGAATTCAGCCCACCCGGATCGCACGCCACGACGCCACCCACGGCGACCATCGCACACCCTGCCACTGCCACCACCCGCGTCCCGCGCGGGCGAGCCCAAATCCGCCTCAATACCCCCATGGAGGACAGCGTGCCACTCGCGGCGGCAGGACGGTAGACCGCATACGGTCACAATGCGAGCGGGGTCAGCCACGCAGCAGCAGCCACTCCTGAAGCTCCACCAGGTTGCCCTCCGGGTCCTTGAGGTGGGCCACGCGCATGCGGTCGCCCAGGAAGGACGGGCCGTGCAGCAGGGTCGCGCCGCGGGCGGCTATCCGCGCGCAGTAGGCGTCCAGATCGTCGACGCGAAGCACCACGAGGGAGCGGTGGCCCGTCGCCGAGTCCCGCAGTTCCCCGAGGACTTGGGCCATCGTGGCCCGGTCCTGAAGAGCGATGCCCGCCGATCCCGTGGCGGGGCTGAACTTCTCGTACGGCCCCTCCGTCGCCCCCGACTGCGGCTTGAGGCCGAGGACGTCGGCGTAGAAGCGGTAGCAGGCGGCGAAGTCGGTGACGAGCAACCGTATCTGGGCGAGTTCCACGGCAGCCTCCCGGCGGTCAGGACCAGCGGCCGGTGCGGCCGAGGAGCAGGGCCGCGGCCGCGGTCCCCGCGGTCGAGGTGCGCAGCACGCTCGGCCCGAGACGGTACGGTCGCGCGCCCGCCTCCTCGAACAGCGCCAGCTCCTCGGGGGAGACCCCGCCTTCAGGTCCGACCACGAGCACGATCTCACCCTCGGTGGGCAGTTCGACGGCGGCCAGCGGTGCGTCACCGCTCTCGTGGAGTACGGCGGCGAAGTCGGCCTTGGCCAGAAGTGCGCCAACCTGCTTGGTCGTCGCCGCGTCCGCGACCTCGGGGAAGCGCACCCGCCGGGACTGCTTGCCGGCCTCGCGGGCGGTGGCCCGCCACTTGCCGAGCGCCTTCAGTCCGCGCTCGCCCTTCCACTGGGTGATGCAGCGGGAGGCCGCCCACGGCACGATCGCGTCGACGCCGACCTCGGTCATCGTCTCGACCGCGACCTCGCCCCGGTCGCCCTTGGGCAGCGCCTGCACGACGGTGATACGGGGCGCCGCCTCGGGCTCCTCGTGCACCTCGCGCAGGTCGACGATCAGGCGGTCCTTGCCCTCGGCGGCCGCCACCTCGCCCTCGGCCCAGCGTCCGGCGCCGTCGGTGAGGACTACGGCCTCGCCAGGCCGCAGCCGCTTCACGGAGACCGCGTGCCGCCCCTCGGGCCCGTCGAGGACGTACTGCCCGGCACCGTCGGCGCGGACGTCCTCGACGACGAAGACGGGCGCGGTCACCGGACCTCACCCCGGTCCGAGCTCCGGTCCGACAACGCTGCCCGGGCCGCGTCGAGTTCGGCGGCCAGCACCTCGACCAGCTGCCCGGCGGGCAGTTCGCGGGCCATGCGGTGGCCCTGGCCCGCCCACAGGGCCATGCCCTGCGCGTCACCGGCCTTGGCGGCGGCCTTGCGCAGCGGCGAGGTGAGGTGGTGGACCTCCGGGTAGGCGGCGGGGGCATACGGCCCGTGCTCGCGCAGGAAGCGGTTGACCAGACCGCGGGCCGGGCGCCCGGAGAAGGCACGGGTCAGCTCCGTGCGGACGAACAGGGGGTTGGTCAGCGCCTGCTTGTGCAGGGTGTGGGCGCCGGATTCGGGGGTGGCGACGAACGCCGTGCCGAGCTGGGCCGCGGCGGCGCCCGCCGCGAGCACGGCGGCGATCTGACTGCCGCGCATGATGCCGCCGGCGGCGACCAGCGGGAGGCTCACGGTCTCGCGGACCTGCGCGATCAGCGCGAGCAGTCCGATGCCGGAGCCGTCGTTCTCCTGGATGTCACGGTGGGTGCCCTGGTGGCCGCCCGCCTCGACGCCCTGCACGATCACCGCGTCGGCGCCCGCCCGCTCCACCGCGAGGGCCTCCTCCACGGTAGTGGCCGTGACCAACGTGAGGCTGCCGGCGCGGCGCAGGGAGTCCAGCACGTCCCGGCTCGGGACACCGAAGTGGAACGACACCACCGGCACCGGGTTGTCCAGCAGCACCGCGAGCTTGGCCTCGTACCCGTCGTCCCGCCCGCTGTCCGGGTCGCCGAGCTCCGTCTCGTACCAGGCGGCCTCGCCGGCCAGCTGGTGGGCGTAGACGTCGACGGCGCCGGCATCGATGGGCGCGGCGCCGGCCGCTCCGGTGGAGCCGGTGCTTGCACCGGGATACTCCGGCTGCGGCATGAACAGGTTCACGCCGAAGGGGCGGGCCGTGAGGCTCCGCAGCTGTTTGATCTCCTGGTACACGCCGTCGGCGGTCTTGTACCCGGCGGCCAGGAACCCGAGCCCACCCGCCTCGGAGACGGCGGCGGCGAGCTGCGGCACGGAGACGCCGCCCGCCATGGGGGCCTGCACGATCGGATGGGGGCAGAGATCGGTCAGCGCGGAGGACATGACGGCATGTTGTCACGTCCTTCGAACAAGTCCGAATCGGGCCTTCCCCCTGGCATGGACCAGGGGGAGGCAAGCTCGGAAGAGCGGTCAGCGACCGTTGAACGCGTCCTTCAACCGCGAGAACAGCCCCTGCTGCCCAGGCTGGAACTGCCCCTGCGGGCGCTCCTCGCCGCGCAGCTTGGCGAGCTCGCGCAGCAGGCGCTCCTGCTCGGGGTCGAGCTTGTTCGGGGTCTGGACCTCGACGTGGACGATGAGGTCGCCCCGGCCGCCGCCGCGCAGGTGCGTGACGCCACGGCCGTGCAGCGGGATCGACTGGCCGGACTGGGTGCCGGGCCGGATGTCGACCTCCTCCATGCCGTCCAGGGTCTCCAGCGGCACCTTCGTGCCGAGGGCCGCCGCCGTCATCGGGATCGTCACCGTGCAGTGCAGGTCGTCACCGCGCCGCTGGAACATCGCGTGCGGCAGCTCGTGGATCTCGACGTACAGGTCACCGGCGGGACCGCCACCAGGCCCGACCTCGCCCTCACCGGCCAGCTGGATGCGCGTGCCGTTGTCGACACCGGCCGGGATCTTCACGGTCAGCGTCCGACGGGATCGCACCCGGCCGTCGCCCGCGCACTCCGGGCACGGGGTCGGGACGACGGTCCCGAAGCCCTGGCACTGGGGGCAGGGGCGGGACGTCATGACCTGACCGAGGAAGGACCGCGTGACCTGCGACACCTCACCGCGACCGCGGCACATGTCACACGTCTGGGCACTCGTCCCCGGCGCCGCGCCCTCACCGTTGCAGGTGGAGCAGACGATCGCCGTGTCGACCTGGATGTCCTTCGTCGTGCCGAAGGCCGCCTCGTCCAGCTCGATCTCGAGCCGGATCATCGCGTCCTGGCCCCGGCGCGTGCGCGAGCGCGGTCCGCGCTGCGACGCCGTGCCGAAGAAGGCGTCCATGATGTCGGAGAAGTTGCCGAAGCCACCGGCGCCGAAGCCGCCCGCGCCGGCCCCGCCCGACTGGGAGAGCGGATCGCCGCCGAGGTCGTAGACCTGCTTCTTCTGCGGGTCCGACAACACCTCGTAAGCGGCGTTGATCTCCTTGAACCGCTCCTGGGTCTTCGGATCGGGGTTGACGTCCGGATGCAGCTCGCGCGCGAGCCGCCGGAAGGCCTTCTTGATCTCTTCCTGCGACGCGTCGCGACGCACGCCGAGAACGGCGTAGTAGTCCGTGGCCACTTAGGACTCCGCCAGGATCTGTCCGACGTACCGTGCCACTGCGCGTACCGCTCCCATCGTTCCCGGGTAATCCATGCGGGTCGGTCCGACCACGCCGAGCTTGGCGACCGCCTCGTTGCCCGAACCGTAGCCGACCGACACCACTGAAGTGGAGTTGAGTCCCTCATAGGCGTTCTCGTGACCGATCCGCACGGTCATGCCCGAATCGCCCGCCTCGCCAAGCAACTTGAGGAGCACGACATGCTCCTCCAGCGCCTCGAGCACCGGGCGGATCGTGAGAGGGAAGTCATGCCCGAAGCGGGTCAGATTGGCGGTGCCGCCGATCATCAGCCGCTCCTCGTTCTCCTCGACGAGCGTCTCCAGCAGAGTGGAGAGCACCGTCGAGACCGTGCCGCGGTCGTCTGCCTCGAAGGCGTCCGGCAGATCCTCCACGAGACGGGGTACGTCCGCGAACCGGCGCCCCGCGACCCGGCTGTTCAGCCGCGCCCGCAGATCCGCCAGGGAGGTCTCGCCGAACGGCGCCGAACAGTCGACCACGCGCTGCTCGACCCGGCCGGTGTCGGTGATCAGCACCAGCATCACGCGTGCCGGCGCCAGCGACAGCAGCTCCACGTGCCGCACGGTCGAGCGGGTCAGCGACGGGTACTGCACGACGGCGACCTGCCGAGTCAGCTGCGCGAGCAGCCGTACGGTCCGGGCCACCACGTCGTCGAGGTCGACGGCCCCGTCGAGGAAGCTCTGGATCGCGCGCCGCTCGGGCGCCGTCATCGGCTTGACGCCCGCGAGCTTGTCGACGAACAGCCGGTAGCCCTTGTCGGTGGGGATGCGCCCGGCGCTGGTGTGCGGCTGGGCGATGTACCCCTCGTCCTCGAGGGCCGCCATGTCGTTGCGCACGGTCGCCGGGGAGACGCCGAGCTTGTGCCGCTCGGTGAGCGCCTTGGAGCCCACCGGCTCCTCGGTACCGACGTAGTCCTGGACGATGGCGCGCAGCACCTGAAGCCTGCGTTCGCTCAGCATCTCGCGCACACCTCCCAGAATGTCGTCCCCTTGGCCTTTCGCCTGGCACTCTGCGCGCGCGAGTGCCAGCGTTCCCCGAGCCAGTGTACGGCCGTGGGGTACACCCCGGGCAAGGCTGGGCCTGCGACGACGTGACGGGCCCACTGCTACCGCTAGCGTCGCCGCATGACGGTGACTTGGGAAGAGCTGGGGTGGGAGCGGCTGGCCGAGGTCGTCGGACGGTGCCGTCTTCCGCTGTGGGACTGCACGGTGGGGCTGGTCGTGGGGGACGGTTCCGCGCTGCTGGTCGACGCCGGTTCGCGCCTCACTGAGGGCGCCCCGCTGCGCGGGCAGGCGGAGGCGATCGCCGGCGGCCGTGTGCGTTTTCTCGCACTCACCCACCCCCCCACTTCGACCATGTCTTCGGGGCGGCGGTGTTCGCGGGCGCGACTGTGCTGAGGGCGGCGGGAGTGGGCGACACCTTCACGGATGACGCTTTCACGGCAGGGCGCGAGGAGATGCACGCGGACGCGGTGCGCAACGGCTTGGACCGCCTGCTGGACCTCTGCGGCGCGGACGCGCTGTAGGTGCCCGGTCACGGAGCGGTGGTAAACGCGGCCTTCGTACGGGGGCAGCGGGACGCGCCGGCAGAGCGTTTCGGCGTGTCGTGAGCCCTCGCCCACGACACGCCGACGGTTTCTCCTATCGTCATCCGAATGCGCCAGTACTCGCCCGACCTGACTCCGCCGTGGAAGAAGCCCAAGCCTGTGCCGGAGGTCCCCGCCGAGCCCGGCCTGGTGGTCGAGGAGCCCGGGACCGGTTTCTGCGGGGCGGTGATCCGCTGCGAGGCGGGCACGGTGACGCTGGAGGACCGCTTCGGCAAGCACCGGGGGTTCCCGCTGGAGCCGCGGGGCTTCCTGTTGGAGGGCCGGGTGGTGACGCTGGTCCGCCCGTCGTCCTCGGCTCCGCCACGGCCCACCCGTACGGCATCCGGCTCGGTGGCCGTCCCCGGCGCACGCGCGCGGGTGGCCCGCGCCGGACGCATCTACGTGGAGGGCCGGCACGACGCCGAACTGGTCGAGAAGGTGTGGGGCGACGACCTGCGCATCGAGGGCGTGGTCGTGGAGTACCTGGAGGGCGTCGACGACCTCCCGTCGATCGTCGCCGAGTTCTCCCCCGGCCCGGACGCCCGCCTGGGTGTCCTGGTGGACCACCTGGTGCCGGGCTCCAAGGAGTCCCGTATCGCCGCGTCGGTGACGAGCGAACACGCGCTGGTGGTGGGCCACCCGTACATCGACATCTGGCAGGCGGTGAAGCCGTCGGCCCTGGGGATCGAGGCGTGGCCCCGGATCCCGCACGGGCAGGACTGGAAGACGGGCGTGTGCCGGGCGCTGGGGTGGCCGGAGAACACGGGGGCGGTATGGCAGGCGATTCTGGCGCGGGTGGGGTCCTACAAGGACCTGGAGCCGGAGTTGCTGGGCTCCGTGGAGCGGCTCATCGACCACGTGACCGTGCCCTGAAGCCTGCCGCCGCGGGGGTCGCCCTCAGTCCACCAGGTCCCGCACCACCGCGTCCGCCAGCAGCCGCCCCCGCAAGGTGAGCACCGCCCGCCCCTCCTCGTACGGCCCCGTTTCGAGCAACCCGTCCGACAGTGCCCGACGGGAGGCCGCGAGGCCGGTCTCGTGCAGGAGATCCAGCGGCGCGCCCTCCCGCAGGCGCAGCTCCAGCAGGATGCGCTCGACCCGGCGGTCCTCGTCCGACAGAAGCTCACGCCCGGCCCCCGGCGACCGTCCCTCCGCGAGCGCCGCCGCGTAGGCCCCCGGATGCTTCACGTTCCACCAGCGCACCCCGCCGACGTGGCTGTGGGCGCCGGGGCCCGCGCCCCACCAGTCGGCGCCGCGCCAGTACAGCTCGTTGTGCAGGCAGCGGCCCGCCTCGGACGTCGCCCAGTTCGACACCTCGTACCAGTCGAAGCCCGCCGCCGACAGTGCCTCGTCGGCGATCAGGTACCGGTCGGCGTGGACGTCGTCGTCCGTCATCGGTACCTCGCCCCGCCGGATGCGGCGGGCGAGCTGGGTGCCCTCCTCGACGATCAGGGCGTACGCGCTGATGTGGTCGGGGCCGGCGCCCAGCGCCGCGTCCAGCGAGGCCCGCCAGTCGTCGTCCGACTCGCCGGGCGTGCCGTAGATCAGGTCCAGGTTGACGTGCTCGAAGCCCGCCGCACGCGCCTCCGCGACGCATGCCTCCGGGCGGCCGGGGGTGTGGGTGCGGTCGAGGATCTTCAGTACGTGCTGCTTGGCGCTCTGCATGCCGAAGGAGATCCGGTTGAAGCCACCGTTCCGGAGTGTGGCGAGGTAGGCCGGGTTCACCGACTCCGGGTTCGCCTCCGTCGTGATCTCAGCGTCCGCCGCCAGCCCGAACTCGTCGCGGATCGCCCCCAGCATCCGTACGAGATCGTCCGCGGCCAGCAGGGTGGGCGTACCGCCGCCGACGAAGACCGTGCGGACCTCGCGCCGGTCGTCGCCGAGGACCTTGCGGGCCAGGCGGATCTCGTCGATCAGGGTCTCGGCGTAGTTGTCGCGGGAGGCGAGCACGCCGCCGGTGCCGCGCAGCTCGGTCGCGGTGTAGGTGTTGAAGTCGCAGTAGCCGCAGCGGGTCGCGCAGTAGGGGACGTGCAGGTAGAACCCGAGGGGGCGGTCGGCCGCCCCGGCGAGCGCGGGCGCGGGCAGTGCGCCGTCGTCGGGGACGGGCTCGCCGTCGGGGAGTGCGGAAGGCATGTCCTCCATTGTCCAGCACGTGGAGGGTTACCCCAGGGTTACCCCGTGGACGGTTACCGCGCGGAGGGTTACCGCGCGGAGGGTTACCGCGCGGAGGGTTACCGCACGGAGGGTTACCGCACGGAGGGTTACCGCACGGAGGGTTACCGCACGGAGGGTTACCGCACGGAGGCTTTACCAAGTGGACGGCTACTCGGCCTGGAGCACCAGCAGCGCCAGGTCGTCCTCCGGCGGATGTCCGCCGAACTCGTGCACCAGCCGTCTGATGCGCTCCGCGATCAGCTCGGCGTCGAGCCCCGTGCACCCGGCGAACGCGGCGGCGAGGCCGTCGCCGTCGTCGAACTGGCGCGAGCCGGAGCGCCGCTCGGTCACCCCGTCCGTGACGCACAGCAGGCTGTCGCCCGGGCGCAGCTCGAAGGTCTCGCTGGTGTACGTCTCGTCCTCGAAGACCCCGAGGAGGGTCTGCGGCCGCGCGACCGTGCGGACGCCGCCGTCGGGCCCGAGGAGCAGCGGCAGCGGGTGTCCGGCGGAGGCGAGGGTGCAGCGGACGCCGCCGTCGAAGGGGGCAAGTTCGCCGTAGAGGAGGGAGAGGAAGCGGGTCTGCGGGCCGTCGCCGGGGCCGGCGGGGCCGACGAGGGCGCGGGCGGCGGCGTCGGCGGCCTCCGTGGCGTCGTCGAGGAGGAGCTGGTTGAGGCGGTCGAGGACGTCGGCCACGCGGTAGCCCTCGCGGGCCAGGAGCCGCAGCCAGGGCCGGGCGAGGCCGATCACGACGGCCGCCTCGGGGCCCTTGCCCTGGACGTCGCCGACGGCGAAGCACCAGCGGCCGTCGCCGGCCGGGAAGAGGTCGTAGAAGTCGCCGCTGGGGCCGCCCTTGTCGCACGGCTCGTAGACGAGGGCGCTGCGCACGCCGGGGATCTCGGCGACGGCGCCGGGCAGCAGCCCGCGCTGGAGGACGGCGCTGATGGTGGCCTGGCGGGCGTACTGGCGGGCCGCGCCGATGGCGAGGGCCACGCGGCGGCTGAGGTCCTCCACCAGCCCGGTGACCTCGTCGGGGAAGCGCGCCAGCCCGGCCCGCCCGATGACCAGGGTGCCCAGCGGGCGCCCGCCCGCGACGAGACGGTAGGCGAGCGCCGTACCGCGGGACCCTCGGGATCCGTGGGACCCGTAAGCCCCGGACCCGTGGGATCCGTGGGACCCGCTCCCGCCTAACGCCGCCCCGGGCCAGGGAAACGGAACCGGCCCGGAACGTATAGCGTCCGGCGGTCGTGGCGGGTCCTTCTCCAGGGCGGTGCGCAGCTCCTCGAGGACGTTCTCGCTGCCGTGCCAGACCCGGGCCAGCCGTGGCCCGGCACCCACGGCCGCGTCGCCCCAGCCGCCGCGGCCGGTGGCCTCGTCCTCGAGCCACACCGCGCACCAGTCGGCCAGCCGCGGCACGATCAGCTGGCCGGTGAGCGCGGCGACCAGGTCCTCGTCGAGCTGGCCCGCGAGCAGGTCGGAGGCCTCGGCGAGGAAGGACAGGGCACCGCGGCCCAGCCAGTCCCGGTCCCGTTCGGCCTGCTGCGGCTCGGGGGCGAGGATCTCCGCGACGCCCAGGGCGTACGCCGGGGCGCGCTCGGCACCGTAGGCCTCGGAATCGTCGGCGGCGGGCTCGACGGGCAGCCGCGCCCACACCGTCTTGGCGCCCCTGCTGTAGGTGACGCCCCAGGCCTCGGCGAGCGTGGCCACGAGGCGGAGGCCGCGCCCGTACTCCGGCGTCTCGTAAGACGGTTCGGTGCCGCCGTCGCGCGGGGCGCGCGAGGGGTGCTGGTCGGAGACCTCGACGACGACGGCGCCCGCCGGCTCCTCCAGGCGGCACACCACCTCGACGTCGGTGCCGGCATGGACGACGGCGTTGGTGACGAGCTCGCTGACGACCAGCGTGGCGTCGTCGGCCAGGCGGTCGGTGAGGTGGGCGGTGCCGGGCAGGCCGCGCTCGGCCCATTCGCCGAGCGCGGCGCGCACGAGTGCGCGGGCGGAGCCCGGCGCGAGGGAGCTTCCGGACAGGATGGCGCACACCTGCGCACGCTCCGGCGCGGGAGCGTCGCAGGCACCGGAAGCATCGGAAGCAAGGGAGAGAGTCTCCCGTTGCGTCGGAATGGCCCCCATGGACAGCTCCCCGAGCGGTTCGGACGAATACGCCTCAGTCGATGCCGACAGAGTGACAGACTGACCCCGCCCATAAGCGCCGAGTTACCGAAGTGGGCCGCCATGAGTGAGAACCGTGCTACGCGTGTGTTCGAAGACGGGCAGAAACCTGAACACATTCGAGCATCCGAACTGCGCCCTCTGCTCGCCGCGATGACCGCCGCACGGGACGGCGACTTCACCAAGGTGCCGGAGACCGGCCAGGAGACCGGCCAGGGGATGATCGCCGAACTCGCCGCGGTCTTCAACCAGATCATGGACCGGAGCACGCACTTCAACTCCGAGGTGCAGCGCGTCAAGAGAGAGCTCGTCCGGCACGGGCGGCTCGACGAGCGGCTGTCGGCGAGCCCGGGTCCGGGCGCCTGGACGTCCCGGGTGAACGACGTGAACCAGGTGCTGGACGCCCTGGTGGCCCCGGCCGCGAACGCCACGCGCGTGCTGGACGCGGTGGCCGGCGGCGACCTGACCCAGCGCGTCGACCTGCACGACGGCAGCCGGCAGCTCCGGGGTGACCTGCGGCGGCTCGGCCGGACCGTGAACAAGACGGTCGACCAGCTGTCGCTGTTCACCGGCGAGGTGACCCGGGTGGCCCGCGAGGTCGGCACCGAGGGGCGGCTCGGCGGGCGGGCCAAGGTGCAGGGGCTGTCGGGAAGCTGGCGGGACGTGACCGAGGCGGTCAACACGATGGCGTCCCGGCTGACCGCCCAGGTGCGCGACATCGCCCTGGTGACCACGGCGGTGGCCCGCGGCGACCTGACCCGCACGGTCACCGTCGAGGCGACCGGCGAGCTGCTCGAGCTGAAGCTGACCGTGAACACGATGGTCGACCAGCTCTCCGCCTTCGCCGACGAGGTCACGCGCGTGGCGCGCGAGGTCGGCACGGAGGGCCAGTTGGGCGGCCGGGCCCAGGTGCGGGGCGTCTCAGGCGTCTGGAAGGACCTCACCGACAACGTCAACTTCATGGCGTCGAACCTGACCTCCCAGGTCCGCAACATCGCCCAGGTGACGACGGCCGTGGCCAACGGCGACCTGAGCCAGAAGATCACCGTCGACGCGCAGGGCGAGATCCTGGAGCTGAAGTCGACGATCAACACGATGGTCGACCAGCTCTCCGCCTTCGCCGACGAGGTCACCCGCGTGGCCCGCGAGGTCGGCACGGAAGGCAACCTCGGCGGCCGGGCCCAGGTACGGGGCGTCTCCGGCGTCTGGAAGGACCTCACCGACAACGTCAACTTCATGGCGGACAACCTGACCTCCCAGGTCCGCAACATCGCCCTCGTGTCCACCGCCGTCGCCCAGGGCGACCTCGGCAAGAAGATCACGGTCGAGGCGAAGGGCGAGATCCTGGAGCTGAAGTCGACGATCAACACGATGGTCGACCAGCTCTCCGCCTTCGCCGACGAGGTCACCCGCGTGGCCCGCGAGGTCGGCACCGAGGGCAACCTCGGCGGTCAGGCCCAGGTACGGGGCGTCAGCGGCGTCTGGAAGGACCTCACCGACAACGTCAACTTCATGGCGCTGAACCTGACCTCGCAGGTCCGCAACATCGCCCAGGTGACGACGGCCGTGGCCAACGGCGACCTGTCCAAGAAGATCACCGTCGACGCGCGCGGCGAGATCCTCGAACTCAAGGACACCGTCAACACGATGGTGGAGCAGCTGCGCGCCTTCGCCGACGAGGTCACCCGGGTGGCCCGGGAGGTCGGCACCGACGGGCGGCTGGGCGGGCGCGCACAGGTGCTGGGCGTGTCGGGCGTGTGGCGGGACCTGACCGACAACGTCAACTACATGGCCGACAACCTGACTTCACAGGTCCGCAACATCGCCCAGGTCGCGACGGCCGTGGCGCAGGGCGACCTGTCGAAGAAGATCGACGTGGACGCGCGCGGCGAGATCCTGGAGCTGAAGACCACCATCAACACGATGGTCGACACCCTCTCCTCCTTCTCCTCCGAGGTCACACGCGTGGCCCGCGAGGTGGGCTCCGAAGGGCAACTGGGCGGCCAGGCACGGGTGGAGGGCGTGTACGGCACCTGGAAGCGCCTGACGACGAACGTCAACGAACTCGCACTGAACCTGACCACCCAGGTCCGCGCGATCGCCGAAGTGGCCTCCGCCGTGGCGCAGGGCGACATGTCCCGCTCGATCACGGTGGAGACGCAGGGCGAGGTCGCCGAACTGAAGGACAACATCAACCTGATGGTGGCCAACCTGCGCGAGACGACCCGCGCGAAGGACTGGCTGGAGTCCAACCTGGCGCGCCTCGCGGCCCTGATGCAGGGCCATCGCGACCTGATGGAGGTCGCCGACCTGATCCTGCGCGAACTGACGCCGCTGGTGAACGCCCAGTACGGCGCGTTCTACCTGGCCGATCCGGAGGACGACGCGGGCGTACGCACAACCGTTCCTGCAAAGGGCCTCGCCTTCATAGCGGGCTACGGCTCGGCGCAGGGCGCGACCGTCGAGACGGGCGGCCTCCCGGTGCACGGCCTGGTCCGCCAGGCGGCCCGCGAGAAGCAGCGGATCCTGGTGGAGGAGGCCCCACCGGACTACATCAAGATCAACAGTGGTCTGGGGGAGGCCGCGCCCACCACGATCGTCATCATCCCGATCCTCTTCGAGGACAAGCTCCTCGGCGTGGTCGAGCTGGCGTCCTTCTCCCGCTTCTCGGACGTGCACCTGGCGTTCTTCGACCAGTTCGTGAACACCATCGGCGTCGCGATCAACACGATCATCGCCAACTCCCGCACGGAGTCCCTGCTCGGCGAGTCCCAGCGCCTGGCGATGCAGCTCCAGGAACGCTCGGACGAACTCCAGAAACAACAGGCGGAGTTGCAGCGCTCGAACGCGGAACTGGAGGAGAAGGCGGCGCTCCTGGCGACGTCCTCGCAGTACAAGTCGGAGTTCCTGGCGAACATGTCGCACGAGCTGCGCACCCCGCTGAACTCCCTGCTGATCCTGGCGAGGCTGCTGTCCGACAACCCGGACGGCCACCTCTCCGACCAGGAGGTGCAGTTCGCCTCGACGATCCACCGCTCGGGCTCGGACCTGCTCCAGCTGATCAACGACATCCTGGACCTGTCGAAGATCGAGGCGGGCCGGATGGACGTACGGCCGAAGAAACTGCCGTTGATCAAGCTACTGGACTACGTCCACGCCACCTTCCGCCCGCTCACCCTGGACCGGGGACTCGCCTTCGAGCTGTCGGTCGGGGAGGCGGTGCCGCGCGAGATGTACTCGGACGAGCAGCGCCTTCAGCAGATCCTGCGCAACCTGCTCTCCAACGCGGTCAAGTTCACCGCGTCCGGCCGGGTGGAGCTGCGGGTCAGCCGGGTGGCGGACCCCGAACACCGCTACGTCCAGGGCAGCGACGAGGTGATCGCGTTCGCCGTCTCCGACACCGGCATCGGCATCGTCCCCGAGAAACTCCCGGTGATCTTCGAGGCGTTCCAGCAGGCCGACGGCACGACCAACCGCAAGTACGGCGGCACGGGCCTGGGCCTGTCCATCAGCCGGGAGATCGCGGGCCTGCTCGGTGGCCGTATCGTCGCGGAGAGCGAGCCCGGCAAGGGCTCCACCTTCACCCTGTACGTCCCCGTCGCCAGCCCCGGCCACGCGGCGACAGGCCCCGCCCCGCAGAACCACCCGGCGACAGGCCCCGCCAGGGAGAACCGCCCGACGGTGGCCGTACCCGGGCAGCCGGCCGCCGAGTCCCACCCGGCCACGCACGACTCCGACGACTCCTGGCCGTTGCCGACCAAGCTGGAGGCGTGGCAGTCGGGCCGGGCGGGTCAGGTGCTGCACGGCCGACGGGTGTTGATCGTGGACGACGACATCCGCAACGTCTTCGCGCTCACCCATGTCCTGGGCCGCGTCGGCATGCCGGTCCTCTACGCGGAGAACGGCCGCGAGGGCATCGAGACCCTGGAGCGCAACCCGGACGTCGAACTCGTCCTGATGGACATCATGATGCCGGAGATGGACGGCTACGAGACCATCGCCGCGATCCGCCGCACCCCGCGCTGGACCGGGCTGCCCATCGTCGCGCTGACGGCCAAGGCGATGCCCGGCGACCGGGAGAAGTCCATCGCACGGGGCGCCAACGACTACGTACCCAAGCCGGTGGACGTGGACCGGCTGCTGACCGTCGTCTGCGCCCTCCTGGACCCCGAGAACGCCGACCCCACGGACCACGCGGACCCCACGGACCACGCGGGGTCGGCGGGGCACGCATCGAGTGAGGCACCGTCACCATGAGCGCTGAGGCCACGACCGACGAACGCGCGGCCATACTCCTCGTCGACGACATGGAGGACAACCTGACCGCGCTGGAAGCCGTCCTGGGCTCCCTCAACCAGCCGCTCGTCCGGGCACGTTCGGGCGAGGAGGCGATGAAGGCACTGCTGCGTCAGCGGTTCGCCCTCGTCCTGCTCGACGTCCGCATGCCGGGCATGGACGGTTTCGAGACCGCCGCCAACATCAAGCGGCTCGACCAGACCAAGGACGTCCCGATCATCTTCCTGACCGGCGCGGACGACGACTCCGGCTACGCCTTCCGCGGCTACGCGACCGGCGCCGCGGACTATCTGACGAAACCGTTCGACCCGTGGGTGCTACGGGCAAAGGTCAGCGTCTTCCTGGACCTGCACCGCAAGAGCCGGCAGCTGGAACGGTTGCTGACACAGGAGCACGTCCACTGTGCACAGCTGAACACCCGGCTGGCGGCTCTGGAGGCTCAACTGACCGAGGACGACGGCCCCCTGGACGTGGCAAACCTACGCACCCGGGTTCGGGAGCTACGGCAGTTGGTAGCCAGGGGACGCGTGTCCTGACCCTGGGGGCGCGGGGCTGTGTCGATCACGCGGCTCCGCCACGTGGGCGCGACCAGCCACAACGAACGTGCAGCCGCACACAGTCCCCCGCCACCCCTTACGCCTCGCGAGCCCCGGCGTACATCTCGTCAATGAGATCCTTGTACTCCCGCTCCACCACCGGCCGCTTCAGCTTCAGGCTGGGCGTGATCTCACCGTGCTCCACATCGAGATCCCGCGGCAGCAGCCGGAACTTCTTGATGGTCTGCCACCGCTGAAGCCCCTCGTTGAGCTCCTTCACGTACCCCTCGACGAGGGCGACCGTCGCGGGCGCGGCAACGACCTCGGCGTACGACTTCCCCGCCAGCCCGTTCTCCTTCGCCCAGTCCAGGATCGCCGGCTCGTCCAGCGCGATGAGCGCCGTGCAGAAGTTCCGGTCGGCGCCGTGCACGAGGATGTTGGAGACGTACGGGCACACCGCCTTGAACTGGCCCTCGACCTCCGCCGGCGCGATGTACTTGCCGCCGGACGTCTTGATGAGGTCCTTCTTTCGGTCGGTGATGCGCAGATAGCCGTCGGCCGACAGCTCGCCGATGTCGCCGCTGTGGAACCAGCCGTCGGACTCCAGCACCTCGGCGGTCTTCTCGGGCAGCCCGTGGTAGCCCTCCATGATGCCGGGGCCGCGCAGCAGGATCTCGCCGTCGTCCGCGATGCGCACCTCCGTGCCGGGCAGCGGCTTGCCGACCGTGCCGGTGCGGTAGGCCTCGCCGGGGTTGACGAAGGAGGCCGCGGAGGACTCCGTGAGCCCGTAGCCCTCGAGGATGTGGATGCCGGCGCCGGAGAAGAAGTAGCCGATCTCGGGCGCGAGCGCGGCCGACCCGGAGACGCAGGCGCGCAGGTTGCCGCCGAAGGCCTCGCGGATCTTGGCGTAGACGAGCGCGTCGGCGACCTTGTGCTTGGCGGACAGCCCGAAGGGGGCGCTGGCGGCGCCGGTGCGGCGGAAGTTGTCCTGGCTGGCCTTGGCGTACTCGCGGGCGACGTCGGCGGCCCACTGGAAGATCTTGTACTTGGCGCCGCCGCCGGCCCGGGCCTTGGCCGCGACCCCGTTGTAGACCTTCTCGAAGATGCGCGGCACGGCTGCCATGTACGTCGGCTGGACGACCGGAAGGTTCTCGATGATCTTGTCGACGCGGCCGTCGACGGCGGTGACGTGCCCGACCTCGATCTGACCGGAGGTGAGCACCTTGCCGAAGACGTGCGCGAGGGGCAGCCAGAGGTACTGCACGTCGTCGGGGCCGAGCAGCCCGGTCGAGGCGATGGCCTTCGCCATGTAGGACCAGTTGTCGTGCGGCAGGCGCACACCCTTGGGGCGGCCGGTGGTGCCGGAGGTGTAGATGAGGGTGGCGAGCTGGTCCTTGCTGATCGCCGCGACCCGCTCCCTGATCAGCTCGGGGTGCTTCTCCAGGTACGCGGCACCGCGCTGCTCCAGCTCGGCCAGGGTGAGGACCCAGTCACCGGTCTCGACGCCGGCCGGGTCGATCACCACGACGTGGGTGAGCTCGGGCAGCTCGGCGCGCTTCTCCTGCGCCTTGGCGAGCTGGGCCGCGTCCTCGGCGATCAGCACCCGGCTCTCGGAGTCGGAGAGGATGAACGCCGACTCGTCGGCGTTGGTCTGCGGGTAGACCGTGGTCGTGGCGGCGCCGGCGCACAGGATGCCCAGGTCGGCGAGGATCCACTCGACGCGGGTCGAGGAGGCCAGGGCCACCCGCTGCTCGGGCTGCACACCCAGCTCGATCAGGCCCGCGGCGATCGCGTAGACCCGCTCGGCGGCCTGTGCCCAGCTGAGCGACTTCCAGTCGTCCGGGCCCTGGCCCGAGGCCGGTGCCACCGGGTAGCGGTAGGCCTCGGCGTCCGGCGTGGCCGCCACGCGGTCCAGGAAGAGGCCCGCGACGGACGGCGGACGGTTCTCGATCAGTGTCTGTGTGTCGCTCACGACATCCTCCGGGGCCCGCGGCAATGCGGCGGCTGGCTCAGTGCGGCTGGGGTTCACTCACGGGTTGTTGTTCGGGCCGTTGTTCGGGCTGTTGTTCGGCCCGTCGTTCGGGTGTTGTTTAACTCGCGAGTAACTATCGAGCAGAGATCAGAGTAAGACGCGACCGGCGACTGCGTAAGAGCCCGCGGCCTGTCACTTCCTACAGAGAGCGACCGACCACATGCACAGGGGCCCGCCGCACTTTCGTACGACGAGCCCCCGTTACGCCCGTTTTGCTGAGGTACCCGCGGGTAACCCGTGGTTACTTCTTGCCCTTGCCCGATCCCGCGCTGTCATCGCTGGACAGAACGGCGATGAAGGCCTCCTGCGGAACTTCCACGGAACCCACCATCTTCATCCGCTTCTTGCCCTCCTTCTGCTTCTCCAGCAGCTTCCGCTTACGAGAGATGTCACCGCCGTAACACTTGGCGAGGACGTCCTTGCGGATGGCGCGGATGGTCTCGCGGGCGATGACGCGGGAGCCGATGGCCGCCTGGATGGGCACCTCGAAGGCCTGCCGCGGGATGAGCTCGCGCAGCTTGGCGACGAGCCGCACACCGTACGCGTAGGCCGCGTCCTTGTGCGTGATCGCCGAGAAGGCGTCCACCTTGTCGCCGTGCAGCAGGATGTCGACCTTGACCAGGCTGGAGGTCTGCTCGCCGGTGGGCTCGTAGTCCAGCGACGCGTAACCACGCGTCTTCGACTTCAGCTGGTCGAAGAAGTCGAAGACGATCTCGGCGAGCGGCAGGGTGTAGCGGATCTCGACGCGGTCCTCGGAGAGGTAGTCCATGCCGAGGAGGGTGCCGCGCCGGGTCTGGCACAGCTCCATGATCGAGCCGATGAACTCGGAGGGCGCGAGGATCGTGGCGCGCACGACCGGCTCGTACACCTCGCTGATCTTCCCCTCGGGGAACTCGCTCGGGTTGGTGACCGTGTGCTCGGTCCCGTCCTCCATGAGGACGCGGTAGACCACGTTCGGCGCGGTGGCGATGAGGTCGAGCCCGAACTCGCGCTCCAGCCGCTCACGGATCACATCGAGGTGCAGCAGCCCCAGGAAGCCGACGCGGAAGCCGAAACCGAGGGCCGCGGAGGTCTCCGGCTCGTAGACCAGCGCGGCATCGTTGAGCTGAAGCTTGTCGAGGGCGTCGCGGAGCTCGGGGTAGTCGGAGCCGTCGAGCGGATAGAGACCGGAGAACACCATCGGCTTCGGGTCCTTGTACCCGCCGAGCGCCTCGGTCGCCCCCTTGTGCAGGGTGGTGATGGTGTCACCGACCTTGGACTGGCGGACGTCCTTCACACCGGTGATCAGGTAGCCCACCTCGCCGACGCCGAGACCGTCGGCGGGGAGCATCTCGGGCGAGTTGGTGCCGATCTCCAGCAGCTCGTGCGTCGCGCCGGTGGACATCATCCGGATCCGCTCACGCTTGGTGAGCTGCCCGTCGATGACACGCACGTACGTCACGACACCCCGGTAGGAGTCGTACACCGAGTCGAAGATCATCGCGCGGGCGGGCGCATCGGCGATCCCGACAGGCGCCGGAACCGTCTCGACGACCTTGTTCAACAGCGCGTCCACACCGACACCGGTCTTGGCAGACACCCGCAGCACGTCGTCGGGGTCGCACCCGACGAGGTTGGCGAGCTCCTCGGCGAACTTCTCGGGCTGCGCGGCCGGCAGGTCGATCTTGTTCAGTACGGGGACGATGGCGAGGTCGTTCTCCATCGCCAGGTACAGGTTGGCGAGGGTCTGCGCCTCGATGCCCTGGGCGGCGTCGACGAGGAGGATGGTCCCCTCACAGGCGGCCAGCGACCGCGAGACCTCGTAGGTGAAGTCGACGTGCCCCGGGGTGTCGATCATGTTGAGGATGTGCGTCGTGCCCTGGTCGGGGCCCGTGGTCGGGGCCCAGGGCAGACGCACCGCCTGGGACTTGATCGTGATGCCGCGCTCGCGCTCGATGTCCATGCGGTCGAGGTACTGGGCGCGCATCTGCCGCTGCTCGACCACACCGGTCAGCTGGAGCATCCGGTCGGCGAGCGTGGACTTGCCGTGGTCGATGTGCGCGATGATGCAGAAATTGCGGATCTGAGCCGGGTCGGTACGGCTCGGCTCGGGCACATGGCTAGGGATCGCGGGCACGCAGGGTCCTGATTCTTGAGGCGTCCGCATCGTCTGCGGTCTCGGGTCGGATCTATACGTAGCCTCCATGGTCCCACGGGCGGCGACCTGCGACCGGTTTAGGCTACTCGGAGACCCACTGGTACTGTGGGTGGCTGTGTCTCTTGCCCTCTCAGCACGAGGCACAACCCAAGAAAATCACCGGTACGGGACCCATGCGGCCCCGTGCCAGAACCTGTAAAGGCTCATTCGTGGCGAACATCAAGTCCCAGATCAAGCGGATCAAGACCAACGAGAAGGCTCGGCTGCGCAACAAGGCCGTCAAGTCCTCCCTGAAGACCGCGATCCGCAAGGCCCGTGAGGCTGCTGCCGCGGGTGACGTCGAGAAGGCCACCGAGTACCAGCGCGCTGCCGCGCGTCAGCTCGACAAGGCCGTCTCCAAGGGCGTCATCCACAAGAACCAGGCCGCCAACAAGAAGTCGGCGCTGGCTTCCAAGGTCACTGCTCTCAAGGGCTGAACCTCTTCTTTGATCTGACCGCCGGAAGGACCCAGAGCGGGCCCTCTCTCATCCGCTCCCGTCCGGCACCCACGGATCTGCGCGCGGCCTGCGTTCGCCACGCGGGCGCGGATCCCCCAGCGTGAACCGAAGGCCCCGGCGCCTCGCCCTTCCCCAGGGCAGGCACCGGGGCCTTCGGCGTGGACCGGGGGCGGGGGCCTTCGGCGTGGACCGGCGCAGGGGGCCTTCGTCGTGGTCCGGCGCAGGGGGCCTTCGGCGTGGACCGGCGCCTGGGGCCTTCGGCGTGGACCCGGGGCGGGGTCAGGGACATGGGCAGGCTCGGGGGTGGGCTGGGCGGGAGTGGGCTGAGCGGGGGTGGGCTGGGCGGGAGTGGGCTAAGCGGGAGTGGGCTGAGCGGGAGTGGGCTGAGCGGGAGTGGGCTAAGCGGGAGTGGGCTGAGCGGGAGTGGGCTGAGCGGGAGTGGGCTGAGCGGGAGTGGGCTGAGCGGGAGTGGGCTGAGCGGGAGTGGGCTGAGCCCGGACGAGGGTTGCGTGCGAGTGTTCAGCCACGACGATCGCCACTTCTCTGTCATTCCGGCGATTTCGGCTGATACCTACGTTCTCTCCCCCCCCCAGCGCGGGCGGAGCCGCTGGAGGCCCCTCGTTTACGCCCGCCCCCTGGACCGCGCCGCCCGCGCGATCACCACGACGGCCTTCTCCAGGGCGTACTCGGGATCGTCCCCGCCGCCCTTGACCCCGGCGTCGGCCTCGGCCACCGCCCGCAGAGCGATGGCGACCCCGTCCGGCGTCCACCCCCGCATCTGCTGGCGCACCCGGTCGATCTTCCACGGCGGCATCCCCAGCTCCCGCGCCAGATCGGCCGGCCGCCCACCGCGGGCCGAGGACAGCTTCCCGATCGCCCGCACCCCCTGCGCCAACGCGCTCGTGATCAGCACCGGCGCCACCCCGGTCGCGAGCGACCACCGGAGCGCCTCCAGCGCCTCCGCCGCCCGCCCCTCCACGGCCCGGTCGGCGACCGTGAAACTCGACGCCTCGGCCCGCCCGGTGTAGTACCGCCCGACGACGGCCTCGTCGATCGTCCCCTCGACGTCGGCGACGAGCTGTGTCACCGCGGACGCCAGCTCCCGCAAATCGCTTCCGATCGCGTCGACCAGCGCCTGGCACGCCTCGGGCGTGGCCGACCGCCCGAGCGCGCGGAACTCGCCCCGCACGAACGCCAGCCGGTCCGCCGGCTTCGTCATCTTGGGGCACGCAACCTCCCGCGCCCCCACCTTGCGCGCGGCGTCCAGCAGTCCCTTGCCCTTGGCCCCGCCCGCGTGCAGCAGAACGAGCGTGATCTCCTCGGCGGGCGCCCCGAGATACGCCTTCACGTCCTTGACCGTGTCGGCGGACAGATCCTGCGCATTGCGTACGACCACGACCTTGCGCTCCGCGAAGAGCGACGGACTCGTCAGCTCGGCGAGCGTGCCGGGCTGCAACTGGTCCGGGGTCAGGTCACGTACGTCCGTGTCGGCGTCGGCGGCCCTGGCAGCGGCCACCACCTCCTGCACGGCACGGTCGAGCAGGAGGTCCTCCTGGCCCACGGCAAGCGTCACCGGGGCGAGAGGGTCGTCATTCGCATTCTTCCTGGCCATCGGGACAAGCATGGCACGGGCCACTGACAACGGGCGGCGAGGCCGTCGCCACGTGCCCTCAGTCCGTGGGCAGTCGTGCCGCTCGGGGCGGCGACCGACCCCGGCCGCAGTGTCTCGGACCTGTTGTGGGCGCCCGTCCCACAGAAGGTCGGCATCGAGAAAGCGCCGGACTGCGCGACCCGCTCCTCAGCACAAGCGCCGGACACCCGCCCGCGAGGCCTACCCGGCCCCGTCCCCCGGACTACGGCTCCTCCCGCCACCCGTCCCACTCCCCCACGAACGCATCCAGCTCACCGGGGTCCAGCCGTCCCTTCTCGTCCCGCAGGACGACAAGCCACTGCGCATCCTCGGCGTCGTCCTCACCGGCCAACGCGTCCCGCACCAACTGCGGCTCCTCGTCGAGCCCGAACCGCTCCCCGAGAGCCTCCGCCGCCTCCTCCGCGGCATCGCGGTCGGGCAGCACCAGCACATGTCTCACATCACTCACGGAGCCATTCTCCGGCACCGCGAGGCCCGACAGACCCTCCCCGTCTCGCCCCCACCAGTTTGTCCACCAACCGCTTCTCCTCCAGCACGATCTCCTCACCGAGATGGATCGACAGGTTCTCGAACGGCACGGTCTGCAGATGGCGCAGGTGCAACCGCCGCAGGACATCGGCCGTGGGACCCGCGGGGCGCTCGACTCCCAGGCGGCGGAGACAGGCATCGACCTGTGTGGAATGCATGACCTCAGTTTTCCGCCACCCGCAACTCCCCACCCTCACCGGCGACCGCCAACGCCCCGTCCACGTCCGTCCGCAACACCACCGCGCCCCCGGCTCGCAGGGCCGCGACCGTGCTGGGAGCGGGATGGCCATACATGTTGTCCGCACCGACCGAGATCAGCGCCAGCCGCGGCGACACCGCCCGTATGAGGTCCGGGTCCTGATAGGCCGAGCCGTGATGAGCCACCTTGAGCACGTCGACCCCGCCCAGCGACCCGACTGCCGGTGACCGCAACAACGCCTGTTGGGCCGGAGGTTCGAGATCGCCGAGCAACAGCAGCCGCAGCCCGGCCGACCGCACGAGCAGCGTGACACTGGCGTCGTTCGGACCGTCCGGGTCCGGCGCCGGTCGTGGCGCCGGCCAGAGCACCTCCCAGGAGAGGTCGCCGATGCGCCGCTGTTCCCCGGCGGCGGCCTCGGTGAGCGGGACCCCGCGGGCCGCAGCCTCCTTCCTCACGAACTCGGCCTGGTCGGCGGGCTCTTCGAATCCCGTCGTCTCGATCGCGCCCACCGAACGTCCGCGCAGCACGCCCGGCAGTCCCGCCACATGGTCGGCGTGGAAGTGGGTCAGCACGACCAGGGGGATCCTGGTGATGCCGAGTTCGCGCAGGCACCGGTCGACCAGCGTCGCATCGGGTCCGGCGTCCACGACCACGCCGGTGCCCTCGCCCGCCGCCAGCACCGTCGCGTCTCCCTGCCCCACATTGCACATGGCGAACCGCCAGCCCGGTGGCGGCCACCCCGTGATCACCCTGGTCAGTGGCGGTGGCCGCACCACCACGAGCAGAAGCAGCACCGCGCAGACACCGAACAGCCATGGGCTCCGCAACAGCCGCCGGCCGACCCCCACGACCACCGCCGTGACGAGGGCGAGCAACAGCGCGCCCGTCCAACTGCCGGGCCAGTCCACTCCCCCACCGGGCAGCGCCGCCCCGAAGCGAGCCACGCCCGCGATCCACCCGGCAGGCCAACTCGCGCACCAGGCCAGCATCTTGGCCATCGGCAACGCCACCGGCGCGGTCGCCAGCGCCGCGAAGCCCAGCACCGTGGCCGGCGCGACCGCGAACTCCGCGAGCAGATTGCACGGCACCGCCACCAGGCTCACCCTCGCCGACAGCACGGCGACGACCGGAGCGCACAGCACCTGGGCCGCACCCGCGGCGGCCAGCGCCTCGGCCAGCCGCGGCGGTACCCGGCGGCGTCGCAACGCGACGCTCCAGCGCGGCGCCAGCGTGAGCAACGCGCCCGTCGCCAGGACGGAGAGCAGGAAGCCGTAACTGCGGGCCAGCCACGGGTCGTACAGCACCAGCAGCAGTACCGCCGTGGCCAGCGCCGGGATCAGCGATCTGCGGCGGCCCGTCGCCAGGGCGAGCAACGCGACGGCGCCACAGGCCGCCGCCCGCAGCACACTCGGGTCGGGTCTGCACACGACCACGAATGCGAGGGCGAGCGCGCCACCGAGCAGAGCCGTCATGCGGAGCGGGATACCGAGGCGGGGTGCGAGACCACGTCGCTCGACGTGCTGGGCCAGACCGGGCGGCCCCAGGAGCAGGGCGAGGAGGATCGTCAGATTGCTTCCGGAAACCGCCAGCGTGTGCGCGAGGTCGGTCTCCTTGAATGCCTCGTCCAGCTCGGGCGTGATCCGCGAGGTGTCCCCGACGACGAGCCCGGGCAGCAGCGCCCGCGCGTCATCCGGCAACCCGTCGGTGGCTTCCCGCAGCCCCGCGCGCAACCGCCCCGCGAACCGCTGCGCCCCCGACGGCCCACCCACCACTTCCGGTGCCGCCTGGTCCCGAACCCGCAGTACGGCCGCGATCCGGTCGCCGCCCGCCATCGCCGGAGCCAGCCGTCCGGTCACACGCAGCCGTGTCGAAGGCAGCAGCCCCAGCCAGGGCGAGCCCGTCGGCCCACCGCCGGAAACCCGCGAACCGGCGACCTGTCCCGGCCCCGGCCCATCCGGCCGTGCGCCCGGTGGGCCCGGTGCGCCCGGTGCGCCCACGTCGACGATCACCAACACCGGCGTCCGCGTCGATGCCACCGCCCCGCCCGCCTCCTCGACGCCTCGCACCTCGGCCTCGATCAGCGCGGAGACCGGGGCCGCGTGATCGCCTCTGACACGAGGCCTGGTGAGCCGGGGATCGGAGGTGATCTCGACGTCGGCGGTCACCGTGGCGTACTGCCGCGCCAGCGCCGGCACGGGTCCACGGCGCAGGTCCGCTCCGTGCAGCCCGGCCGAGGCGGCGGCCGCGGCAACGCAGAGCAGCGCGGCGGCGATCGTCACCCGCGGCCAGGTGCCCCGCCCGGGTTCACAGCGGTCGGCCCCTGCCCGCCTGCGTGCCAGCAGGAGCGCGCCGACCGCGGACAGGCAGGCGACCACGATGCCGATCACCTGGCCCGGCGGTGCGTCCAGCGTCAGCGCGGCCGTCGCCCAGGCCGCGAGCGCGGGTGGTACGAGTCGGAGATCCGTCGGTCCTTCCTGTCGTGGATGGGCGGCTCCCAGCCGCTTCCCGGAGTCGGCGTGCACGGCTCGGCGGGGACGGGAGGTAGAGCCTCGGGAACCGGGTTGGGGGACGGCACTCATGGCCGTACGAGATTCCGTAGATCGGCGAAGCGGCGGTCGCCGATGCCGTTGACCTCGCGCAACTGGTCCACCGAACGGAAGCCGCCGTGCTGCGCGCGAAAGTCGACGATGTGCTGGGCCAGTACGGGCCCCACGCCTGGCAGGGTGTCGAGCTGCTCCACGGTGGCCGTGTTGAGCGAGACCGGAGCCGCGGGTACGGCACCACCACCCGACCCACCGGCGGCCGTGCCGCCCGCGCCGGTCCCGGCCGCCGAGACCGGTGCGGGGCCGCCGACGATCACCTGCTCCCCGTCCACAAGGAACCGGGCACGGTTGAGGCCGTCGGTGCTGGTTCCCGGGCGCACTCCACCGGCCGCGCGGAGCGCGTCGACGACGCGCGAACCGGCGGGCAGGCGATGGATCCCGGGGGCACGGACCTTACCGCTGACGTCCACCACGATCTCGGGCCCGGCGGTGCCCGCCGTACCTGCCGTGTTCGGCGCACCGGCCGAGGCATCCGGTTCGCCCCGCCCGCTCGGCGCCCGCTGCCCGTACGGTGCTGCTGCCCGCACCACCTCGGGCGCCCGTACGGACTGGGTACGGCCGGTCCAGAAGTGCTGCACGGCGAAGCCCGCGGCGACGACGAGCAGTACGGCGAGCGCGACCACATTCCTGCGCTCCAGAGCGCACCTCGTCTGCAGCCACACCGGCATGCGCTCCCGCAGGGCCGGCCCGGCCCGCTCCCGCCAAGTCCCCGGCCCACGAACGGAGTCGGCACCACTTCCGATGTCGATTCCGGCGTATGGAGTGCCGTCGGCCGTACCGGTGTCGAGGACGTGCGTGCCAATCATCTCGGGCTCGGGTCCCGCCTCGGGCTCTTCAGTCGGCGGCCAAGTCCTCGGCTCCCGCTGTTCCCCCGCGTGTTCGGCGAAGAGGATTTCTGCGCGTCGGCGGAGCTCCTCCGCCGGTTCGTGACGGTGCCGGGAGCGGCTGTGAGCGTGAGGGCGACGGCGGCGGGTGCGGCCGTCCGAAGCGGGGCCGCGGCCGGGGCCGCTGGTTGCGGATCCTGTGCGTGAGCGTGATCGAAGTGCCATGCGACGAGGATCGGGCACGCACGAATTTTGCGATGATCTTGCTCAAATCCCGGGGACTACCGCCCGGTTGTGGATAACTTCGCCCCTCACACGGGTGAACCACTCGGCGCGGTCGGTCACCGCGGCGATACCACGACCCCCAGCAGCCCGGGCCCTGTATGCGCCCCGATCACCGCTCCGACCTCGCTCACATGCAGGTCGGCGAGCCCGGGCACCCGGATCCGCAAGCGGTCCGCGAGGGCGGAAGCCCGGTCGGGTGCGGCAAGATGGTGGACGGCGATGTCGACGGGGGCGCTGCCGGCCCGGTCGGCCACGAGCTCCTCCAGGCGGGCGATCGCCTTCGACGCCGTGCGTACCTTCTCCAGGGGTTCGATCCGGCCGCCGTCCAGTTGCAGCAGCGGCTTCACCGCGAGCGCAGAACCCAGCAAGGCCTGTGCGGCGCCGATCCGGCCGCCGCGGCGCAGATAGTCGAGGGTGTCGACGTAGAAGTAGGCGGAGGTGCCGGCGGCCCGCTTCTCCGCGGCCGTGACGGCCTCGTCCACCGTGCCGCCCGACTCCGCCGCCTCTGCCGCGGCGAGCGCGCAGAACCCGAGCGCCATCGCGATCATGCCGGTGTCCACCACCCGCACCGGCACCGGCGCCTCGCGCGCCGCGACGACCGCCGCGTCGTACGTGCCGGACAACTCGGCGGAGAGATGGAGGGAGACGATGCCAGTGGCACCGGACTCGGCGACCTTGCGGTACGTCTCCGTGAACTGCTGGGGACTGGGGCGGGAGGTGGTGACTGGGCGCCGCTTCTGCAGTGCCTGGGCCAGGGAGCGGGTCGAGATCTCGGTGCCCTCTTCAAGTGCCTGGCCGCCGAGGACTACGGTCAGAGGTACCGCGGTGATGCCGTGGCGCTCCATCGTCCGGGGCGGCAGGTAGGCCGTTGAATCGGTGACGATCGCGACATGGCGGGACATGAGCTGGAGGTTACCTGGCGTAGCGCCCGGGCGGCAGCCCGGCCCCTCTCACCTGAGCCGTGTATGGCCGGATCAGGTGGTGGTCTCGGGGCGGGGCTTCTTCTGCCAGGGGTATGTGGGGCGTCGGCCCGGCGGGGTGATGGCGGGCGGCGCCTGCTCATCCGTCGAGCGTGACCGGGGCGCCTCGGGCCAGGTCTGGCTGCCCGTCGCGGCGCCCGCTGCCGGTGCCTCGGGCCACGGAGCCGACGTGGGAGTGGGCGTGGGTTCCGCGGTGGTCCAGTGCCGCAGTGCGCCCGCCTCGACGTCGATCTGCGCACTGAGCGAGTCGAGGTCGTCGTCAGCGAACTGCCGTGCCCGGTCACGGGCCGCCCAACGCAGGGAGTCCGCCGACTTGGTGATGCGCTCGGTCCGTTCGCGCAGTCCGGGCAGTCGCTCGGCGAGCGTGGTCCGGTCCGGCTCGGACTCCATGCGCTTGAGATCGTGGTCCAGTTCGCGCCCGTGCGCGCTGAGCCGCTCGAAGAGACCCAGGGACTCCTTGAGTGACTCGTCCTCCGCCACGCCCGCGTGCAGCGCCTCCTGGGTGGCGCGCATCGACGTACGCAACTGCAGCCGGAGCTGGGCGATCTCGCCCGCCGGTCCCGGCTGGGCGAAGGACTTGGCTCGCAGTGTGTGGTCCTCGACCGTGCGGCGGGCCTGGGTGATGGTGCGGTCCACGCCTCGTTTGGCGGCGCCGACCACCTTCACCGTCGCGTAGGCGCCGAGCACCACGAAGAGCAGGAAGAGCAGGGCGAAGACTGTGATCACTGCTTCCACGACGCTCCTCCTCGGACTGCCGCGGCGTACGCCGCGTCGCTCTTCAACAGTAAACGCAACGGGCAGGTTCGGAGTTCCAGAAGAACCCCGAACCTGCCCGTAAGGGACTACCCCGAGCCGGGACGGCAGCCCGGGCGCCTGCTCCTGTGCGCGCACCTACGCCGGAACGATGTTCACCAGCTTCGGCGCCCGCACGATCACCTTGCGGATGCCCGCGCCGTCCAGTGCCGCGACGACCTTCTCGTCGGCCAGCGCCACCTTCTCCAGCTCCTCCTCGGAGATGGCCGGGGAGACCTCCAGGCGCGCCTTGACCTTGCCCTTGATCTGCACGACGCAGGTCACGGTCTCGTCCACGACGTACGCCGGGTCGGCGACCGGGAAGTCCTGGTGGACGACCGAGTCGGTGTGGCCCAGCCTGCGCCACAGCTCCTCGGCGACGTGCGGGGCCAGCGGCGCGATCAGCAGCACCAGCGGCTCGGCGATGGAGCGCGGCACCGCGCCGCCCGCCTTGGTCAGGTGGTTGTTCAGCTCGGTGACCTTGGCGATGGCGGTGTTGAAGCGCAGCCCCTCCAGGTCCTGGCGAACCCCGTCGATCGCCTTGTGCAGGGCGCGCAGCGTCTCCTCGTCGGCCTCGGTGTCACTGACGGTGACCTCGCCCGTCGCCTCGTCGACGATGTTGCGCCACAGCCGCTGCAGCAGCCGGAACTGGCCCACCACCGCGCGCGTGTCCCACGGACGCGACACGTCCAGCGGGCCCATCGCCATCTCGTACAGCCGCAGCGTGTCGGCCCCGTACTCGGCGCAGATCTCGTCCGGAGTGACCGCGTTCTTCAGGGACTTGCCCATCTTGCCCAGCAGCCGGGTGACCTTCTCGCCCTGGTAGTAGTACGCGCCGTCGCGCTCCTCCACCTCGGCGGCCGGCACCGCGATACCGCGGCTGTCGCGGTAGACGTAGGCCTGGATCATGCCCTGGTTGAACAGCTTGTGGAACGGCTCGGCCGAGGAGACGTGCCCCAGGTCGTACAGCACCTTGGACCAGAAGCGCGCGTACAGCAGGTGCAGTACGGCGTGCTCGGCGCCGCCGACGTACAGGTCGACGCCGCCGTGCGGCTGGCCCTCGCGCGGGCCCATCCAGTACTGCTCGATCTCCGGGTCGACCAGCTTCCGGTCGTTGTGCGGGTCCAGGTAGCGCAGTTCGTACCAGCAGGAACCGGCCCAGTTGGGCATGGTGTTGGTCTCGCGCCGGTACTTCTTCGGCCCGTCGCCCAGGTCCAGGGTGACGTTGACCCAGTCCTCGTTGCGCGACAGCGGGGTCTCGGGCTGGGTGTCGGCGTCGTCCGGGTCGAAGGTGCGCGGCGAGTAGTCCTCGACCTCCGGCAGCTCCAGCGGCAGCATCGACTCGGGCAGGGCGTGGGCGATGCCGTCCTCGTCGTAGACGATCGGGAAGGGCTCGCCCCAGTAGCGCTGGCGGCTGAACAGCCAGTCGCGCAGGCGGAAGTTGACGGTGCCCTCGCCGATGCCCTTGCGCGCCAGCCACTCGGTGATACGCGCCTTGGCGTCGACGACGCCCAGGCCGTCCAGGGAGAGCTGTTCGCTCGACGAGTTTACGATCTTCGCGTCGTACGACGCGAAGGCGTCGTCCCACGTCGAGGGGTCCGTGCCCCGGTCGTCCGACGGCTCCACGACGCAGCGCATCGGCAGTTCGAAGGCGCGCGCGAAGGCGAAGTCGCGGCTGTCGTGCGCCGGGACGGCCATGATCGCGCCCGTGCCGTAACCCATCAGCACGTAGTCGGCGATGAAGACCGGGATCTGCTCGCCGTTGACCGGGTTGGTCGCGAACTCGCCGGTGAAGACACCGGTCTTGTCCTTGGCCTCGGCCTGCCGCTCGACGTCGGACTTCGAGGCGGCCTGCGCGCGGTAGGCGGCGACGGCCTCGGCCGGAGTCGCGTGACCGCCGGTCCACACCTCATGGGTCCCCTCCGGCCAGGCGGCCGGGGTGAACTTGTCGACCAGCGGGTGCTCGGGCGCCAGCACCATGTAGGTCGCGCCGAACAGTGTGTCCTGGCGCGTGGTGAAGATCGTGATGTGCTCGCCGTCGATGGGGAAGTCGACGCGGGCGCCCTCGGAGCGGCCGATCCAGTTGCGCTGCTGCAGCTTGATGGCCTCGGGCCAGTCCAGCGCGTCCAGGTCGTCCAGCAGCCGGTCCGCGTAGGCGGTGATGCGCATGTTCCACTGGCGCAGCTTCGCCTTGAAGACGGGGAAGTTGCCGCGCTCGGAGCGGCCGTCGGCGGTGACCTCCTCGTTGGCCAGCACGGTACCCAGTCCGGGAGACCAGTTGACCGGCGCCTCGGAGGCGTACGCCAGGCGGAACTCACCCAGGACGTCGGCGCGCTCGGCGGCGGTCAGCTCGTTCCACGCGCGCGTGTGGCCCGGTACGGCACGGTCACCGGACTCGAACTGGGCGATCAGCTCGGAGATCGGGCGGGCCTTGTTCGCCTCGTCGTCGTACCAGGAGTTGAAAATCTGCAGGAAGATCCACTGGGTCCACTTGTAGTAGTCCGGGTCGATCGTGGCGAACGACCGGCGCCTGTCGTGGCCCAGGCCCAGCCGGCGCAGCTGGTCCTTCATGTTCGCGATGTTGGCCTCGGTCGACACGCGCGGGTGCGTGCCGGTCTGCACGGCGTACTGCTCGGCGGGCAGGCCGAAGGCGTCGAAGCCCAGGGTGTGCAGGACGTTGTGGCCGGTCATCCGCTGGAACCGGGCGGAGACATCGGTGGCGATGTAGCCCAGGGGGTGGCCGACGTGCAGTCCCGCACCGGACGGGTACGGGAACATGTCCATGATGAATTTCTTGGGCTTGGCGACCAGCTCGGGGTCGCCGGCCAGGTCGCCCTCCGGGTTCGGCGCCGCGTAGGTGCCGTCGGCGTCCCAGAAGTCCTGCCAGCGTGCCTCGATCTCGGCGGCCATGGCTGCCGTGTAGCGGTGCGGCGCGGCCTCCGCCGGCACAGCGGCGGCAGCAGCGGGGTTCGTCTCGCTCATGATCCTCAAAGCTCCATCGATCGTCTCTGCCTGCGGAAATGAAAAAACCCCTCGCACAGGAGGGGACGCCGCGCCGATGCCGACCACGATCTCACCGGTGGTCGGGACTGATCAGCGCGGCTCGCTAAGCAGAAGGCGTACAGCACGCATGGCGCTAGGGTACCGCAGCCCTTGAGCACGCCGCGACGCGCTTCCGTATGTCTCCTGGACAGCAGGCACGCCCGGCAAAAGCTGAACCAAGGTCAAGGATTACTTCGCGTAACAGCCACTAAGGGACATCACAACGGACGCATTGTCCTTTGATAACAACGCAATAACTCAAACCTCGTACCCATCGGTATGGAGCCACTTAGAGTTCGGCAGCGGGACCGCTTTCCCGAAACTGCTCGGAGTTGCCCCCCATGAACCCTCGTCGTAGTAACAGCTCGCTTCCCAAACCGGGCCGGTCGGCCTACGGGATCGCGTCGGCTGTCGTCCTGCTCCTCATACCCGTGATCGTGCTGGTCGGCGGCGACCAGTTCCGCGAGTTCCTGAACTTCGGCGCGGGCGTCCTGTCCCTCGTCTCGCTCAGCTGCTCGGTGATCTGGGGTCTGGTCGCCCAGGATCGGATCTTCCTCAACACGCGTCAGCGGATCATCGGGCAGGCGGTGCACCGGACGACAGCGGTCGCCTCGATCGCGTTCCTGCTGCTGCACATCACCACGAAGATCGCGCTCGACCACACACAGCTGATCGCCGCCGTCATCCCGTTCTCTCTCGGCGTCACCGGAAGCGCCGGCCTGATCGGCCTCGGCTCCCTGGCCGGCCTGCTCATGATCTTCGTGGGCGTCACCGGCGCCCTGCGCAGCAACTTCGCCTCCCCGGCCCCTGTCGCGGCCCGCTGGCGGGCCATGCACATGCTGGCCTACCCGGCCTGGTGCGCCGCACTCGTGCACGGCCTGTACGCGGGCCGTCAGGCCAAGCCGATCTTCGTGATCATGTACAGCCTGTGCCTGCTCGGGGTCATCGCGGCGCTCGCTCTACGCGCGGCACCCCGCCCGGTCAAGCGCAAGGTCGCCGACCGGATCGCCGCGGTCCTGGGCACCGAGGACCGCTCGGCACGCGACGACCTGGAGGAGAGCCGGGCCCGCGTGACGGAGACGGCGTCGGCACTGCCCGGCTACGAGGGCCGCTCGGGCCGGCCGTCGCAGGCCGACACGATGACCTCCACCCGCATGACGCCCCCGTCGTCGCCGCTGTACGACACGCCCGCCACCCCCGAGCCCGCGAACGGCTTCGCGGCCGCCTACCGCGCCGTCTCCACGCCCGCCCGCGGACAGCAGCCCTTCGCGGCCGACCAGACCGCGCGCATGGACCTGCCGTTCGACATACAGGCCACGGAGGCGATTCCGCGCATGGACGGCAACGGCAGCACCTCGGGCAGCTGGCCGATCCCGTCCCCGCCGCCGGTCGGCGAGGCGCCCCCGTCGGCCTACGACCCGCTCCAGGACACGGGATTCAACATCCCGGTCTATGGCAATTCGGGCGCCGGCGGATACGGCGGGAGTGACGTGTACGACACCGGTGAGACGAACCCCCGGTACAACACGTACAACCCGAATGACACGTACAACAGCGGTCCCGCCAATGAACCATCGCCCGGTGCGTCGTTCGACGCACCGGGTTCGGGCGAACCTTGGAACACGCCTTCCGGAGGCTATAGGTGAACGAGGCCCTGCCCGACGTCCCAGAAGTCCGCGTGGTCGGCCTTCCCCAGCTCACGTCGGGCTTCGACCTTGTCGAAAGACTCGATCTGCCCATGCACCTGAAGGTGCACGGGCCGCTTGAACCGCTTGGCGGAGAGCAGCTCGCGCAACTCTCCGAGCGCATCAACCTGAAGGGCCGCGGCGGCGCGGGCTTCCCCTTCCACAAGAAGCTTCGCTCGGTCGCCGAAGCGGCGATCAAACGCGGCGTACGGCCGGTCGTCGTCGTCAACGGAAGCGAGGACGAACCGGCCTGCCGCAAGGACACGGTGCTCATCAACCGTGCCCCGCACCTCATCCTGGACGGCGCACTGCTGTGCGCCGAGGCCCTGGGTGCCCGCACGCTCGTGGTGGGGGTCACCCGTGAGTCCACACAGCGCTCCATGGAGGCCGCGCTGGCCGAACGCGGCCTGAGCAACGGCCGTCGCTCGGCGCTGCGCGCGAGCGTGCAGCGCAATCCCGTACGCATGGTCACCGGCGCCGCCGCGTCGCTGATCCGTTCCATCGACGGCGGCCCGGCGATCCCGCCCGGACGCAAGGTCAGCGCGTCACAGAACGGCGTCGGCGGCGCACCGACCCTGCTGTCGAACGCCGAGACGTTCGCCCAGCTGGCGATCGCCGCCCGCATCGGCCCGGAGCGCTACGGCAACACCGGCCTGTACGACGAGCCCGGCACCGTCATGCTGACGGTCTCGGGCGCCGTGGCCCGCCCGATGGTCATCGAGGTCCCCACGGGCGTACCACTGCGCTACGTGCTCCAGCTGGCCGGCGCCCCGCCCGTCCCCCAGGGCGTGCTGACCGGCGGCTACCACGGCAAGTGGATCGACGCGGCGACAGTCAACGAGGCGATCGTCTCCCGCAACTCCCTGGACGCGGTGGGCGGTGCGCTCGGCGCGGGCGCGATCCTGCCGATCACTCAGGAGACCTGCCCGCTGGGCGAGTCGCTGCGCGTGGCCCAGTGGCTGGCCGAGGAGAGCGCGGGACAGTGCGGTCCCTGCTACCTCGGCCTGCCGGCCGCGGCGCGCGGCATGGAGGACATCCTCAACGGCGGCGGCCCCGCCGCCCTGGAGGCACTCAAGCAGGTCGCCAAGAACGTGAAGCGGCGCGGCGCGTGCTCGCACCCGGACGGCTCCGCGATGTTCCTGGAATCGACCATCAAGGCGTTCACCGACGACCTGGCCGCGCACGTCCTCGGCAACGGCTGCGGACGGCCCGTGGAGGGCGTTCTCCCGCTCTTCGAGGGCGGCAGGGCCCCGACGGGCATCCCGGGCGGCAGCGAACCCGAGGACAGTAACGAGAGCCGCCAGAAGATCTACGTCGACTGGACACTGTGCCGGGGCCACGGCCTGTGCGCGGACATCCTCCCGGAGGTCTTCCAGCTCGGCGCCGACGGCTTCCCGACCGTCGCGCAGGCGAAGGTGCCGCGCTACGCGGAGGCCAAGGCCCTGCGCGCGGTACGCCGCTGCCCGGCCCTCGCCCTGCGCCTCGAGGAGGACACCCGGTCGCAGGCGCCCTCCCGCAACCTGCCGGTCCTGTCCCAGGGGCGCGGCCGTCGCGCCCTCGGCCGATGAACGCACGCGACGGCGGACCGCCCCGCCCGGGGTGGCCCGCCGTCGCGTCGCCGTATGCCGTCGACGGACATCACTCCTGACACACGTCGAAGGCGGATCACTCGATCGAGTGATCCGCCTTCGACTTCTGTGGAGCTAAGGAGAATTGAACTCCTGACCTCCTGCATGCCATGCAGGCGCTCTACCAACTGAGCTATAGCCCCTTGCGGCCATGCGGCGGAGCCGCATGTTCACCGTGTCGCCCGGTTTCCCCGGCGGCGACGCCAACATTACACGGTCACCGGGGTGCACCACCAAATCGTTTCCGTTCTGTACGGATTCGGGCGGGATAGTGTCGATCGCTGTGACCGCGCTCACGATCTCCACAGGCCACCATCGCGCGCCGATGGCCCTGGGAGCCTGCCTGTTCTCCTTCACCGCGTTCTGGCTCGCCCAGCGGGCCGCCCACGTCTCGATGATCGACCTGATGGTGTACCGGGCCGAGGGCGCGACCGTACGCGCGGGAGGCGACCTGTACGCGCTGCGTACGACGGTGGCGCACTTGCCCCCCACCTACCCGCCGTTCGCGGCCCTGCTGTTCACTCCGCTGACGCTGCTGGGCACGGCGAGCATGCGCGCCCTGGCGACGGCCGGGAACCTCGCCCTCCTGGTGGTGTTCGTCAGGCTCTCGCTGCGGCTCGTGGGCCACACGCGCGTGGAGACCGTCTGGTGGGCCGCCGCGGTGGCCGTGTGGTGCGAGCCGGTGTGGACGACGCTGCGCTACGGGCAGGTCAATCTGCTGCTCGCCGTCCTGGTGCTGTGGGACCTGTCGCGGCGTCCCGCGGACCGCTGGGCCGGCCTCGGCATCGGGCTCGCCACGGCCGTGAAGCTGACGCCCGCCCTGTTCGCGGTGTTCCTGCTCGCCGCCGGTGTCACGTACCGCGTCAGGCACGGCTGCGCGGACCACCGGCTGCGGCACGCGCGCGGGGCGGCGGCCGCGTTCGCAGGCGCCACCGTGCTCGCGGCGGCGGTCCTGCCGTACGACTCCTGGCGGTTCTGGACGCGCATGGTGTTCCGGACCGGGCGGGTCGGACACGCGGAGGAGACCGCGAACCAGGCTCTGCGCGGCCTCCTGGCCCGTTTCCTGCACACACCGGATCCCGGGGCGCCGTGGGCGGCCGCGGTCGCCGTGGTGGCCCTGGGAGGGCTCGCGGTGGCGGTCGCCGCGGAGCTGCGCGGGCTACGGGCCTGGGCGGTGGCCGCCTGCGCGGTGACGGCACTGCTCGTCAGCCCGGTGTCGTGGTCGCACCACTGGGTGTGGTGCGTGCCACTGATGCTGCTCCTGGGCACACGGGGCCACCGGGCGGCTGCCCTGGGGACGCTGCTGGTCTTCTGCTCGTACGCCCTGTGGTGGGTGCCACACGGCCGAGGGCGGCCCGAACTGCACCAGAACGGCATCGAGTTGACGCTGTCGGCCCTCTACGGAGGCGTCGGCCTGTTCTTCCTCGTACTTGCCGGGACCTCGCTACGAGGCCCCCGCCGGAATCAAGCGGTGACGAACGAATAGAACCGCTTGAGCGTGCAGTGCTCCTCGAGGAGCCGGCCGTAGATCGGCTCGCCCTCGAGTTCGCGGTACGTCTCGATGGGGTCGCCCTTTATGATCAGCGCCCGCGCGCACTCCTCGCACCAGTACTGGTAGTCGGGATTGACCGGCTCCATGTCACGCACGATCGGCGTCCCGCTGCCGCACCAGTCGCACTTTCGCCTGTGTGCACCCATCGATCAGCTCCAGCTGTGGCCGCAGGCCGTGCACACATAGGAGATTCCGCCGTTGTCCCCCAGAACCTGGGCCACGTTCAGGGATCCGCAGGAAGGGCAGCTGAGACGGGTGATCGTATCCCGTGTCAGTGCTGCGTCGAAGAGGTCACGGACCTCTTCGAGGATGCTCGCAGGCATCACTACTCCCTCCCGTCGGGCCGCGCCCCCTTCCGGCCGTTTGATTCTGCCACGGCCGGACCAATACGGTCAGCGACGCCTTAGTACCAGTCCGGACACGGCACCCGTCGCGGCCGTCGCAGCGAGCGCGAACGTGCATGCCAGAAGCGCTTCCGCAGAGGTATACGCCTCCGGGGCCCCAAGTGACTCAAGCCGGTTCAAGAACAGTGTGCCGAACGCCGCGACGCCGATCAGCTGACCGAGTTGGGTGACCGTGGCGAGCAGACCGCTGGCGTCCGCCGCGTCCTCGGGCCGCACAGTGACCAGCGCGCGGGTGAGCGTCGGGCTGAAGGCGAGCGCGAGCCCGGTTCCCACACCGGCGTACGCCACGTACAGCCAGGCGCCGCCCTCGTCACCGCCCTGGAGCACCAGACCGACGCCCGCCACGGCCGCCGCGGTGAGCGCGAATCCGGCCGGGGGCAGCGCCCGCTGCCAGGAGGCGGGCCAGGACCGCCAGGTCAGGCCGACCAGACCGAAGACGACCGCGGTCGGCGCGAAGGTGAGGCCGGCGTGCAGCGCGCTGTAGCCGAGGCCGCCCTGGACGTGCAGGGTGAGAGCGAACAGGAAACCGCCGTTGACGGCCATGACGGCCATGATCCGGAAGACGGCGAGGCCCATGCCGGGGTGGCGCAGTACACGCGGGGCGATCAGCGGGGCGCCGCCGCGCCGCGCGAGCCGGGACTCGTACCCGCAGAACAGCGCGAACAGGACGGCGGCCGCGGCCAGCGACAGCCAGGACCACAGCGGCCAGCCCTCCTCCTGCCCGAGCACCAGCGGCACCGTCAGCAGCGAGACGGCAGTGCCCAGCAGCACCAGACCGATCAGGTCGAAGCCGCGCGTCTTCTCCCCCGCGCCGTCCCGGGACAACACGCGCCGGCCGACGGCCAGGAGTACGGCACCCACCGGCACGTTCACGAGGAACACCGGCCGCCAGCCGGTGCCGAACAGGTCGGCGCTGACCAGGACGCCGCCGAGCACCTGCCCGGCCGCGGCACCGACGGCGATGACCGCCGAGTACGCGCCGAGCGCCCGCATCCGGGCCTCCCCGGTGAAGGTGCGCTGGATCAGGCTGAGCACCTGCGGGATCATCACCGCCGAACCAGCGCCCTGCGCCAGCCGGAAGACGATCAGCTCGGTGGCGCCCTGCGCCAGACCGCAGGCCAGCGAGGCGGCTGTGAAGAGCGCGAGCCCGACAAGGTGGACCCGGCCGTGACCGAGCCGGTCCCCGAGGCGGGCGCCGGTGATCAACAGCACGGCGTACGTGATGGCGTATCCGGCGATCACCAGTTGCAGGTCGGCGCCGGAGGCGTGCAGGTCGGAACCGATCGTCGGGGCCGCGACGTTCACGATGAAGACGTCGAGCAGCGCCATGAACTGGGCCGCGAGCACGACCGCGAGCAGCCGCCGGGGCCGATTGTCAGTGCCAGGGGCTTTACTGAATGCAGGACTTGGCACGGGTGCGGGACCCGGCTCCGTCCGGGGTGTTGTCGTCATGCCGTCGAGCCTGACAACGCCTCGGTACGGGTGCCGAGAGCCCGCTGATGCTGGTACTGCCAGCACCCGGCAGGGGAGAAGTCGGGCATCGACGACGGGGGGACGTGACGATGGGGACGACACAGCGGCGCCGGCCGGAGCTGGCCGCCTTCCTGCGCGGCAGGCGGGCCCGGGTGACACCGGCCGACGTGGGCATGCCGCCGGGCCTGCGGCGCCGTACGCCGGGGCTGCGCCGCGAGGAGGTGGCCCAGCTCTCGGGCGTCGGCGTCACCTGGTACACGTGGCTGGAGCAGGGCCGGCCGATCAACGCGTCCGCTCAGGTCCTGGACGCCGTGGCCCGCACGCTGCGGCTGGACTCGCCGGAGCGGGAGCATCTGTACCGCTTGGCGGAGGTTCCCTTCGAACCGGATCCGGAGCGGCTGACCCGGACCGTCGGCCCGGAGGTGCAGGGCATCATCGACGCCCTCGACCCGCTTCCGGCGGTGGTCTACAACTCGCGCTACGACATCCTCGCCACCAACCCGGCCTACCGCGACCTGTTCATGGTCCCGGAGACCCTGCGGATCGGCGTGCCGAACGTGCTGTGGACGCTGTTCACGGTGTCCGAGGAGTGCTGTCCGGTGGTGCACCGGGAGCGTGAGCTGCCGGTGATGGTGGCGACGCTTCGGTCCTCGTACGGCAGACACGTCGGCGAGCCGGTCTGGGAGGACTTCATACGCGGGCTGTCGGCGGTCAGCCCGTACTTCGCCGAGGTGTGGGCGGGTGGCGAAGTCGCACCTCCGGGGCCGCGGGTGAAGACGTTCCGGCACGAGGCGGTCGGCGAGCTGAGGATGACCTCGCAGTCGCTGTCGATCGACGGGATGCCGGAGTGCCGCATCGTGGTCTACACGCCTGAGAGCGAGGAGGCGCGAGACAAGGTCGGGCTTCTCAGGGAGCACAGAGAGCGGCTGTGGCCGCCGACGGAGGAGGGGGCCGCCGAGATCATCCGGATGTGGAACACGGAAAATCCCGTCCCCTGAGGGGACGGGATCCTGATCAAACGATCTTTGACAACTCAACAGAGTGTCATTCTGTGGAGCTAAGGAGAATTGAACTCCTGACCTCCTGCATGCCATGCAGGCGCTCTACCAACTGAGCTATAGCCCCTTGCGTTCTTCCCGCTCCGCGGGGCGAACAAGAAGAACTTTAGCCTGCGACCTGCCGGAAAGTGAAATCCGGGTACCGGGCCCCGATGCGCACCCGGACCGGCGGTCAGTCGTCGTCGCCGAGCACCGGCTCCGGCAGGGTGCCGGCGTTGTGCTCGAGCAGGCGCCAGCCCCGGGCGCCTTCGCCGAGAACGGACCAGCAGCAGTTGGAGAGGCCGCCGAGGCTCTCCCAGTGCTGGGACTCCAGGCCGAGGAGGCGTCCGATGGTGGTGCGGATCGTGCCGCCGTGACTGACCACGACCAGGGTGCCGTCGTCGGGGAGCTTCTCGGCGTGTTCGAGGACGACGGGGGCAGCACGGTCGGCGACCTCGCTCTCCAGTTCGCCGCCGCCACGGCGCACCGGCTCACCGCGCTTCCACGCGGCGTACTCCTCGCCGTGCCGGGCGAGGATCTCTCCGTGCGTCAGCCCCTGCCAGACGCCCGCGTAGGTCTCGCGCAGGCCCTCGTCATGGGTCACCTGCAAGCCGGTGAGCGCGGAGAGCTCGGCGGCCGTGTTGGCGGCCCGCTGGAGGTCGGAGGCGACGATCGCGTCGGGCTGCAGGGAGGCCAGCAGCCGGGCGGCGCGGCGGGCCTGGGCGACGCCGGTCTCGGTGAGCTCGACGTCCGTGGTGCCCTGGAAGCGGCGCTCCACGTTCCAGGAGGTCTGGCCGTGCCGCCAGAGGATGACGCGGCGGCCCCGGCCGGGTTTCGAGTCGGCCGAGGAGCCGGCCTCGGCACCCGGTGCGGTCATCGCCACTCACCGTCCGGCTCGGCCGCCTCCTCGGCTGCCTGCAGCTTGGCGTGCTCCTCGGCCTTGCCGCGGGTCGCCTGTGCGTCGGCGGGCAGCTCGAGCTCGGGGCAGTCCTTCCACAGCCGCTCCAGGGCGTAGAAGACCCGCTCCTCGCTGTGCTGGACGTGGACGACGATGTCGACGTAGTCGAGCAGGACCCAGCGGGCCTCGCGGTCGCCCTCGCGGCGCACCGGCTTGGCGCCGAGCTCCTTCTGGAGCCGCTCCTCGATCTCGTCGACGATGGACTTGACCTGTCGGTCGTTGGGGGCGGAGGCCAGAAGGAAGGCGTCCGTGATCGACAGCACATCGCTGACGTCGTAGGCGATGATGTCGTGCGCGAGCTTGTCGGCGGCCGCCTGGGCGGCGGCGTTGATGAGCTCGATGGAACGGTCAGTGGCGGTCACTACATGGCTTTCCGTCGGCGGTCACTTGTCACCAAGGGTCTCACGGACCGCCGACGGCACCCCACGTGATGACCGGATCACGTGGGGGCACGGCCCCCTCGCCTAGGACGACGAGGGCTTGTAGTTCTGGCCCAGGACCACCACGACGGTCGCGTTCGCGGAGATCTTGCCCTTGGTGACGGAGCTGGTGGGCAGGCCCAGGGTCTTGGCGACCTCGGTGGCGTTCTCCTTGTCGGCGGCGTCGGCGTAGGTGACCTTGGAGGTGGCCTGGGTGGTGGAGGCTGTGCCGCCGTCCAGGAAGGTGAAGCCGCCGTTGAGGAGCACGACGCGGGCCTTCTCGGAGTTGTCCTTGGTACCACTGGCGTTCTGGACGGAGACGCGGACCGCGGAGCCCTGGTCGGGACTCTTCGCGGTGCCGCCGAGCACGTCCTTGACCACGCTGTCGCTCGCCTGCGCGCTCAGCGTGCCGTCGGACTGGACGGGCAGCAGCGCCGTCTTGTAGTCGCCGCCCTTGGCGAGGTCGGCGAGCTTGGCGAGGAAGGTACCGAGGTCGCTGTCGGTCAGCGGCGGGTCGAGGATCTGCGCCAGCGTCTGCACGGTGACCGTCGCGGCCTGCGCGTCGGAGGACACCTTGCGCAACACGCCCTGCATGACCTGGCCGAACCGCTCCAGCTGGGCGTTCTGGGCCTCGCCGGAGGCGCGGTAGGTGGCGTAGGCGACGGCCATCTTGCCGCTGAGGGTCTGGTCGTCGCCCTTGTGGACGAGAGGGGTGGCGCTCTTCTTCTCGGCGTCGGGGTCGGGGACGTCGACGTTGGTGTCGACCTCGATGTTGCCGACGAGGTCGACGAGGTTCTGCAGGTAGGGGGTGTCGAGGCGCCAGGTGCCCTCGATGTCGGTGCCGAGGACCGTGTCCAGCGCGTCGCGCGTCCCGGAGGAGCCGTCGTCGTCGACCGACTTGGCGAGCGTCGTGGAGGCGCCGTCGTCGTCGGTCACCGCGAGGGAGTTGGGCAGCAGGACGGTGGTGCCCTGCTTGGTGGTGGTGTTGTCGACGAGCAGCGCCGTGGAGGTGCCGCCCTTCTTGGTGTTGTGCAGGTGGACGACGATCACGTCGCGGTTCTGGGCGCCCGTGGCCGTCGTGGCGCCGGACTTGGTGTCCGACTTCGGCAGGCCGGGCAGCTTCCCGGCGTACCAGAGGTAGCCGACTCCGCCGACCGCGACCAGGGCCAGGACCACCACCAGGGCGATGACGCGGCTGCGGGCTCGGCGGCGGGCCTCCTCGCGGCGCTCGGTGCGGTTCTCGGTGAACGCCAGCCAGTCGATGACGTCCTCGGAGTCGCCGTCGGGCTCCTCGACGAAGGCGAACTGCTCGGTGTGGTACTCCCGTTGCGACCGGCCGGAGGCGTCCGGCGCCTCTGCCTCCGGTGCCGCGGTGTCGTCCGTGGGGCCGGGCTGCTGCGGGATGTAGGCGGTCTGCTCGGCGACGCGGGGCTGCTGGCCGCTGGTGGCGGTCTGCCCGTAGGGGTCGTACGGGGCCGCGGTGCCGGCACCGCCGTGCGTGCCCGTGCCTGGGTGCGTCCCGGTGCCGTAGGGGTCGTGGGCGTCGTAGGAGGGGACCGGGGCCTGCCGGCCTGTGTCGTAGGGGTCGTACGTGGGCACGGGCTGCTGGCGGCCCGTGGCGTACGGGTCGTATCCATAGCCCTGCTGCGCGTACGGGTCGTACGTCTGCTGCGGTGCCTGTGGCGTCTGTTGCGTCTGGACCTGCTGGTACACCGGCCGGCCGTACTCGTCGTAGCCGACGAGCTCGTACTGGTCGCCACCGTACTGCGCGTCGTATCGGTCGTTCACCGGTGCCCCTCTCGGCTCACTCGCCGCGGTACAGCTCGCGCTTGTCGATGTAGCGCACGACTCCGTCCGGCACCAGATACCAGACGGGGTCGCCCTTGGCGACTCTCGCACGGCAGTCTGTGGAGGAGATGGCGAGCGCGGGAACTTCGACGAGGGAGACGCCGCCCTCGGGGAGGCCTGGGTCCGTGAGCTGGTGACCCGGTCGGGTGACCCCGATGAAGTGCGCCAGGGAGAACAGTTCCTCGGTGTCCCGCCAGGTCAGCAGCTGGGCGAGGGCGTCGGCACCGGTGATGAAGAACAGGTCGGTGTCGGGGTTGAGCGCACGCAGGTCACGCAGGGTGTCGACGGTGTAGGTCGGGCCGCCGCGGTCGATGTCGATGCGGCTCACCGAGAACTGCGGGTTCTCTGCGGTCGCGATGACCGTCATCAGATACCGGTCCTCGGCGGGGGAGACATTGCGGTGGGTCTTCTGCCACGGCTGGCCGGTCGGGACGAACACCACCTCGTCGAGGTGGAACTGCGCGGCGACCTCGCTGGCCGCCACGAGGTGCCCGTGGTGGATCGGGTCGAAGGTGCCGCCCATGACGCCGAGACGGCGCTTGCCCGGGTTCGATGGCCCGTTGCCCGGGCCATCGGCCCGCATGTGCGCCGGGCGGCGCTGTATCTCGCCCGCGGCGCCGCGTCCCGTGTCAGCCATGTCGGCCGCGCCGGCCGTGTCGTTCGCGTCGGCCGCGTCGTTCGCCGGACCGGTAGGCATGTCCTGCTCTCCCATGCGTGCAGACCCTACCGGCCCGGCCTGGAGGCCTCGGCCGTCAGATCCCCCGGGCGGCCCCGGGAGGGCCCTCGCCGGATTCAGCGGTCGCGGTTGAAGCGGGTGGTGACCCACAGCAGAAGCAGCAGGATGATGAACGCGCTGCCGCCCGTGACCAGGGGGTTGAGGCTGTTGTGGTTGCCGCCGTGCTCCTCGCCCTCGGCGGCGAGAGTGACCAACTGGGCTGCGGCGCTGTGGAAGCTCATCTTCAGCAGGACCTATTCGGTGTGGGCGGGATAAAGACGTCTGCCCATCGTAAGCGGGCGGCTCGGCGGCGATCACGCCGACTCCACCGTTGGGGAACTTTCGGATGCTGTCAGTCGTCTTTCCGCTTGTAGCCCCGCAGCAGGAACCACGCGGTGAGCACGCAGCCCAGGACCATCACGATCAGGACGACCCGGAGCAGATTGCCCGGCCCTTGCTGGTCGGCCGCGCTTGCGGCCTCGGTGAGCCAGGCGGCTGCGGGGGTGTGCTCCATGGCGTTGGACTCCTTTGCTGTACTGCGCGTCCACGGTAACTCCGCCTAGGCTGGGCTCAGCTTCGGGGGCACGCAGGGCACCGCACACCGGTGGGACCGCACACCGTGCACGGCCCACAGGGCACTCAGACGTACATGGGGGAAGACATGTCCGACGACGGCCACCAGCGCAACGGGCACGAGCACGTGCCGAGCAGGCAGCGCAGGCGTTTCAAGGGGATCTCCTCGCGTGCGTACGAGCACCCGGCCGACCGCTCCGCCCTGGTGGCGCTGCGCAAGCTCAGCGGCTTCGACACGGTCTTCAAGGCGCTCAGCGGGCTGCTGCCCGAGCGGAGCCTGAGGCTGCTGTTCCTGTCCGACTCGGTGCGGGTGTCGGACCTGCAGTTCACGCACCTCAACGACATGCTGCGGGACGCCTGTTACGTCCTGGACCTGGAGAAGGTCCCGCCGATGTACGTCAACCAGGACCCGCAGCCGAACGCGATGTGCATCGGCCTGGACGAGCCGATCATCGTCGTCACCACCGGCCTGGTCGAGCTGCTCGACGAGGAGGAGATGCGGGCGGTCATCGGCCACGAGGTGGGTCACGCCCTGTCCGGCCACTCCGTGTACCGCACGATCCTGCTGTTCCTGACCAGCCTGGCCCTGAAGGTCGCCTGGATCCCGCTGGGCAACGTCGCGATCATGGCGATCGTGACGGCGCTGCGGGAGTGGTTCCGCAAGTCGGAGCTGTCTGCCGACCGCGCCGGCCTGCTGGTGGGCCAGGACCTGCGGGCCTCGATGCGCGGCCTGATGAAGATCGCCGGCGGCAACCACCTGCACGAGATGAACGTGGACGCGTTCCTCCAGCAGGCCGAGGAGTACGAGGCCGGCGGCGACCTGCGCGACTCCGTGCTGAAGATCCTTAACGTGCTGCCCCGCTCCCACCCCTTCACCACCGTGCGCGCGGCCGAGCTGAAGAAGTGGGCCGAGTCCCGGGACTACCAGCGGATCATGGACGGCCACTACTCGCGGCGCACCGAGGACAAGGACACCTCGGTCACGGACTCGTTCCGTGAGTCGGCCGCGAGCTACGCCGGCCATGTCAAGAGCTCCAAGGACCCGCTGATGAAGCTGGTCACCGATATCGCGGGCGGGGCGGGTGACCTGGGCGGCCGGGTGCGACGCGGCTTTGGCGGCTTCACCAGCCCGCCTCCGCCGAAGGACCGGCCTTCGTCGGACCAGCCGCACTCGGACGAGCCCCCGACGGACACCGCGCCGCGCGACGAGGACTGAGCGAGCGACGAAGTCTGAGCCATCGACGAGGACTGAGCGGGCCACGCCCGACCATCCGGTTCACACCAGGTTCATACCTTCGTCCGCGTTCACACCTTCGTCCGCGCTCATACCTTCGTCCGCGCTCATACCTTCGGCTGCGCGCTCGGTGCCAGCGCCCCGCACAGTGCCGTCGCGTTGCCCGTCGCGTACGGGTCGGTGCCGGCCGGGCCGCCGCTCTTCGCGGTCTGGCCGGCGAGCAGCGGGTGCAGGTGGTTCATGGAGTCCTCGGCGCAGGACAGCGGGCCGGCCTGGACGTAGGAGACGACGAGCTGGGCCTGGTGCAGACGCAGGTCGTCGCGGTCGAAGCGGAAGTGCAGTTCGCGCCGGACGGTGAACAGGGACGCCTCGGCCTGGTCCCCGGAACCGGTCGGCCGCAGCGCGTACACGAAGGTGTGGTCCGCGGTGACCTCGAGGGTGGAGGAGTCGGTCTCGGCGGCCGACAGCGTGCCCTGTACCCGGATCTTGCGGTCGGCCAGCTCGGCCTGGGCGGGGTCGAAGCGAACCAGCCATCCGGTGGGCGCGTGCCGTCCGTCGGCGGTCGGGTGGTCGAAGCTCTGGTCGAACTGGTCGAGTTGGCCCGAGTCGAGGAGGACGCGCACGGGACGGACCTGCTGTCCGGTGAGCACCTCCGGGTCGAGGGAGGAGCGGACGATGTAGTCCTTGGCAGTGGTCAGGGCGGTCACGACCTGGCTGTCCGAGAAGTGCGCGGTGCGCCGGGAGGCAGGGAGCGGTATGCCCTCGGCGCCGATGCGGAACTGCGCGGCGGGGCTGTGCGCGTACAGGTACTCGGGGTCGGCGGCGCCGGGCACCTTGCTCTGCGGGGCGAGCGGGATGACGGTCATCCGCAGCGGCTCGGCGGGCTGCTGGGCCGCGGGGGTCTGGTAGGGGTTCCGTACGCCCATGTAGATCGCGGTGCCGAAGGCGACGGCGATCAGCAGGACCAGGATGAACGCCTGCCGGGACAGACCCCGGCGCAGAGTCGGGCGGCGACGCACGGCGGGTGTGTGGTCGGCCATACGCTCCTGCGCGGAGTACTCCTGGATCCGGGCAGCGCGGACGAACGACTCGTCGAAGACGACGGATCGGTACTCGTCCTCTCCACCTCCGGGAGCGCCCTCGGGTGTCCCCTCAGGTGGGTCTCCAGGCCCGCCCATACTTTCAGGGTAGGTCTCCCGGAGCCCCGGTAAACGCCCTGGTACACGACAAGTTCTGACAGGTTCTCACCAGGACCGGCGCCGACGTTCAGGGAGTGCGCGGGATCACCGAGACGGCTGGCTGGGAGTAGTCGGCGGATGCGGAGGGCGCGGCCGCGCTGCCCTGCTCGAGGCCGGTCGAGGCGGGCAGCGGTGCCCGGTCGCGGTTGCTGGAGGAGGCGCCGCGGTAGACCGCCGTGAAAGCCAGCGCGACCATGCCGATCCCCATCACGAGGGCCAGTATCCAGGCGACGGGACGGTGCCAGCGGACCTGTTTGCCGTATGGCCCCGGGGCGCCGTAGTGGCGTCCGAAGGCATCGGGGTCGTCGGGGTCGGCCAGGTCGCCGAGGTCCGGATCATGGCCGAAATCGCCGGGTCCGTCGGGGCCGTACCCGTCGTCGTACCGCTCGCCTCTGGTGTGTGCCCGGCGGGCCTCGGCCTCCGAGGCCTCCGCTCTTGCCTGCGCGGCGGCCAGGAGGCGTTCGACGGCGGTCGGCTCGTGCACCACGGCCGCCCGTACGAAGGCCTCGTCGAAGACCACGGAGGCGAACTCTTCGTCCGACACCCCGCGGTCGTGGTCGTCGTCGGGCTCCCAGCCGTCAGGGAACGGCGTGCCCCCCACGTCCTCCGGCACGGATCCAGAGTAGACCTGGGGGGTCATTTTGGGCAGACGGTATGGAAATTCGTCTGCCGGCTGAGACAGCTTTGCCGCGGCACGGAGGCAGGCCGGGCGCGCTTGCAGGGCACATATGCCCCACCACATCGCCCCTGCTCCACCACGCGCCTCTGCCCCGGCGTGCACCCTGCCCCGGCGTGCACCTCCACCCCGGCGTGCACCCTGCCCCGGCGTGCGCCCCTACCCCGGGCGCACCCCTACCCCGGCGCACGTCCCGAGGCAGGGTGCGCACGCCCCGAGGCGGGTGCGACCGGCCTCAGCGCCGGATGTGCCCGTCCCCGGTGACGATGTACTTGGTGCTGGTGAGCTCGGGCAGGCCCATCGGGCCACGCGCGTGCAGCTTCTGCGTGGAGATGCCGATCTCCGCACCGAAGCCGAACTGGCCGCCGTCGGTGAAGCGGGTCGAGGCGTTGACGGCGACCGTCGTGGAGTCGACCAGCTGGGTGAAGCGGCGGGCGGCCTGCTGGGAGGTGGTGACGATGGCCTCGGTGTGCCCGGAGGTCCACAGCCGGATGTGCTCCACCGCCCGGTCGAGGGAGTCGACGACGGCGGCGGCGATGTCGTACGAGAGGTACTCGGTCTCCCAGTCCTCCGGCGTGGCCTCGACGACGGTGGCCTTGGAGTCCTTGGCGTACGCCAGTACGCGCTCGTCCGCGTGGACGGTGACCCCGGCCTCGGCGAGGGCGTCCAGGGCGCGGGGCAGGAACTCGGGGGCGATGTCCTGGTGGACCAGGAGGGTCTCGGCGGCGTTGCAGACGCTGACGCGCTGCGCCTTGGAGTTGATCAGGATGTCGATCGCCGTGTCCAGGTCGGCCTGGGCGTCGACGTAGACGTGACAGTTGCCGGTGCCGGTCTCGATGACGGGGACGATGGACTCGGTGACGACGGTCTGGATGAGGGAGGCGCCGCCGCGCGGGATGAGGACGTCGACCAGGCCGCGGGCGCGCATCAGCTCGCGGACGCTCTCGCGGCTCTCGCCCGGCACGAGCTGCACGGCGTCGGCGGGCAGCCCGGCGCCGCCGACGGCGTCCCGGATGACGCGCACGAGGGCGGTGTTCGACTCGTAGGCGGAGGCCGAGCCGCGCAGCAGCACCGCGTTGCCGGACTTCAGGCAGAGGGCGGCGGCGTCCACCGTGACGTTCGGGCGGGCCTCGTAGATGATGCCGACGACGCCGAGCGGGACACGGACCTGGCGCAGGTCGATGCCGTTGGGGAGGGTGGAGCCGCGGACGACCTCGCCGACCGGGTCGGGCAGGGCCACGACGTCGCGCACGTCGGAGGCGATGGCGCGCACCCGCTCCGGGGTGAGCGTGAGGCGGTCGATGATCGCCTCGCTGGTGCCGGCCTCACGGGCCTTGGCGATGTCCTTGGCGTTGGCCTCGACGATCTCGCTCGTACGGACCTCCAGCGCGTCCGCGACGGCGAGCAGCGCGTCGTCCTTCACGGCCCGCGGAAGCGGCGCGAGGTCGGCGGCGGCGGCCTTGGCCCGGTAGGCGGCCTGGGTGACCGGTGACATGGCGTCGTACGGAGAGAGCATGGTCATGCTGGCAGGGTAGTGCGCGGGGCGGGGCCGTCCAGCGGTCATCCCAAACCCCGAGACAACGCCCGAAGGGCCCGAAGGACCCCTAAAAGGGGTGGACGCCGACCGGGGTCGCCGGGGCCGGGCCGTAGCCCGCGGCGATGCGCTGATGATAGGTCTCGCGGTCGATGACCTCCAGGCCGACGATCTCCCAGGGTGGCAGGCCCGCGGTCTGGCGGTGCTCGCCCCACAGACGCAGGGCAACGGCGGCGGCGTCGTGAAGGTCGCGGGCCTCTTCCCAGTAGCGGATCTCCGCGTGGTCCTGGGCGTACCGGCTGGTCAGCAGAAAGGGGTGGTCATGGGCCAGCTGCTCGAGGGCGCGCCGGACCTCCTTGATGGGGGCCGCGACGCCGGAGAGGCTGAGGGTGATGTGCCACAGGCGGGGCAGGTCCGCGGGCGCCTCGCCCGCGTAGCGGTCGCCGGCCGCGACGCTCGTCAGGGCGCGCTCCTCGCCGGGTGCGCGGGAGGATGCGCCACAGGTGCCACGGGCGCCTTCGGCGCCACCGCGGGACGCCGCCGCCCCAGGGCGCACTCGTCTCACGACGGCCTCCTTCACGCCTGCGCAGTGCTCCTGCGGATTGTGTCCCTGAGACAAAGTTGAGCAGGCCGGACGGCTTCGCGTGGCGGTTTTACGGAAGGTCCCCCACCGGGAGCGGTCGTTCGACCCGGTTTACGGGTGCAGGATCACCAGGTCGTCCCTGTGTACGATCTCGCGTTCGTACGCGGGGCCCAGCTCGCGCGCCAGCTCGTGGGTCGAGCGGCCGATCAGCCGGGGGATCTCCTTGGCGTCGAAGTTGACCAGCCCGCGGGCCACGGCGTGGCCCGCGCCGTCGCGCAGTTCGACGGGGTCGCCGGCGGTGAACTCGCCCTCGACGGCGGCGATGCCGGCCGGCAGCAGCGACTTGCGCCGCTCGACGACCGCGCGCACGGCGCCGTCGTCGAGGGTCAGCGAGCCCTGCGGGGTGGAGGCGTGCTGGAGCCACAGCAGCCGGTCGGCGGAGCGCTTGCCGGCCGGATGGAAGTAGGTGCCGGTGTCGCGGCCGGAGAGCGCCTCGGCGGCATGGACGGCGCTGGTGAGCACCACGGGAATGCCGGCGGCGGCCGCGATCCGGGCCGCCTCGACCTTGGTGACCATGCCGCCGGTGCCGACGCCGGCCTTGCCCGCGCTGCCGATCTCGATGCCCTCGAGGTCGGCGGGCCCGCGCACCTCCGCTATCCGCGAGGTGCCGGGCTTGGCGGGGTCGCCGTCGTATACGCCGTCGATGTCGGAGAGCAGCACGAGCAGGTCGGCGTGGACGAGGTGGGCGACGAGGGCGGCGAGGCGGTCATTGTCGCCGAAGCGGATCTCGTCCGTGGCGACGGTGTCGTTCTCGTTGACGATCGGGAAGGCGCCCATGGCGAGGAGCTTGTCGAGGGTGCGGGAGGCGTTGCGGTGATGGGCGCGGCGGCTCATGTCGTCGGAGGTGAGCAGGACCTGGCCGACGCGGACGCCGTAGCGGGCGAAGGAGGCGGTGTAGCGGGCCACCAGCAGGCCCTGGCCGACGCTGGCGGCGGCCTGCTGGCGGGCGAGGTCCTTGGGGCGGCGGCGCAGGCCCAGCGGGGCGAGGCCGGCGGCGATGGCGCCGGAGGAGACGAGGACGATCTCCTTCTCTCCCCCGCTGCGGCTCTTGGCGAGGACGTCGACGAGGGCGTCGACCCGGTCGGCGTCCAGTCCGCCGGAGGCGGTGGTCAGCGACGAGGAACCCACCTTGACGACGATCCTGCGGGCCTCGCTCACGGCCTGCCTTACCTCTGCCACCTTGCTTGTCGTCCCCTCGCGTAGGTCCGGCATCCCGTCTGGCAATCTACGCGAAGCGGGTCCGGCGTCGCGCATCGGTCCGGTCCCCGGACAGACTGCTCGTAATCATTTGCTCACGCATTGCGTACGCAAAAAAGGTTGCACGGGTTCCCCATGGAAATTAAAGGCAACCCAAATTTAATGTGAACGCCGTGCCACTTAAAGTTCACCCTGTGAAGCGCATACTCCTGAGATCAGGGAAGAGCCCCTACGACGTCGTCCCTGTGGAGGAAGCCCTCCACCGCGACGTGATAGCCACCAACTCCGGCAACCTGATCTTCAGTGACGCCGCACACAAGATCCTCGAGACGCCCGGCACCGAGGTGGTCTCGAACGGCATGAAGGCCGAGGCGGCCGCGGCGGGGCGGATCAACGAGGAGTACGACGCTTTCGTCGTACCGCTCGCCAACGCCTTCCGGCCGTCTTTCGAGTCGGGGCTGCGGCGGCTGACCCGGCTCATAGGCAAGCTGAAGATCCCCGTGGTGGTGCTCGGGGTCGGCGCGCAGGCCGGGGTGGACTACGACCCGGCGCGGCTGAAGTCCATGGAGCCCGCGGTGCGCGACTTCTGCGCGGCCGTGCTGGATCGCAGTGCGTCCATCGGGGTGCGGGGCGAGTTCACCGAGAAGTACCTGAAGGACATGGGGTTCAGGGACGTCGAGGTGATCGGCTGCCCGTCGCTGTTCATGTACGGCAAGGAACTCGCCGTACAGAAGCGGGTGCCGGCGCTGACGGCGGACTCCCCGATCGCGATCAACGGCTCGCACAGCGCAGTGAAGTCGCAGGGCCTGGGTCGGATCATCACCCGCACCCACGCGCGCTATCCGCACCTGCACTTCATCGGCCAGAACACCAGTGACGCACGCCAGTTGCACTGGCGGGACCTGTCGCACCCGAACGGCCGGCTGACGGCGGTCCCGACGCACCCCGACCACCCGATGTACCGGGAGGACAAGGTCCGCGTCTACGTCGACCCGGTCACCTGGATCGACGACCTGCGGGCGTTCGACTTCTCCTTCGGCTCCCGGATCCACGGCAACATCGCGGCACTGCTGGCGGGCACGCCGGCGACCGTGCTGTGCGCAGACTCCCGGACGCTGGAGCTGTGCCGCTACTTCGGCATCCCGCACCGGCTGCTGGGCGAACTGCCGGAGGACGTCGACCCCGCGCGGCTGTACGAGGAAGCCGACTTCGGTGAGCTGACGGGGGGCCACCAGGAGCGCTTCGAGCGCTTCATCGGCTTCCTGGACCGGAACGGGCTGGAGAACACCTTCACGCACGGCGACGGCGGCGCGGCCTTCGAGGCGCGGCTGCGGTCGCTGGACTTCCCGGCGGGCGTCCGCCCCTGGAACGACGCGGACATCGCCTCGCTCAGCGCGCGGTTCGGCTGGCTCCAGCACCACATGACCGAACTGGCCACGGACAATGCCCAGTTGAAGCGCGACCTGGCGCGCGCCAAGGCCGCCGCGAAGCCTGCCGCGACCTCCGCCGTCCGGGTCCCCTCGGTCTACCGCCGGGCACGCCGCGCAGTGGGCGGACCGCTCCGGCGGGCACTGCAGTCGGGACGGCAGTAGCACTCCCTTACGACATGAGGCGGGCGGCACCAGAACGAGCCCGGCCCCAACGGGGACCGGGCTCGACTCGGTGCGGACGGGGCGGGACGGGACGGAACGGCCCGCCTTCGGGGCGGTCCGGATCAGACCGCTGCCGCACGGCCGCCCGGGGTGACGTTGCGGGACAGGAGGGTTCGGCGGGCCTTGCGGAGGGCCCGACGGAGGAAGGAGTCGGCCGTGCTCTCGCGCCAGCCCAGGAAGGCCTTGGCCTCGCGGGGTTCGGCGAGGTAGATCCGGTCGGGTATGCCGGCCTTCTTGGCGCGGAAGTGGGGGTAGACCAGGTAGACCCGGGTGCCCCGCTTCTCCAGGATGGCGGCGGCCTGCCGCTTGGCCTTGACGAACTCGACCACGTCCTTGAGGAGATCGGGGCGCTGCTGGGCCACCAGGTGCAGCCGCAGCCGCTCGTGGACCTTCAGTCGGTGGGCGACGCCCTCGTTCCAGTAGGCGTCCAACAGCGGCTTGGCCAGCTCGAACTTGTTCCGCTGGATCTCCTCGCCGTCCCTGAGGAACACCGGCCCGAACTGCGGCAGCAGCGTGACCTGGAACGGACGGACCATGAGCACGTCACGCTTGGAGCCGGCCGGGACCATCTCCGCTATCAGCTTCATCAGCGCCCGCGCCGAGTCGAAGCGGAGCGTGTAGCTCCCGCTCTTCGTCACGTGCTTGCCGTCCTCGCGGCCCACCAGGTAGTAGCAGGTGTAGTCGGCGACGACGGAGACACCGTCGGCCCGCAGATAGGCCTCCATCGTGAACAGCGCGTCCTCGCCGGTCCACAGGGACTCGTCGAAGCGCATGCCGTGGCGTTCCAGCAGTGCGCGACGGAAGAGCTTCTGCGCGCTCAGCGTGAACTTGATGTTGGAGGAGTAGACGTCGGTGCGCTTCAACGTCTTGCCCCACATCGACTTGGGCGCGTTGCGGTTGACGCCCTCGACCTTGCCGAGCACGACGTCCGTGCCGTTCTCGTCGGCCATGGCGACCATGCGCTCCAGCGCCTCGGGGCCGAGCCGGTCGTCGGCGTCGAGGAAGAAGACGTAGCGCCCGGCGGCCTTGCCGAGGCCGACGTTGCGCGGGCCGCTGGGGCCGCCGGAGTTCTCCTGGCGGATCACCGTGACGGGCATGGGAGCACGGGCGGCGAACTCCTCCAGGTAGTCCCCGGTGCCGTCGGTGGAACCGTCGTCGACCGCGATGACCTCGATGCGTGCCGAGTCGATGGTCTGTGCCTCGACCGACGCCAGGCACTCGACCAGATACGGCATCGCCTCGTACGCCCCGATGATCACGCTCACATCAGGCTGCGTCACGGTCACATTTCCCCCTCATCACGGAAAATTTCCCCCGAATCAGCTAATTAGCTACCTGGTAGACGGTTGAACGAGGCAAGCGGTTGCCTCACTCTCCCGCATTCGTGATCCGAATCACACGAATAACCGCCAGGAATCAGATTAGACGCAGCACGCTAGACGGGGCCGGTAAGACGGTAAGAGCGCCGACAAAAACGGCTCGGCCCCCGGGGATCGTTCCCCAGGGGCCGAGCCGCTCTGTACGTGGGCCCGTCAGCCTGCCGCTGCCACACCGTCCGTCTCGCCGGCCGCCGACACCCGCTGTCCGGGCAGGGCGTTCGCCAGCTCCGCCTCGTCGAGCGCGGCGTGCGAGCGCTGCCCGACGTTGCGGGCCTCGGCCTTCAGCGCGAGGTTGGCCACCGCGGTGTTGAACTGCTCGATCGACGTCGGCTCGTCCGGCCCGAGCAGGTACCGCTTGAGCTCCTTGCGGTCCTCCGCCAGCGGGTCCGCGGCCGGGTCGCGTACGGCGTCCAGCAGTTCGCCCAGCTCGGCCGCGTTGTTGGAGAGGATCACCGCGGCGCGCACCGCGGTGTTCTGCCGCTTGAACTCCTCCACGCCCAGCTCGGCGGAGTCCGTCACCGCGTACGGCTTGCCGCTGGCGATGAAGTCGGAGACCACGCTGGAGATGTCGGAAACCATCGCGTCGGAGACGTTGAAGCAGTCGTACAGGCGCGGTTCGGCGCCCGTGATGACCCGGTGCTCGGAGGAGCCGAAGGAACGCCAGTAGGCGTCGTTCCACTCGGCGCGCAGCCGGGCGACCTCCTCGTGCCTCCTGAGGTCGACCAGGCCGTCGCGGGCGGCCTCGGCCTCGTCGCCCCGGTCGCCACCGGACCCGGACAGCTCGGCGAGCCTGGCCTCGATACGGGCCAGCTCCGCCTTCGCCTTGGCCTGGGCGCCCGAGTCCGCCTTGAAACGCGGGTCGGCGGCGCGCTCGGCGGCGGCCTTCTCGACCAGGGCGGTGATGCGCCGGTGCGCGGCGCCGGCCTTGGCGCTGCGGGTGCCGGTGAAGGGGTGCGGCTTGTACAGGACGCGCACCGGCGGGTCGGCCGCCACCAGCTTCTTCACGATGTTCTCGCCGGCGAGCAGGATCGAGGTGTTGCCGGGGTTGTCGTCCCAGCCCTCCCAGGTCGGCGCGTACAGAACCGTCGGCATGCGATCGCCGGGCACACCCTGCCGGGTCTGGATCGGCGCCAGCTGCGGGCGGCCGACCTCCGCGATGTCCTCGTCGCGCACACCGACGTCAGCGATGGCGTACCGGTCGCGGCCGGCGCGGCCGGCGGTCCACACCTCGTCGTACACCTTACTGAACGGGTTGACGCTGGCGAGCTTGTCGCTGTCGCCGTGGCCGATGAAGACGTGCTTCATGGTGGGCACGCGCAGCATGTGGATGTTCTTGCCGACGTTCGCCGCGTACAGCGTGACGCGCACGGTGGACAGGTCCATGTTCATCAGGTGCACCCCTCCGGGCACGCAGATGACGGGGACCGTGGTGGGCGCCAGCTTCTCGATGATGGCGCGCTCGCGCAGGATGATCAGCGGCCGGGTGTCCAGCTGCTCCATGGTCTCCAGCCACATGTTGACCTGGTAGGCGGAGTCCTTGGAGCCGGAGAAGTACAGCGCCGTCTCCGGCCGGTACTCGCGCAGCCAGGCGCCGAGGGCGCTCAGCACCTTGTCGGCGTTCGGCGGGATCCGCTTGCCGCGCAGATACGGCAGCAGCGCGGCGACGTACAGCACGCCCAGGACCAGCGTGACGCCGATGCCGATGGAGCCGGCCACAGCCGACTCGGTGGCCGCGGAGACCAGCAGACCGACGACCGCCACGATGTCGAGGTGGAGCATCTTCTCGGCGGAGCGGCTCAGCAGCAGGCGCGGCGGGGCGTCCGGGATGCGGATGCGGGAGGCCAGGTCGACATTGCGGGTGACGACCGGCATATGGCGGCGGTTGCGGATCAGGGTGATCAGTACGCCGTGCGGGGCCTGGAGGCCGTAGAAGGCGATGAAGCAGGCGATCGCACCGTAGAAGACCAGGTCTTCCGCGAGGTCCAGTCGGGCGAGCAGCAGGACCAGGAGCAGCTGCCGGATCAGGAAGCGGATCGACAGACCCGCCCGCACCTTGCTCAGGCGGTTGATGAGGTAACTGCCCTTGTGGTGCAGATAGTGGTCCGCCAGGTACGTCACGGCGGCCGCGGCCGCGAAGGCGGGAACGCTCGGGACGAGCGCGGCGAGCATGAGGCAGGGGAAGCCCAGCATCATGAGGGCCGCCGCGGCCAGCTCGGCCACGCTGCCCACCCGGGCGACGCGAATAGCTGTGGATATCACGGAGGAACCTGCTCTGGGAGGGGTGCTGGTTGTCTGGGCCAATCAGAGTCCGGAAAGTTCCGGAAAATCACCTTTGTGAAAGATGTGAGCTTTCTGAGGATGCGAGAGTTTTACGGACTCAGGCCCCTGCGAATGCCAGGTGAATGGGCAACCACAGAGGCCTGAATGACAGAAGGCTATTTGCCGGTAATTATGCCACGCCGTCCTGACGGTCCAGAACACTGGCCAACGCCTGCTCGAAACCGGAGGCCTTGCTGGCGCCCGCCGTCGGGTCCTGCTGGCGGACGTCGATGACGTGCCCGGTCAGCTCGGACAGCAGGACGTCGAGCGAGGTACGGGCCACGGCCTCGGAGGAAAGCAGGCTGCCCGCGGGCTCCTGACCGAAGGCCTTGGTGCGCATCGGGGTGGCGGTGCGCTCCGGATTGACGCAGTTGACGCGGATGCCGTCGCCGGCCCACTCGTCGGACAGGGCCTGGGTGAGGTTCACCATCGCGGCCTTGGTCGAGGAGTAGAGGCTGTACTCGGCACGGCCGCGGGTGTAGCTGCTGGAGGTGTACAGCAGCAACTGACCCTGGGTCTCGGCGAGGTACTTGTACGAGGAGCGGGCGATCTGTACCGGCGCCAGGTAGTTGACCTTCAGCGCCTCCTCGATGGTGGCGTTGTCGGTCTCGGCCAGCTTGCCGATGCGCAGCACGCCCGCGGTGTTGACGACATAGTCGATGCGCCCGGTCTCGGCGTACGCCTTGGACAGCGCGTCGTCGACCTCCTCCGGGTTCTCCACGTGGGTGCCGGTGGTGGAGCGGCCCAGCGCGTACACGTGCGCGCCGTAGGCCTCGGCGAGTTCGGCGATGTCCTTGCCTATGCCGTAGGAGCCGCCGAAGATGACGATCGTCCTGCCGGTGAGGAGCTCGCGGTAGGCCTCCTCGCCCTTCTGCTCCGGCGCGGCGGTGGAGCCGAGCTGGAACAGCTTGTCGGCGATGAAGACGTCGACCGGCTGCGTCACCTTCATGTTGTACTCGTCGCCCGCGACGACGTGGATCGGCACGTCCGGCAGGTACTTGAGTACCACGGAGCAGTCGTCGGTGGCCTGGAAGTTGGGGTCGCCGGCGGCGACCTCGTAGGCCCGGCGGATGGTGGACAGCTTGAAGGCCTGCGGGGTCTGGCCGCGGCGCAGCCGGGAGCGGTCCGGGATCTCGGTGATGAACTCGCCGTCCTCGCCGTGCGTGCGCGTGACGATGATGGTGTCCGCGGACGGGATGGCGACGTCGACGGCCTGGTAGCGCTCCAGTGCCGTCACGCAGTCGTCGATGACGCGCTGCGACAGCAGCGGCCGTACGGCGTCGTGGAAGAGGACGTTGGCGTCCTCGCCCTCGGCCAGGCCCTCGCCCAGGGCGGCGATGGCGCGCTCGGTGGTCTCGTTCCGCGTCGCGCCGCCCTCGATGACCCTCGAGATCTTCTTGAGGCCGGCCTTGGCGACGATCTTCTCGACGTCCGGCACGTAGCCGGGCGCCATCAGCACGATGACGTCGTCGATGGAGTCGGCGTTCTCGAAGGTGGTCAGGGTGTGCTCGATGACTGCCTTGCCGGCGATCTTCAGCAGCTGCTTGGGGATCGACAGACCCACCCGCTGACCGGTGCCACCGGCCAGGATCACTGCGGTGGTACGGGGCTTGGCTATGCGCTGGGACACAGGTGACCTACCTTGGGGCGACAGGGAACTTGGAAAGGGTCCCACTTCTGGTTACCGCTGTGCAAGGTGAGTGACCTCCGCTGCATATGTGCGCGCAACCTGTCATTCACCTTGCATCCCTGGTGATTGGTGAGACGCGGTGAGACCTTCCGTGTTCCCCTGGGGAATTGCTGTGAGTAACTCCACAGGGAGTCAGACATTGCCGAGAGTGACACAGCGAGAGCTCAGCGCCGCCGCAGCCGCTTGAGGCAACGGTGGCCGAGCACCCGCACGAGTTCCTTCGACGATGTCTGGTGCACGGTACGCGTCTTGGCCCCGGAGGCGCCCTCGGCCGTCGTGCCGGCCACCGCCGCGAGCGCCCCGTAGAGGGCCTGAGCGGCCACCTCGGGAGCGATCCGCGCCTCGGCGGGCGCCGCCTCCCCGGCGGGCTTCGGCGCGACGGACAGCAGTCCCGGATCGCCGAGGACGCGCACACCCATGGACCCGATACGGCCCGCGATCTCCGCGCCGATCTCGGCGGCGGCCTCGACGGCCCATGGGGGCGTCACAATCTTCACGTCCTGGGGCGTCGGACTGCACGCGTTCTTCATATGCATGACGGCGCCGTTACGGACAAGCTTCGAATACAGTTCGTCGGGCAGTCCATTGCCGCGGAATTCCTTATTAAGATTGCGCAGCATTTCGGTCTCGGCGAGGGTCAGTGAGCGATTCGCGGTGTCCGGAACCGGCTGCAGGAGATTCTCGGGCAGCCCGAGCAGCGCCTCGAACGTACGCAACAGACCACCGCGGTCACGGTCGTCGACCACGACGACGGTGACCCGCTCCGCGCCCACCGCCCGCACCCACCGCTCGACCAGCCGGTCGTGCCGGTGCCGCTGCCAGAAGCTGGGGTTGGGCTTCTCGTACGGGGCCTTGCGGAGCATGTGCTCCAGCCAGTCCTCGTAGCCCATGCGCAGCCCGTTCTGCACGTACTGCTGCCACTGCGAGGGCATGATCCGCGCCAGCGGGCGCAGCGTGACCAGGACGTGCACCCGGTCCCCGCCGAGTTGTTCGACGATCCGCGCGACGGTCGCGTCGTCCTGGGCGTCGGCGAAGAACTCGCTGCTGACCACCGAGGTGGCCTTCCCGGTCGCCTCGACCAGTTCCAGCAGCCGCAGCCAGTGCTTGTCGGTGGGCACGGTGTCGCCCATCATCGCGGGCCGGGCACAGGCGGCGAGAGCGGCCTCCATGGGGTGCCTGCTGTGCGCCGGGAACGCGACGCCGTGTGCGGGCAACGCGTCCTTCGCGGCGAACAGGGCGCCCTGGATGGCGGTGGTCCCGGTCTTGTGCGGGCCGATGTGCAGCAACCGGGTACCGGCGGGCAGCGGGGTGATCGCGGCGGCATCGTTCACTCGGGCGTCGCCTCTCGTACAGTCCGTCTCCATGGTTAACGGACGGTAAGAGAAGTTCCTGAGGTAATGCTGAGAGGAGCCTGGGACACAGATGAGTCCCAGGCTCCCGTCACACAGGATTCACAATCGTGAGGCGCGTCATACCCGCCGCACGCCCGGCTTCCCGTCCTCGACGCGCAACCGGGCCAGCGTGCTCGGCGTGGCCGTCTTCCGCAGCACCGTGTCCACCACCCTGACCTGCGCGTCGATGCGGTCGCGACGGATGTCGAACAGGTGGTAGCCGCGGTGGGCGTCGATCAGCTTCCAGTGCGGGTTGTCCGGCAGCTTCGCGTCCCACTCGGTGTGGAAGGCCGCCTGGTCCTGGTCGCCGCCGCTGGAGATGGAGGTGCCGACGAACTCGGCGCCGACGACCGCGGAACCCGGGTCGGCGAAGTCCTTCTTCAGATCGCTGATCATCGTGAGGTGCCGGTCGCCGCTGAGCACGACGGGGTTGCGGACCGAGGCGAACTCCCCGAGCAGCGCGTTGCGTTCCACCTGGTAGCCGTCCCAGGCGTCGTAGAACCACAGCTTGCCCTCGCCGACCAGAAGATCGGTCTCGGCCATCATGATCTGCGAGGCGATCAGGTTCCAGCGCGCCGGGGAGCCGTGCAGCCCGTCGAGGAGCCACTTCTTCTGCTCGGCGCCGAGCATCGTGAGCGAGGGACTCTGGGCGCCCGCCTGGCTGGTCGCCTGGTCGCTGCGGAACTGCCGGGTGTCCAGCACGTTGAGCCGGGCCAGGTGGCCGAAGTCCAGCCGGCGGTGCATCCGGATGTGCGGGCCGTTCGGGACGGCGCTCGCCCGCACCGGCATGTGCTCGTAGTACGCCTGGTAGGCCGCGGTCAGCCGGGCGACGAACGCGTCGTGGGACTGCTTGTCGGGGTCCTGCGGGACCTCCCCGGCGAAGTCGTTGTCGACCTCGTGGTCGTCGAAGGTGACCACCCAAGGGGCGGCGGCGTGCATGGCCTGGAGGTCGGGGTCGGTGCGGTACTGGGCGTAGCGGTTGCGGTACTGCACCAGGCTGTACGGCTCCCCCGTGCCCTCGTGCCGCCGTACGGCGGTGGCCGCCGGCGCGGACTCGTAGATGTAGTCGCCGACGAAGAGGACGACGTCCGGGTCCTGCGCCAGCATGTCGGCGTACGGAGTGAAGTAGCCCTGCTGCCAGTTCTGGCAGCAGGCGAGCGCCAGGCGCAGCGGGCCGCGGCCGGTCCAGTTGGGCGCGGTGCGGGTGCGGCCGCGGGGCGAGATCTGGCCGCCGGTGCGGAAGCGGTACCAGTAGGTACGGTCCGGACGCAGCCCCCGTACATCCACGTGAACGCTGTGCCCGTACTCGGGCCGCGCCTGGGCGGTCCCCCGGCGCACGCTCTTGACGAACCGCGAGTCCTCCGAGATCTCCCACTCCACCGACACCGCACGGGCGGGCATGCCGCCGCCGTTGAGCGGGTCGGGGGCGAGCCGCGTCCACAGCACGACGCCGTCGGGCAGCGGGTCGCCGGAGGCGACACCGAGGCTGAACACCCCGTCGGGCAGCGGATTTTCGGCCGCGCGGGCGGTGGTCGGCAGCCACAGCTGCGCGGAGGCCGCGGCACCGAGCACGGCGGCACCGGCCGTCAACAGGCGGCGGCGGTCGGGTGATACGGGTCCGGTCACTCCGGTCATGGGACGAACTCCCCTGCCTCACTGGCCTCTTGGACAGGGGGAAGCTCCCATGGGCGGCGGGCCCGCCTGCTGAACAGAGAGCCTCGCGTGCATGACAAGTGGGCAGACAAGAAGGGACCCGTTGCGGGACGGAGAAGGCGAGAAGAACGCGATCTTTCCGCAACGGGTCCTACGGACCGTCAGTGGACAGTCCGGGCAGTGCTGTCAGCTCACACCGGAAGGTGTGTAAGAGGACTCTAGAAGGGCTCGAAGTCGTCGAACTCCCGGGAGGCCTCGTCCCGCTCCGCGTCCCGGTCCCGGCGCCGCTGCGCCGCGGGCCTCGGTGCCTCGAAGCGGTGGTCCTCACCACGTCGGCCCAGCATCTCCGCGCCCGCGGTGACCGACGGCTCCCAGTCGAAGACGACCGCGTTGTCCTCGGGACCGATGGCGACGCCGTCGCCGGAGCGGGCGCCCGCCTTCATCAGCTCCGCCTCCACGCCGAGACGGTTGAGCCGGTCGGCGAGGTAGCCCACGGCCTCGTCGTTGTTGAAGTCGGTCTGCCGCACCCAGCGCTCGGGCTTCTCGCCCCGGACGCGGAACAGCCCGTCCTCCTCCAGGGTGACGGTGAAGCCGGCGTCGTCGACGGCCTTCGGCCGGATGACGATCCGGGTGGCCTCTTCCTTCGGCTTCGCGGCCCGCGCCTTCCCCACCAGCTCGGCGAGCGCGAACGACAGCTCCTTGAGCCCCATGTGCGCCACGGCCGACACCTCGAAGACGCGGTACCCGCGGGCCTCCAGGTCCGGGCGCACCAGCTCGGCGAGGTCCTTGCCGTCCGGTACGTCGATCTTGTTCAGGACGACCATGCGCGGCCGGTTGCCGAGCCCGCCGTACTGCCGCAGCTCCTCCTCGATGATGTCGAGGTCGGAGACGGGGTCGCGGTCGGACTCCAGGGTCGCCGTGTCCAGCACGTGCACGAGCACACTGCACCGCTCCACGTGGCGCAGGAACTCGAGACCGAGGCCCTTGCCCTGGCTGGCGCCGGGGATGAGGCCCGGGACGTCGGCGATGGTGTACACCGTGGATCCGGCGGTCACGACGCCCAGGTTCGGGACGAGGGTGGTGAACGGATAGTCGGCGATCTTCGGCTTGGCGGCGCTCAGCACGGAGATCAGCGAGGACTTGCCGGCGCTCGGGTACCCGACCAGCGCCACGTCGGCGACGGTCTTCAGCTCCAGGACGATGTCCCCGAGGTCCCCGGGCTCTCCGAGCAGCGCGAAGCCGGGCGCCTTGCGGCGGGCGGAGGCGAGCGCCGCGTTGCCGAGACCGCCGCGGCCGCCCTGGGCGGCGACGTACGAGGTGCCGTGTCCGACGAGGTCGGCGAGCACGTTCCCGGCCTTGTCCAGCACGACCGTGCCGTCCGGCACCGGCAGGACCAGGTCCTGACCGTCCTTGCCGGAGCGGTTGCCGCCCTCGCCGGGCTTGCCGTTGGTGGCCTTGCGGTGCGGGGAGTGGTGGTACTCGAGCAGGGTGGTCACGGACTGGTCGACGGTGAGGATGACATCCCCGCCGCGGCCACCGTTGCCGCCGTCCGGGCCGCCGAGCGGCTTGAACTTCTCCCGGTGTACGGAGGCACAGCCGTGGCCTCCGTTACCCGCGGCGACGTGCAGTTCGACGCGGTCCACGAAGGTGGTCATGGTGGGGTGCCTCCAGCACTTCGGTAATACGTACGGTCTGTTTACTGCGTAACACGCGAAAGGCGGACCCGCCTTCCCGATCGGGAAGTGAGGTCCGCCTCGCGAAAGCTTCCGATCAGGCGACCGGAACGATGTTCACGACCTTGCGGCCACGGAACGTACCGAACTCCACCGCGCCGGGCTGCAGCGCGAACAGCGTGTCGTCGCCGCCGCGGCCGACGCCCGCGCCCGGGTGGAAGTGGGTGCCGCGCTGGCGGACCAGGATCTCACCCGCGTTGACGACCTGACCGCCGAAGCGCTTCACGCCGAGCCGCTGGGCATTGGAGTCGCGACCGTTCCGGGTGGACGATGCGCCCTTCTTGTGTGCCATGTCTCCTCAGTCCCTTACTTCGCAGCCGCGGGGATCTCAGTGACCTTGATCGCCGTGTACTGCTGGCGGTGGCCCTGACGACGGCGGTAGCCGGTCTTGTTCTTGTAGCGAAGGATGTCGATCTTCACACCCTTGTGGTGGTCCACGACCTCGGCCTGGACCTTGATGCCGGCCAGCACCCACGGGTCGCTGGTCACAGCGTCGCCGTCGACAACGAGCAGGGTCGAGAGCTCGACCGTGTCGCCAACCTTGGCAGTGGAAATCTTGTCAACCTCAACGATGTCGCCGACAGCAACCTTGTGCTGGCGACCACCGCTGCGCACGATGGCGTACACGCGGATCTCACTCTCTCGCTCTGGGACGGCATCCCCGCAGTCCAGCCGCCCGGGAACGAACACGGGCGGCCTCTCCCGGCCACCGGGGTGCCCGAGAGGAAGAGGTTTACGGGGATGTGGCGGGTCAGTCGACACGCCGACGGTCAAGGTTACGGGGCCCGGCTTGAGGGGTCAAACCGGGCCCCGTGAGGCGACGAGCGGCCGTAGGCGGCTCTAGCCCTGTGCCGCGGCGCGGAGCTGCCCCATGAGGGACCAGTAGACGGACCGGTCCGAGTCCTCCAGATTCGAGACCTCGCCGTGTCCGCCGAGGAAAAGGGGAGCCTTGAAGCCCACGCACCGTCGCGGCGGTACAGGAACCGCGTGCTCGGCGGTCCATTCCGCGTAGAGGTCCGCTCCGAGGAACGTGTCCGGGTCCTCGATGAATTCGGCGTCGAGAAGTTCCGGCAGCCCGCAGTCGATCTCGAAAGCCTCGCCCGAACCGACCTCGAACAGCAGGAACGCGGCCTCGTTCGCCGTGCTGCGCACGAGATCCACCGCGTACTGGCGCCCCAGCCAGTCCTGGGCCACCGGCGCGATACGGCCCCGGAACTCGGGAAAGGCCTCCAGGATCAGCTGTGCGACCTCCTCGGCCTCGTCCGGGGTGTGCACATAGAGAATGCCGCTCCCGAAGGACGAGCCCGCGCCGACTTGCAGGAGCTCGGTGTACCCGTCGAGCATGGCAAGCCGCTCATCGCGGGCGGCGACCGCGGAAGGAGCGTTGTCCGGCGGATACTCCCTGAGGAAATTCTCGTACAAAGCAACTCCTGGTCGTATGTGCGCCCGCCGTCGGCCCCGAGCGTTCCGGGGCCGACGGCGGGCCTGAACTAAGTCGCGTCACAAATCGTGACGCTGCATATCCGGGTGCCCATCGGCAAGTTCTTGATCTTGCCGGCGATCTGTGACCCGAGACTGCTGTTCACACTTCCGTCGAGCGGTCCCAGGTTATCGAGCGTATCCGTGCCGCCCAACTGCAGATCCTGCAGGTGGTCGCCGTGGTAGCCGTCCGGGACGTCCGTGCCGGCCTTGCGGAGCCGGCTCGCCGCAGATCCCTTCTCGATGCGCACCGACTTCGTCTTCACCAGCTTGCCTTCCTCGGCGAGCTGGTTCAGATGGGCGACCTTCGCGTCGGCCTCGGCCCGCTGCGTTTCGTCCCAGCCTTCCTTGTACTTGAGCTCGAGCGTGTCGCAGTTGTGCACGAGTACCGGCGTCGAACCGACGGACACGTAGTAGGAGTGGATCCCCGTGACCGTGAGGTCGTGGGTGCGCTGGCGCTGCTCGAAGTGGCGCACGGCCGTCAGTTCGACCGTGACGCCGGACGGAGTGCGCAGCTGCATGCCGGGCTTGAGGTCGCCCGCCTTGATCCACGCGCCCTTCGACACGACCCAGAACGGATGCGTCGTGGTGGCGATCAGAGCCTCTGGCTTACCGGAGGCGCCCTTGATCGTGAGGTCGGCGAAGGACTTGTCGTCCTCCGTGACGATGGTGCCCGCGACCTCGCGGACCGTCGTCTCGCCGGTCTTCGAGTCGGTGACGACTACCTTGTCGCCGAGCTTCACCTTCTCGATGGCCTTGGTGGAGCCGTCGGCCAGCAGGACCTTGGTACCGGGCAGGAAGCTGTGGCACTCGGGTTCTTCGGTCTTCTTTCGTTTCTTGAGTGCCTCCGCGGCCTTCTTCCTGACGTCCGCCAGTTTCTCCGCGGCCTTGGAGAGTCCGAGTTTCGCCCGGCCCACGGCCTTGTTGGCGTTCCACAGGCCCTTGACGCCGCCGATGAGGTCACCGACCAGGCCGGTCACCCGCTTGGCGAGCTTGATGCCCTTGGCCCACTTCCACGGGGCGCCGTACTTGGCGAGGATCTTGCCCGCGAGGCCGCCGGCGAAGCTGCCGGCGATGTTGAGCAGGGTCTCGCCGCAGGAGCCGACGTCACCGCTGGAGATGCAGTCCAGGGCCGCGTCCACACCGAGGATGTCCCGGGCGATCTTGACCAGCGCCTTGCCCGCGGACTTGATGCGCTGCCTGGCGGACGCCTGCTGCTGCTGCGCCGCCGCCACGTCGCCGGACGCCTTGCTGACGTCCGACTGCGCCTTCGAGACCTCCGGGTCCGTGTTGGTGACGGGAATGCCACCGCGGCACTCGATCAGGCCTTCCCGGCACTCCGGGACGATCATGCCGCTGGGGTCGGCGTGCGTGACCGGCGAGTTGTTGGCGTAGGCGTAGCCGTTGATCTGCTGCGGCTGGGTGTAGTCGATGACGGGGTCGACCGAGATGAACTTGCCGATCGCCGAGTCGTACTCCCGCGCCCCCAGATGAGTGAGGCCGGCAGAGGCGTCGATCGTGCCGCCGACGTAACCCTTCTCCCCCGGCCAGACACCGGTTTTCTGGCCGCGGTCGACACCGAAGGGGTCGAAGCGACGTCGGGATATCGCCCCGGTGGCCGAGTCGATGGCCAGCTCGCCCGTGCCGAGATGGTCCGAGGCGACGAAGGAGACCTTCGCTGCGCTGCGGACCGCGACGGTCTGGCCGGCGTACTCGTAGTAGCGGGTGGCCTCCTTCTTGGTTCCGTCGGCCGACAGCTTCAGCTCGGTGCCGGGCAGGTAGACGGTCGTACCGGAGGGGTCCTTGCGCTGCACCCGGCTGCCGCCCGCGTCGTACAGGTAGCTCGTTTCCGAACCGTTCGCCTCGGTGACCTTGCTCAGCGCACCGGAGTCGTCCCAGGCGAGGACCTGCGCGTTGCCGCCGATGGTGCGCTTGGTGGTGTTGCCCGTGTCGTCGTACTCGTACGTCGACTGCTTCTGCCCGGTGGGCGTCTGCTCGGTGATCTTGGTGACCTGGTGCGGTCCGTCGCCGAGGGCGCCAGCGCCGCCGTACTCGTAGCTGCGGGTGATGTTGTTCGCCGCGTTCAGGCCGGTGTCGTGGTTGATCTCGGAGACACGGTTGCCGATGGCGTCGGTCTCGTAGGACTTCCAGTACGGGGCCGGGCCGCCGAGCGAATTCGAACCGGCGGCAGAGTCACAGGCCGTCGGTCCGGTGCCGTTCACCGGTGTGGTGGAGCCGCGGCTGCCGGAGCCGGCCGCGGTCGTCGCGGTGGCCGCCGGGGTCCAGGCGTCCTGAAGTCGCTGCCTGCTGTCGTAGGCGAAGCACTGCAGATCCGGTGAAGCCGAGTTCGCCGTGTCCGCGATGGACAGGACGTTGCCCGCCTGGTCGTAGGAGTAGTACGAGTCCTTCGCCGGGGCGGTCGCGCCATAGACGTCGACCAGCGACCGGGTCAGGCGGTCGGTGCCGGTCTCGTAGCCGAAGGTCTGCCAGACCTTCTTGCCGCTGCCGCCCGTGAACAGCTCCAACTGCTGGAGCTGGCTGTTCTTGTTGTAAACGGTGTCGGTGACGTACGAGTCGGCGGTGCCCGTCATCGTCTTCGGACGTTGCAGCGAGTCGTACGTGTAGGTCAGGACCTCCGCCGGCAGGTCGCCGATGGCGGGCAGACCGGTGGTCTGCAGTGTGCCGTCCCGGTTGTAGGTCTGGGTGTACACATATGTGCCGGCCAGGGACTGCTGGGATGCAGGGACCTGGTAGGCGGTCTTGAGCGGACGGTAGAACTCGTCCATCGACTGGACGGCGGTGGCGAAGTACTCCGTCGGCGAGATGTAGCTCAGCGTGCCGTAGACCTGGCCCAGCCAGCCCGCCTTGTCGTACTTCGTCTCCGTCAGTTTGGTGCCCGTGTCGGCGTCACCCAGCCAGGTCGTGGTGACGCGGCTGAGCTTGTCGTAGACCGTGGTCGACTTCTTGTTGCGGCCGTCGTACGTGACGACCGGCCGGTCCAGCTCGTCGTACTCGGTGCGCGAGGTGCCTGCGTCCGGATCGATCGACTTGGTCTTGCGGCCCAGCTGGTCGTACTCGTAGCGCCACACGTTGTTCTTGGCGTCGGTGACCGTCTCCAGCAGACCGGCCGTGTTGTACGTGTACTTCGTGGAGTCATACGCGACACCCACGCCCGGCGAGGCGCCGCGGTAGTGGCGGATCTCGGAGAGGTTGCCCTGGCCGTCGGTGATCGTCGTGGTGGGCACGCCGCCGACCGGCGGGTCGACGTGCGTCAGCTCACCGTCGTACGAGGTCGTGGTGCGCCACTGCTCGGCGCCCGAGACGGCGGAGATCTGGGCAGTGGTGCGGCCCAGGCCGTCGTACTCGAGCAGGCTCTGGGAGCCGACCTGACCGTTGCTCACCAGCAGCAGCTCGTCCGAGGCGGCGCCGGAGGCGTTGTAGGTGGCGTTGGTCTTCTTGACGTTGCCCGTGCCGTCGTACCAGGTGTCGGCGACCATGCGCGTGCCGTCGACGCCCTCGGTCTGGATCTGACGGGAACGCAACAGGCTGTCATACAGCTGGTACTCGGCGCCGTAGGAGCCGTCGTTCTCGATCTTCTCGGTCTTGATCGCGGTGACTTTGTCCTTGCGGACGTTGTACGAGTACTTGATGCTCGGCGTCTGGGTCGACGCCCGGTCCGCCAGCCACACCGAGGTCAGACGGCCCAGCGCGTCATAGGCGAGGTCGGTCCGCTTGCCGTTCGGGTCGGTCTGCCCCGCCGACATGCCCCAGGCGGGGGCGTAGTCGGTGATGGTGTTGTGCCCGAGGGCGTTGGTGACGGTCGTCCTGGTCAGCAGGCCGTTCGTCTCGACGTAGACGGTCTTCGTCTGGTCGGACGTCCCGTACTGCTTGGCGTCCTTCTGGGTCAGCGGGCGGCCGTAGGTGTCGTAGGTCGTGGCGCCGGTCACCTGGTACGTCGCCGTGGTGCCGTCGTGCGCGGTCAGCCGCTCGGTCTTGGTCGCGTCACCCTTGGTGGGCGCCGCGCCGAACGCGCCGTTGTCGTACGACACACGCTCGTCCGCGAGGACCTGCGTCTTACGGTCGGGCGTGGTGGCGCACTTGACCGATACGACCTCGCTGCGCGCGGGCAGCGACAGGATGCTCTTCGCAGTGCTGTCCGCGTACGTGGTGCGGGTGCAGGTGTCGTCCTTGGTGGTGGAGACGTCGCCCTGGTCGTCGACGGTCAGCGCGCGGCCGGTGCCGTTCGCCGTGTCATACGTCGTCGTGGACTTCGTCTCGCTCCAGGTGCCGTCGGACTTCAGGCTGAAGCCGCGGCCGGTCTGGGTGCGCACGATCGCCGCGTGGGTGGTGCCCCAACTGCGCGCCTGGGTGGCGGTGTAGTACTTCCAGGGTGTGTTGATCGTCTTGCCGACGAGCTTGTCGCCGTCATAGGTGGCGACCTCCAGCTGCTGGCCGGTGAACTCCTCCTCGTCGGTGTACGAGGTTCCCGTGGAGTCCTTGACCGTCACCGAGCGCGTGTTGCCCGCCGAGTCCTTGTCGCCGTCCATTCCCTGAAGGAACGTGTAGTCGACGCGGGTGGTCTGCTTGTCGGCGGTGCCGCTGGTGACCTTGACCTTGCCGTAGCCCTGCCAGCCGCCCCAGGTGAGGTACTTGTCGTCGGTGATGCCGTCCGGCTTGGCCTTACGCCAGGCGGCGTCGCCCTGGTAGTCGTAGCGGGTGACCATGCCGTCGCTGCCGCCGGTGCGGTCGGTCTCGATGACCGCCGACACGACGTACTTGTGGAACCAGTCCGTGATCGGGTCGGTGTAGCCCGGCGGGGCCCACTTCACCGGGTAACAGCGCTTGGTCGACTCGCCCGGCTTGGGCAGCGTGTCCTTGGTGCAGTCGGTGGGGGCGTAGTTGACGTCGAGTTGGGCACCGGTCTCGCTGAGCACCATCGACAGGCGGAAGCGGTAGAACGGCGCGATGTTGTCGCCGATCGCGTCGACGCGGTTGGCGAGCTGCTCGCCGAAGAGGTCGACGGAAGGCAGCTTGACCGCCGTGCCGACCCGGCCCTCATTCTCGATCTTGGACAGCCACAGCGTCTTGGAGTCATCGCCGTTGTCGGTGAACAGGTGTGTGAAGGTCCAGGCGTCCACGTCCTGGTAGTTCGTGGCGTCCTTGCGCATCTGCGTGACGACCGACGTCAGCCGCTTCGTGGTGAAGAAGGTCGGCACGGGCGAGGTGCACTTGGTGGCGGACTTGCACTCCTGGTCGACCGGGACGTCCGGCCAGTAGGAGGCGTTCGCCTTGGTGCGCTTGCTCTCCGCGCAGTCGAAGTCGGCCGTGGTCAGGCAGCGTTCGGCGGTGTTGAAAACGATACGGGCCGGGGCCTTCGCCGCGTAGACCTTGGTGTCCTGCTGGCCGTAGTCGATGCGCTTGAGGTAACCGCCGCGGTGGTACGCGGTGCCGTTGACGTCCGTCTTGCCGTTGAGCGCGTAGTAGTTGGTCTCGCGGTCGTAGAAGTAGGACATCACGTTGCCGTGCGTGTCCTTGACGTAGTCCAGGCTCCAGCGCCACGCCTGCTGGCAGTAGGCGCTGGTGAAGGTGGCGTTGTAGCAGGGCTCGCCGGAGTCGTCGCCGAAGACCGGTGCGGTCCAGACGGAGTTGGTCTCCTCGTTCCCGGTGGCCCAGCCCGGCAGGCGGTTCTGGCCGAAGTAGTACTCCGTGCCGTCCGACGTGGTGATACGCCAGTACTCGCCGTCGTTGTCGCCGTTCGTCGCACCGGTCAGCTTCTCGACCTTGCTGCCGTCGTCGGACGACATGTGCCACGCACCGGTGGTGTCGTCCTTGACCAGCTCGCCGGAGGAGCCGTTGAGCATGACCGTGGCGTTCTCGAACGCCCAGCACTGCTCGGCGGAGCTGTCGTGGCCGTCCTCGGAACAGGGCTTGTAGCGGCGCTCGATGTAGCCGGGATCGTAGGAGAAGCCCTCGCCGATCCACGAGCCCTGGTTGTTGGTGGCCGAGGTGCGGCCGTCCGCCGACTGGGAGGAGTAGCCGAGGCCCACGGTGGGGACCAGGCCACCCGGGGTCGGCACCGTACGCAGCGGGTAGTTCCAGTTGAACGCGCCCGAGGAGGTGGCGACGCTCCAGCTGGCCGACGGGGCCAGCGCGGTCGCCTTGTACGTGCCCTGCGCGCTCGACGGCCCCGCGGCCACGGCCACGAGGGAGGTCGCGGTGCCCGCCATGGTGGAGACGCCCTCAGCGGGGGCCGGGGCGGCCGTCACGTCGGCGGAGACGGTGCCCGTCTTCACGTCGTTCACCGTGGGCAGCACCTTGGGCTGCTCGGGGCAGTCCTTGCTGCCGGGGGTGGCGACGGTGGCACAGGCGGGGAGCTGGACCAGCTGGAGACGGGAGGCGTAGGAGCCGCCGAAGCCCTCGGCGAACTCCGAGTAGTCGACGGTCAGCCGGATCTTGGCGGCCGCGTCAGCGCCGTCGGCCCGCTCCACGCCGAGGAGGACCCCGGCGCCGAGCTTCGCGGCGCGCTGGGGGTCGAGGACGTCGACGCGCACCTTGTCGGCGGCCGTCGCCGTCTTGCCCTTGACCTTGGCCCTGGCCTTGCCGACCTTGACCGGCAGACCGCCGGCCTCGGCGGTGGCCCCGAGCTTCACCTCGGCGCCGCCCTGCTTCGGCCACACCGCCTTGTCCAGCCCCTTGACCGCGGCCTTGCGCGCCGGGTCGGAGGGGCGGGACTTCGCTTTCGCGTCGGATCCCTTGGCGGGATCCCCGTCGTCCTGGACGCCGGGGCGGCTGGTGCGGCCCCGGTCGCCGTCGTCGAGCGCCAATGCCTGAACCGACGACGCCGACAGCGCGAGCGTGAGCCCGAGCACTGTCGCGACAACCGTCGATCTGGGCATGCGGCGGCTCAGTGAGCGGCCACGGAAAAACATTCGGCAACTTCCTGATCGTAGGAGAACGTCATGAATCGGAAGAGGAAGGAAGAGGGGGAGGACAGGTGTGCCGGGCCCTCAATGGACCCGGCACACACAGAAGTGACGTCTCGTCACATATCCGGCAGCGCCGTCAGCGCGGCCATCTGCTGCACCGCGATCTGGTCGGCGGCGCCGCTGTAGACACGGACCTCGTCGATCGCGCCGGCGAAGTACTCGCTCGCCCCGCGCAGCGATCGGCCCACCTGCAGACCGCCGGTGGCGGACCACAGGGTGTCGTCCGTGCCGTATGCGCCGGCGACGAGCTGGCCCTCGACGTACAGCCGGACCGAGTTGGCGAAGGCGTCGTAGACGACCGCCAGGTGCTGGCCGGAGCCGCCGGTGTCGGGGAGTTCCTGGTCGTCGGTGAAGGTGACGACCGCCGGCGCGGCCACGTCCGTCTTGGCCACGGCCAGCTCCCACTGCCCGGTGGTCGCCTGGTAACGGACCTGGAGGCGGTTGGCGTTCGTACCCGGAAGCGACAGCACCGTCTGCGACTTCTCCGGGTCCAGCGAGGTGAGCTGGGCGCGGGCGGTCACGGTGAAGCTGGTGTTGCCGGTGACCGGGGCGGTGGCGGTGGACGCGTAGTCCCCGTCGCCGTCCAGGACCAGGTTGCCGTCGCCGACCAGCGCGGCGGTGTCGAACAGCGGGTCGGCCGGGCGGTAGATGGAGGCGTTGCCCGCCAGGGTCAGCGCCTGGCCGCCGCCGGTCTCGACGGAGGCACCGCTGCTGGCGTCGTCGAGCTGCCAGTAGCCCTTGCGCGCCGGCTTGACCGTCATCAGCTCGGAGACCTCGGTCGCCGAGACGACGCGGTCGAAGACGCGGACCTCGGCGAGGTCACCCGTGAAATTGTCGCGGTAGCCGCTCTTGGCCGTGGCCCGGCCGATCTGCAGCGGACCGTACGACTTCCAGGTGGAGCGACGGATGGCGGACGCCTTCAGGTCCTTGTTGATGTAGAGCTGGAGCTGCGGGCCGCCGGTCCTCTGCGCGTCGTACACGCCGGTCAGCAGCACCCACTGGTCCGTGACCACGGAGATTCCGGTGGAAACGGCCTTCCACTCGCCGAGCGAGTCCACGTCGTTGACCGGGACGGAGAACTTCCAGGTCTGCGCGGACGCGTCGTAGCCGAGGGTGAAGCCGGGCTCGCCGGTGCCATCCTGGCTGATCACCGTCATGTTCTTGTCGAGCGCGGTGGGCCGGACCCAGGCGCTGACGCTGAAGCTCTTGGCGGAGTCGAGCACGGTCTCGTTGGCGTCGAGGTAGGACTCGGCGGTGCCGTCGAAGTGGGCGGCCTTGTCGGCCTTCCCGCCGGGGCCGTCCACGCCGAACGCGACGGCGCTACCGGCGGTCGCCGAGTACTCGCCGCTCTCGTCGTGGGCTTCGCCGCCGGCCTCGTCGGCGAGGTTCCACTGGCCGACGACCGGCCGGCCCTCGGCCACCAGGAAGTCGTACGAGTTGCTGGCGGCGTGCGTCGCCTTGTCGATGGCGATCACCTCGAGCACGTGCCGTCCGGCCCGGGTCGGCACCCACTGCGCGGAGACGGAGCCGCCCCCGGTGGTCGGGGTGAGGGTGGTCAGCGCGGCGCCGTCGAAGGAGTACTGGTACTTGACGACGTCGGTGTCCGGGATGGAGTCGTTCGGGTTGGGCGAGAAGGTGAAGGTGCCGTACGTGCCCACGCCGTCGTGGTAGACGGTGTCGGACGGGTACTGCTTGGACAGCACGTTCGGCTTGCCCGGCCACGTCTTGTCGTAGATGAACTCGCAGCGCTGGGCGGGGTCTCCGTCCGAGCTCCACGGGCCGTTGCCGTCACCGTCGTTGGCGCGTGCGCTCCAGTAGATGACGGTGTTCTGCGGAATGGACGACTTGACGGTGTGCTCGAACTTGGTGTTGGCGGTCGGGGAGAGCGCGTCCTTCGTGATGTAGGTGTACGAGCCCGGGGTGGTCCCGCCCCACTCGATCTTGAACTCGACCTTCACCTTGTCGGTCTGGCCGTTGCCGTGGTCGGGGTCGCTGGCGATGGCCCGCAGCTTCGGCGGAGTGTCGACGTAGGGACGGCTCGTGCCCCACTTGCACACGCCACCGGGGTCCGTGGACATGTCGGACGTCTTGATCTGCCGCGGCAGGTTGTTGTACGAGACCGACAGGTACGCGTTGCCGCAGATCCGCTTCCATTCGGCGAAGCGGGACTCGTCGGCCGCCCGCAGACCCAGCGTCATCGAGTTCCAGCCGCCCGCGGCGGCCGTCTTGATCTCGCTGGTCAGCTCGCCGGTCTCCCCGCTCTCGAAGTGCAGGTTGGCCTGGCTGGAGCAGGACGTCGGGGAGATCGCCTTGTCGACGGTCTGAAGATAGTCGTCCCAGTCGTCCGAGGTGTTGGACCAGCTGCTGGACGACGTCAGCGAGTAGTTCTGGCCGCCGATCCGGTACAGCTGAATGGGCTCCGCGGTCGGGGACGCGCTGTAGATGTGCTCCACCCGGGCGGAGAACGTCGCACCCAGGATCTGCTTCCCCTTGTAGAAGGAGAGCGGCATCGTGAACATCACCCGACGGGTGCCGACCCCGTTGCAGGAAACCGGGTTGTAGTCGGTGGGGCACTTGCCGACGCCCGCGCTGCCCGAGTACTTCCAGTCCTGCTCACTCGGCATCCCCGACATCACGCCGGTCCAGGAGGTCCGCGAGGTGGTGCGCTGGATCGGGTCGATGACCACCGGGAAGACGGTGTCCGCGCCCTTGAGAAGCTTCTGGTCGGGGAGCAGGCGCAGCTTGCCCTTGCCCACCTCGACACCCAGCGGGGCGACGCGTCCGCCGCCACCCGGGCCCTCGAGGGCGGGCTCAGGCGCCGCCTGCGGACCGGCGGTGGCCGTAGCAGTGGTGGCCGCGGGCTCGCCCGCGCCGGCCGACGCGGCCTTCAGCGCCTTCGCGACAGCCTTGGGGCCCTGCTTCTTCGTCGCGGCCTCCGCCACGGCGGCCGAGTCCCACATCGAGGGCTTGCCCGCCTCAAAGACGGTGCCGCCGACGACGGCGTCCTCCGCGACGATCGCCCCGGACGCGTCCTCCGCCACCTTCAGACCGTCGGTGGTCATACCGAGGTCGAGCTGGGCGAGCTTCGGATCGGCCGCCGCCTCGGGCGTCTTGACGACCACGAGATGGCCGAAGCCGTCGGCCTCGGCGCGCACCGTCAGGTCGACGCCGGGCAGCGCGTCCACGTAAGTGGCCGTGTCCCCTTCGACCTTCGGCGCAGGCAGCTTGCCGTACGGCCAGGTCAGGGCGAACTGACGGCCCGCCCGCTGCATCGTCACGAACGGTTTGCCGGCCTGACCGGCGGAGAAGCTGAGGTCGACGGTGGCTGCCTTCGGGCCCCAACTCCCGTCCGTCCGCTTCACCAGTGTGGCGTCGACCTTGACCCACTTGCCGCCCTGCACCGTACGCACCGGCTCGGTGTACTCGCGGGCCGTGAACGTGCCGTCCGGCTCGGCGAAGATCTCCCGGCGCTCCGTACGCAGACCCACGACCTCGGTCTTCTTTCCACTGTCCTTCGCCGCGGCCATCGCCTGCTGCTCGGTCACCATCGGCTGATCGGCGGCGACCGGGACCGGGCCCGCCGGGGCACCGCCCGGCAGGACCGCCAGCGTCCCGGCCGTCACCGCGCCGGCGACGGCGGCCGCGACGGCGGCGCGCACCAGCGCGCCACGCCGTATCGGTCTCTGTCTGTCTGCGGACACGCGTCCACTCTCCCGTTGTTTCATATCTGTCTCAGGTCCGGTCATCGGATGGTCGCGCCGAAGGCGGCGCCACCCGCAGGAATGCCGCCCTCACCGGGCTTCCAGGTCTGCTTGGGGGCGCCGCCCACGGCCATGCGTGCGGAACGGGAATGATCAGCTGATGACGGAGCCGAAGGCGACGCCGGTCGCCGGCACCCCGCCCTCGCCGGGCTTGATCGTCTGGGTCGCGGCGCCACCGGACGCCACGTTCCACGGGAAGCCGTAGACCGCGCGGGTGTCCGCCGGGCCGTAGGGCACACCGACGTACAGCAGCGAGGGGGTGGCGGCCAGGGAGATGCCGGTGAGCATGCGGGGCGCGGGGGTGGGCCCGATGCCGTAGCCGGGGTCGATCCACTGGTCGGAGGCGCCGGGCGCGCCGACCAGCGGGACGATCTGGACGCCGCCCTTCTCCGCGTGCTCCTCGGCCGACTCCTCGCCGGGCACGCCGATCGCGAGCCGGGTGGTGGTGGCGGTCGAGGTGGCGTTCGGGGAGGAGTTGACGGCGGCGAGCCGCTTGCCGAAGAAGTCGCCGGCCTCGGCCTCCTGGTCCACGTCGGCCGTGTTCTGGTCGATCCAGGCGGTCTCGGTGAAGGTGCCGTTGGCCGCGAGCTTGAAGACCTGGACGGCGCCCGCGTCGACGGTGGTCGACAGGTCCTCGCCGGGGACACCGACCGCGAGCAGCGACTCGGTGGTGGAGGTGGCGCCGGAGGCCCGGTACGGAACCATGGCGAGCGCGGCGCCGAACTGGTCGCCGACCTCCTCGGCCCCGGAGATCACGTCCTGGTCCTGGCCGAGTCCGCCGAGCGGCTTCGGGTAGCCGGAGGTCAGCGTGTGACTGAAGTAGGCCACGCCGCCCGCGAAGGTCGTGGTGCCGAGCGCCTCGCCGGGTGTGCCGACGGCGAAGTGGGTCGGGGTCGCAGCGAGCGTGGAGCCGAAGCGGTCGTCCTGCTCCGCGACGCCGGCCACGGCGCCGCCGGTCTCGGTGTCCTGGTGAACGAAGACGACGGTCTGCGCGGTGCCGCTGATGTAGTAGAAGCCGCCCGCGTCCTCGACGGTGCCGATCGACTCGCCGGGGCTGCCGATCAGCAGGTAGGGCGTGCCGGCCGAGGTCTTGCCCGCGGCCAACGAGTAGCCGACCCAGTCGTCGGTCTCCGTGCCACCGCCCAGCGGCTTGTCGCTGCCCTGGAGGAACTCCTTGACGGCCTTGGTGCCAGCGTTGAGCCCGCTTGTGGAGCCGTAGATGACCTGCACGAGCCCGGAGTCGGGCACCGTGCCGAGGTCCTCGTAGGGCGCGCCGACCACCAGGTCGCTGCAACCGTCGAGGTCGGCGTCGTAGACGGCCAGCGCGTCTCCGTACCGGTCACCGGTCTCGGGCGCTCCCGGAATGTTCTCGGGGGCCTGCGAGACGGTGAGAACACCCTTGCCGCCGCCATAGACGACGTGCACCTCGCCGGCCTTGGCCACCCCGTCGACGGTGGCTTCCGGGTCGGCGACGGCCGTGTCCCTGATCCCGTCCCCGTTGAAGTCCGACTCGACACCCGAGGGACAGGCGACGGCGGCCGCGGCGGGTGTACCGCCGATTGCGAGCCCCCAGGTCAGCAGTGCCCCTGCCACAACGGTGACGGCGCCAGGCCGCCACACTTTCCCCACCCTTGACACAGACGCCCCGTAGATAAAGAGGGAACAAAAAAGGTCAAGGGATCATCTCTTTACGTGATGTGCACATGCAACACTCACCTCGACCCTCAGAACATGACATGAATCACAGGAAGCACACATCAACTCCATAGGTACTGGCGCATGCCAGACAAAGGGCCCGACGGTGAACCGGCGGGCCCTGGCAGTTGGTTGGGGCTAGCGAGCGTCGGTCTCGACCTCGACCTCGGGCAGCAGGAACCCCTAGGCGTCCAGCTCGAAGTCGAAGGGGGCGGGGGTGTGCACAGGCCACCCGAACGGAAGTTGGTCCGGGACCGGTAGCCCTTGGGGGCAGAAGACGTTGATCTCACCGACCCTCATGTTCACCCGCAACCGACTGAGCCCGACGCCACGGAGACGGAGGGTGGCCGGGCCGGCGGGGTGCCGGTAGGCGTTGGTGACGAGCTCGGTGGCCAACAGTTCGGCGGAGTCCTGGAGTTGGCGCATGCCGTGTCCGACGAGAACGGCTCTGAGCGTGACGCGGGCGATTCGGGCTGCCCGTGAGTCATGAGGCAGTTGAGGTGCGTACACCCAAGTTGGGACCGCTTCGCACTCCGACGGGGATACGGAGACCGGCCGGACGCAGGCGGCTCTCACGCAGAACCTGTCGACGACGCACCCGCGCCGCCGAGCGGACCGGCTTCCACCACCTGCACGCCACCCCGGCCCACCCCCTCACCCCGAGGATCGGACCACCGGACGGCAACCGCACACGGCCACGCCGCGCCCGAAAAGATGGGACGCGAAGCCGAGTGATCATCTGGGACACCGGGCGCTGGTCGCCGCCGCCGATGTCCCCGCCCGGACCGCGGAAAGGCGAAAAGGAACAGTGCCGCGATTACGAGACGGACCGGCGCGCCACGCTCGGAGCCGCATCCGGCGAGCAGCAGTGCAAGCACGAGCCCCACGCAGGCGGCGACCCGTCCGAAGCCGACCAACATCGTGGTCAGGTCCCCACCGCGAGACAAGCGCTGATGCCGACCCCGGCCGAGGCGTCACAGATCACGTTTCCCCAGCAGTCCCTTCAGGCGGGCTCCCGAACATCCCGTGAACCCCAGACTCGGATGATGCCATACCCACGATGCGGACCCATGGGCCGTCAGGACTTCAGGCGCAGGTTGGTCCCCCATTTAGTTCGGAGCAGGCACTGACCTCGTCAAGTGCGCCGGAGAAGTACTCACTGCCCGTGGTACCGGTCAGCGACCGGCCCACCTGGATGCTGACGCTGGAGAGATCCCAGGCGTTCGGCCACAGGGTCCCGATGCCGCTCAGCTGGCCGTTGACGTACAGCTTCACCTCGCCGAAGACGGCGTCGTAGGCCAACGTCGTCAGGTGGTCACCCGAGTTCTCCGTGTTCGGCGACGGCATCGACGGCGGGCCGGCCGGGGTCACCGCCGTCGCGTCGGCGGAGTCCCGGTCCGTCACGGCCAGCTGATAGCGCTTCGTGGCTTGCGAGTAACGCATCGCAGCCGCTTGGCCGTTCACCCCGGCCAGGGAGAGCACCGTCTGGTGATCATCTCTTCACGCAGTGGCACAAATCACAAGCACCACACAATTTCCCCTAAGTGCCTCGCTGCGTACCGCCCCGCCACCACCCCCGGCAGTCAGCCGCGCCAGGGCCCGTATGCTCGCCAAGCGAAGCCAGACACCGGAAGGCGAAGAAGTGAACTACAGGGTCCAGCCCAGCGCCCAGGTCGACGAGAGCGCCGAGATCGGCGCCGGGAGCAGCGTCTGGGACCTCGCTCAGATCCGTGAGGGTGCCCGCCTCGGCGAGGGATGCGTGGTCGGGCGTGGCGCGTACGTCGGCACCGGTGTACGCATGGGTGACAACTGCAAGCTGCAGAACTACGCGCTCGTCTACGAGCCCGCCGAGCTCGGCGACGGTGTCTTCATCGGCCCGGCCGTGGTCCTCACCAACGACCACAACCCCCGCTCCGTCGACCCCGAGGGCAAGCAGAAGCGCGGCGGCGACTGGGAGGCCGTCGGCGTGAAGATCGCCGACGGGGCGTCGATCGGGGCGCGCTCGGTGTGCGTGGCGCCCCTCAGCATCGGTCGCTGGGCGATGGTCGCCGCGGGCGCCGTCGTCACCAAGGACGTCCCCGACTTCGCTCTCGTCGTCGGCGTCCCCGCCCGCCAGGTCGGCTGGGTCGGCAGGGCCGGGGTGCGCCTCACCGAGCACGCGGGCGAGCCGGGCGTGTGGGAGTGCCCGCAGACCGGCGAACTGTACGACGAGAAGGACGGCACGCTGACGGAGCGCGACGTCTGACCCGCAAAGGCGGCAGGCTCTTCGCTGCCCCGTCGGCCGACACCCGCGCATGGTCGCACGGGACGAATTCACGCACCGCACGGAGACCGTCGGCACGACGGTCTCCGTCGTTGTAGTCGCCGCGCAGGCCGGCGACCCCCTGTTCGGCGATGCGTGCGGGCTACGCCTCGTCGCGAAGCAGCAGCCGGTCGAAATCGTCGCGTACGACGGTCCAGTCCCAGGCGGACAGTGCGTGTTCGGCGGCCGCCTGGCCCCCCTTCAGCCAGGTCTCCTCGTTGGCGGTGCAGGCGAGGATCCGGCGTGCCGCCTCCTCGGGCGTAGCGACCACCCACTCCTGTGGGAAGAGGGTGCGGGCGCCGTTGTCCCCGTCCGCGAAGAACGGCCAGTCGCGGGCGACGGGTACGGCACCGCTGGCACCCTCGACGAACCCGCAGTGGAAACTCTCCCGCACCGAGGCGCTGAGGATCACCCCGACCTCCTCCAGTACGGCAGGGATGTCGTCGGTCTGTCCGAAGCGGCGAACCGCACCCGACGGCTCCAGCCTCGCAAGATCCCGCTCGAGGCGGTCGTGATAGGCCCGTGCGGCAGGACCAGCATCGGCATTGAGGCCGCCACCGACGAGAAGCAGCCTGTAGCGGTCGTCGTGCTTGCGCAGCAGCCGCAGGACTTCGACCGCCCAGCGGGGATCCTTGGCGACCTGGCCGACTCCGACCAGACCGAGGGTGAACCGTGCGTCGGGGCGCTTGGGGCGCTGCAACGTGGCCAGATCCATCGCGTTGTGGATCACGTGCAGACGTGGAGCTCCCTCGGCGGGTTCCTGGGCGGTGAGAGAGGACGGCCCCGGCCGGTCGGCCGGGGCCGCATGTTACGACGGCAAGCTGTGTCAGCCGCCGATGACCACCCGCCGAACGCCCTTCCAGGCCTCCGGGTCCGTCGTACGGCGTCCGTCGACCAGCACCGTGACGTCCGGCAGGTCCGCCGGGGTCAGCGTCCGGTACTCGGCGTGGTCGGCCTGGAGGATCGCCGCGGTGACCTTCTCACCGGCGTGCGGGGTCAGACCGTGCGCCGCGAGCTCCTCGTCCGTGTACATCGGGTCCGAGACGAACGGGACGGCCCCGCGCGTCTTCAGCGCCTCGACGGTCGGGAAGACGCCCGAGAACGCCGTCTCCTTGACGCCACCTCGGTAGGCCGCGCCCAGCACGAGCACGTTCGCCCCGGTCAGGTCGCCGTACGCGGCCGCCAGCAGGTCGACGGCGTACTCCGGCATCGCGGCGTTCGCCTCGCGGGCGGAGCGGACGACGGTCGCGGACGGGTCGTTCCACAGGTACATCCGCGGGTAGATCGGGATGCAGTGGCCGCCGACGGCGATGCCCGGCTGGTGGATGTGGCTGTACGGCTGGGAGTTGCAGGCCTCGATGACCTTCTTGACGTCGATGCCGTTACTGTCGGCGAAGCGCGCGAACTGGTTGGCCAGGCCGATGTTGACGTCGCGGTAGGTGGTCTCGGCGAGCTTGGCGAGCTCGGAGGCCTCGGCAGTGCCCAGGTCCCAGACGCCGTTCGGCTGCGGCAGGTCGGTGCGCTCGTCGAAGTCGAGGACCTGCTCGTAGAACTCCACGCCACGGGCCGTCGACGCCTCGTCGATGCCGCCGACCAGCTTCGGGTAGCGGCGCAGGTCGGCGAAGACGCGGCCGGTGAGGACCCGCTCAGGCGAGAAGACCAGGTGGAAGTCCTCGCCCGGGGTCAGGCCCGAGCCCTCGGCCAGCATCGGCGCCCAGCGGGTACGGGTGGTGCCGACCGGCAGGGTGGTCTCGTAGGAGACGAGCGTGCCGGGCTTGAGGCCCTGGGCGATCGCCTTCGTCGCGGAGTCCATCCAGCCGAAGTCCGGGGTGCCCTCCGCGTCGACGAACAGCGGGACGACCACGACGACGGCCTCGGACTGCGCGACCGCGTCCGCGGTGTCCGTCGTCGCGCTCAGCAGCCCGGCGTCGACGGCCTGCTTGAGCTTGACGTCCAGGTCGTACTCACCGGGGAACGGCTCGGTCCCGGCGTTGACCAGCTCGACGACCTTCTCGTTGACGTCCGCGCCGATGACCCGGTGGCCCTTGGACGCGAACTGCACGGCCAGCGGAAGCCCGATCTTGCCGAGCGCTACTACACAGATGTTCATGGACGGTCGCTACTTCCTTTTCGAACCGCTCGTGGGGGCACCGCTCGGCTTCGAGCTGGCGGATCCGGACTTCGATCGCAGTTTCAGCCGCCGGGCGAGGGCCGACTTCACCCGGGAGGGCAAGGACTGCTTCGGCGGGTACAGGGGAGCCGTGGCGATCACCACGCGGCCCTTGGGGTTCACCGTGGCCGACGCGCGGTACGGGTCCTCGTAGGCGCCCCAGCGGCGCGCCAGCGGCATGGGCTTGCCCTTGCCGCGCACGGGGATCTCGTACGTCGAACCGGCGACGTCCAGGTACACCCGGGCGCCCAGCTTGACCGTGCGGCGCTCCAGGGGGACGCGGGCGTGCAGCACGGTGGCGGCACCGTCCTCGGCGGGCTCCGTGGTGAACTCGCCCACCGGCTGCGGGAGTTCGTGACCGGCCGGCAGCTTCCTGGCTCCGGGCTTGTCCGCCGATTTGGGCATGGCGCCCTGGGCGAGCCGCAGGACGGCTCCGTCGACGTCGCCGAGGACCGGCAGCCGGAGGGAGGCCGTGTAGGTGATCCGGTCGCCGTCCTGCTCCCAGTCGGAGGCGAGCAGTTCGGTGCCCTTGGCGAGCCGGCCGGGAACCGCCTCCCCGACGAGTTCGAAGCAGCGGTCGGACAGGCCGATGCGGGGGTCGCGGAAGCCCGGGTAGCGGGCGTACGCGCGCTCGCCCTCGACGACGAACGGCGGCGCCCCGTGCTCCTTCTCCGAGGTGATCGCCTCGCACAGCTCGTCGACCGCGCCAACCTGGGCCAGGCAGATGCGCACCCGGCGCTTGACGTCCATGGCGTCGCGGATGCCGTCGGTGAAGTAGGCGTCGGCGAGCCGCGCGATGCCCGCGCAGATCTCACTCCGGCGTTCGCTGTCCAGGGCGGGGAAGTCGTCCTGGACGAGCTTGGCCAGTTCCCAGGTGAAGTGCCGGCGCAGTAGGGCGTCGCGCTCCGGGCCCGCCTCGACGAGACCGGCCGTGAAGTCCATGATCTCCGCCGTGCACCGCAGCCGCGCCAGGTGGTCGGCGCGGTAGGTGATATTGCTGGCGTCGCCCCGCTTCACCGCGTAGTAGCAGGTGTAGTCGGCGACCACCGAGATCTTCTTGGCGCGCACGCACGCCTCGATGGTGAACGGCTGGTCGCTGCCCACGGGCAGGTGCTCGGGGAAGCGCAGCTTGTGCGCCTCGACCAGTTCCCGCCGGAACAGCTTGGTGTTGGCGAGGGTCCACGGCAGGGCGGAGTCGGTGAGGCTGATGTCCGGGTTGCTCTCCTTGTAGAGAGCCTGGTGGACGTACCGGCCGTTCGTGCCGACCATCTTGCCGACGACGACGTCCGAGCCGTGCTCGTCGGCGCAGGCCACCATCCGCTCCAGCGCTTCCTCGCCGAGGTAGTCGTCGGAGCCGATGAAGTAGACGTAGCGGCCCGTGGCGATGTCCAGCGCCCGGTTGCTGGGCGCGGCCGGGCCGCCGGAGTTCGCCTGGTGCAGCACCTTGACGGTGTCCGGGTACCGCTCCGCGAAGCGGTCGAGTTCGGCGCCGCTGTCGTCGGTGGAGCCGTCGTCGACCGCGACGATCTCCAGCTTGTCGCGGCCGATGCTCTGCCCGATCAGGGAGTTCAGACACTCCGTCAGGTAGGGCATGGTGTTGTATACCGCGACGACGACGCTGACGTCGGGTGTGCCGGTCATATCCGCGCCTCCACCGGTCTGCGCTCGGCCGTCGGCCGGGCCCCGCTGCCGGGCAGCAGTCCGCTGTAGACCTCGTCCAGTACGTCGGCCTGCGCTTCCCAGGTCCACTGGTCGAGGAGCCCGGGCTTGTCGTAGACGCTCCGGTAGCGCTCGGCGTCGCCCAGAACGGACTTCACCGCACGCACGTAGTCCGCCACGTCCTCGGCCCGGAACACCTCGCCCTGGCCGGTCTGCTCGACCATCGCGCCCATCGTCTTCACGTCACTGACCACCAGCGGCAGCCGGGCGTGGGAGTACTCGAAGAACTTGGTGATGAGCGCGATCTCGTGGTTCGGCCAGTGGTGGATGGGGATGACCCCGAGGTCCGCCGCCGACAGAAAACGCACCACCTGGTAGTGCGGCACGTACGGCAGGATGTGCAGCCGGTCGCCCACCCCCAGCTCCTCCGCGCGCGCCCGCAGGGTCCGCATGTACTCGGACTCGGTGTTGAGCACGACGAACGCGGTGTGCACGTCCGGCAGCTGCGGCAGCGACTCGACCATGATGTCGAGGCCGCGCTGCGGAGCGGCGGCACCGCTGTAGACGGTGAGCGGCACGTCGTGTCCGATGCCGCACAGCTCCCGCAGGTCCGGGACGGGCTCGGCGGCCTGTTCCGGCGAGACCTCGGCGTCGGGGGCGTTGAGGACGACGGTGGGACGGGTCTTGAGCCCGTGCCGCTCCTGAAGCATCCCGGCGAGGGTGTCCGAGACCGTCGTCACGGCGTCGGCGTGCCGCGAGTACTCCAGCTCGTGGGCGCACTGGGCGACGTGCCAGCGCGGATGCGGGCTCCACGGCTTGATGCCCGGCAGGAACTCGTGGGCGTCCCAGACCAGTTTGACCTTCCGGCCCTTGGCGCGGGCGCGCAGCGTGGCGCGGGCTCCGACGCCCAGCATGCGGAAGTCGTTGGCGTGGATGAGGTCGGGCTTGAGTTCGTCGATGACCTTGCCGTACGCCAGCTCGTAGTCCCAGAGGTGGGGATCGAGCTTGCGCCACGCGCGCTTCCCCATGGTCTTCCGCCAGAAGGCGGTGGTGAACCTGTCCAGCGCGGAGTCCATGTCCTTGCGCCGCTTCTCCAGCGCCAAGGTGCTGCGGTGCCGCAGCTTCACCCAGGAGTACATGAAGCGAGCCAGGAACCGGGGCGCCAGCAGCCTCAGCCGGCCGAGGGCCGAACCCTCCTGCTTGGCGAGGATCTGCCGGATGTTCAGGTCGGCGCGCCAGGCCTTGATCTTCTGACGCCGGTACGCGGCCAGCGGGCCGGGCCGGTACGCCAGCGGGGAACGCAGCACGGCACGCCGGTACTCGTGGCGTCGGCGGGCCATCGGGCCGGGCACCGAGAGGAGACGGACCTGGGCGTCACCGATTTCCCAGGTCTGCTCCTTCTTTCCCTTGGCCTTGCCGAGCAGGACGACGTCCCAGCCGGCCTCGGCGGCCGAGCGGGCCTCCTTCTGCACACGCGAGTCGCCGTTGACCGCGTTGTCGACGAGCATCACGATCCGGCCGCGCACGGGCCGGTCCGTCGACATGTAGTCCTCAGCCGCCATGGATGGCCAGATCCTCCGAAAGAAGCGAAATGCTGCGGTTGTCCAACGCCGACTCGAGCACCGCCGCCGCCACCTCCACCGTCCGCATGCCCTGCCGCAGGGTGCAGATGTCGGCGGGCTTGCCAAGGACGGCGTCGCGGAACAACTCGTGCTCGACGAGGAGCGGTTCGCGCTTCTGGATGGCGTAACGGATCATGTCACCTTCGGAGACACCCCGGAAGGCCTGGAGGGCCTCCCACTCCGTCGCCACCGCGGAGTTGGAGTGGAACGTCAGGTCGGCGGTGAGGGTGTCGGCGATGAAACAGCCGCGCTCGCCGGTGACCGAGGTGAAGCGCTCCTTCAGCGGGCTCAGCCAGTTGACCAGGTGGTTGACCATCGTGCCGTCGTCGAGGCGGCCGACCGCGGAGACCATGTCCTCGTGCTCGCGGCCGCTCTTGGAGACGGTGTGCGCGGCAATGGAGACGTACTCGCGCCCGGTCACCCAGCCGGTGAGGTCGATGTCGTGGGTGGCGAGGTCCTTGACGACACCGACGTCGGCTATTCGGTGCGGGAAGGGGCCCTGGCGGCGGGTCACGACCTGGTAGACGTCGCCGAGTTCGCCGGCCTCCAGCCGGGCGCGCAGCGAGCGCAGCGCCGGGTTGCACCGCTCGATGTGGCCGACGCCGGCCACCAGGCCGCGCGACTCGAACGCGTCGACGAGACGGCGCGCACCCTCGACGGTGTCGGCGACCGGCTTCTCGACCAGCGCGCAGACACCGGCCTCGGCGAGCTGCATGCCGACCTGCTCGTGCAGGCCCGTGGGGCAGGCCACGACGGCGTAGTCGACGCCCAGGCCGATGAGTTCGTCGACGGTGTCGAGGACCGGCGCGCCCTGGGCGGCGCCGAACTTGTCGCCCATCGGGTCGACGACGCCGACGAAGTCGACACCTTCCAGGCCGGACAGGACGCGGGCGTGGTGACGCCCCATGGAACCGAGGCCGACGAGTCCGGCCCGCAGCGCTCTGCCGGTGCTCACAGCTGGTCCCCCAGCGCGTTCACGGCGGACACGATGCGCTCCAGGTCTCCCGCGGACAGGCCGGGGTGGACGGGCAGCGACACGACCTCGGCGGCCGCCCGCTCCGTCTCGGGCAGGTCCCAGGTGCGGCCGGCCTTCTGGTCCGGCTCCCAGTACGGCTTCAGATGGTGGATCGGGGTCGGGTAGTACACGGCGTTGCCGATGCCGGCCTCGGTCAGGCTCGCCATGGCGGCGTCACGGTCGCCCTGGACGCGCACGGTGTACTGGTGGAAGACGTGGCGGGCACCCTCGGCGACGGACGGCGTGACCACGCCCGGCGTGCTGATGTGCTCCGTCAGGTACGCGGCGTTGGCGATGCGCTGCTCGGTCCAGCCGTCGAGCTTGGCGAGCTGCACCCGGCCGATGGCCGCGGAGACGTCCGTCATACGGACGTTGGCACCGACGATCTCGTTGGCGTACCGCTGCTCCATGCCCTGGTTGCGCAGCAGGCGCAGGGTGCGGGCGATCTCCGCGTCGGCGGTGGTGACCATGCCGCCTTCGAGGCTGTGCATGTTCTTGGTCGGGTAGAAGCTGAACGTTCCGGCGCTGCCGAAGGCACCGACCGGCGTTCCGTGTAGCGCGGCCGCGTGCGCCTGGCAGGCGTCCTCGACGACGGCCAGTCCGTGCCGCCCGGCGATCGCCATGATCTTGTCCATGGCGGCGGGGTGGCCGTAGAGGTGGACCGGCATGATCGCGGCGGTGCGCGGCGTGATGGCCGCCTCGACCGCCGCCGGGTCCAGACAGAAGCTGTCGGGCTCGATGTCGGCGAAGATCACGTCGGCACCGACGAGCCGCACCGCGTTGGCGGAGGCGGCGAAGGAGAACGACGGCACGATGACCTCGTCGCCCGGACCGATGCCGAGCGCGAGGAGCGTCAGATGCAGCGCGGAGGTACCGGAGTTGACCGCGACGCAGTGCCGGCGGCTCACCACTTCCGAGAACTCCGCCTCGAAGGCGGCCACTTCGGGGCCCTGTACGACCCGGCCACTGCGCAGCACGCGCACCGCGGCCTCGATCTCCTCGTCGCCGATCACAGGTCTGGCGGCCGGTATCAACTCATGGGTGTCGGTCATCGACATCCCCCTCCTCATCAGCGACCTCTAGGGCGCACCACGTTGTGCACGGGTCAGGAAGGGACGGTGTCGAGCGTGGCACGTCCGCATCCCTGGAAGCCCGCCAGTACCTTGCAACGGCGAACGGTTCCCGCGAGGTCCTCCCCCTGGGGTTCCCCCGCGTGGTCTACGGCCCGCGTATGTCACCGGCTGCCGAGTCCACGGTCACGTTACCAGCAGAGATGCAAAGCTTTTCCTCAGCGTTACGACAGTGAAACCGCGGGTTCGGGTGCTGTACGTCACAAGCTTCACAGCCAGTGACCGCACCGGCAACGAGCTGCGACAGACGACAGAAGCGCGGGACACCGGCGAACCGGTGTCCCGCGCTTCTGGATGCGATTCGGAGGTCAGTCCTCCGTCGTCGCCGAGACGGACGGCGACGTCTGCTGGGCAGCCGCCGCGGTCTTCTTGGCGGCGGTCTTCTTCGCCGTCGCCTTTGCGGCCGTGGCCTTCTTCGCCGTCGCCTTCTTGGCGACCGTCTTCTTGGCCGCGGTCTTCTTGGTGGCGGCCTTCTTCGCCGTCGCCTTCTTGGCGGTCTTGCGGGCGGCCGCCTTCTTGGCCGGAGCCGCTTCCTCGACCTCGGCCTCGACCTCGGACTCGGCCTCGGTGGCAGCCGGGGCTTCGGCGGCGGGTGCCTCCTCCGCCGGGCTCTCCGCCGGGCCGGACGGGACGACCGTCACGGCCGCCTCCTCGGACGCCGTCGGAGCAGTGGCCTTGCGCACCGCCCGGCGCCGCGGGCGGACCGGAGCGGCGCTCTCGGCGGGCGCCTCGACCGGAGCCTCGGGCTCCGCCGCAACCGCCTCGGCCTGCGGTTCGGCCACCGGCGCGGCCTCGGTGACCGTCACCACCGCGGCTTCCGCCCCGGCGGGCGAACCGGCCGGCGCGGACACCTTGCGGGTCGCACGACGGCGCGTACGGCCCTTCGGCGCGGCCTCCTCGACGACCGGAGCCTCCACTACCGCAGCCTCGACGACCAGGTCCTCGACCGCGACCGGCTCGGCCTGCGCGAGGGCAGCCGGCTCCGGCACCACCGGAAGCTCGGCCTCAACCTCGGGCTGCTCGACCTTCGGCTCCGCAGCCTTCGGCTCCTCGCTCTGCGCACCCCTGCCCCGCGGCGCGCCGGCCGGGGACGAAGCCCGCCGGCTCGTCCGACGCCGGGAACGCCCACGCGTGGCCGCTGCCTCCGCCTCGGCGACGCTGCTGTACAGCTCCTCGTCCGGCGCGAAAGCGTCCATGAGCGGCTCCGCCGCGGGCAGCGCGATCGGCTCGACGACCTCGGCGAACGCCTCGGTCTCGGCCTCGATCTCCGCCTCCTGCTCGGCAGTCTCGACGGCGACCGCCGCCTCGTGCTCGGGCACCTGTCCGTCACCGCCGCGCCCGCGCTTCTTGCGCTTGCCGCCACCACCGACGGCCGTCGGCTGTTCCATGTGGACGATGACACCGCGCCCGTTGCAGTGGACGCAGGTCTCGGAGAACGACTCCAGCAGGCCCTGGCCGACCCGCTTACGGGTCATCTGCACGAGCCCCAGCGAGGTCACCTCGGCCACCTGGTGCTTCGTACGGTCCCGGCCCAGGCACTCCAGCAGCCGGCGCAGCACCAGATCGCGGTTGGACTCCAGGACCATGTCGATGAAGTCGATCACGATGATGCCGCCGAGGTCGCGCAGCCGCAGCTGGCGCACGATCTCCTCGGCCGCCTCCAGGTTGTTCCTGGTGACGGTCTCCTCGAGGTTGCCGCCCTGACCGGTGAACTTGCCGGTGTTGACGTCGACGACGACCATCGCCTCGGTCCGGTCGATCACCAGCGAACCGCCGCTGGGCAGCCAGACCTTGCGGTCGAGCGCCTTGGCGAGCTGCTCGTCGATCCGGTACGTGGCGAAGACGTCGACCTCGGAGGTCCACTTCGACAGGCGCTCGGCCAGGTCGGGCGCGACGTTCGCGACGTAGCCGTGGATGGTCTCCCAGGCGTCCTCGCCGCTGACGACGACCTTGGAGAAGTCCTCGTTGAAGATGTCGCGCACGACGCGGACGGTCATGTCCGGCTCGCCGTACAGCAGCGTCGGGGCGTTGCCGCCGTTCTTCGCCTTCTTCTGGATGTCCTCCCACTGCCCCTGCAGCCGCTCGACGTCCCGGCGCAGCTCGTCCTCGCTCGCGCCCTCGGCGGCGGTGCGCACGATGACGCCCGCGTCCTCGGGGACGATCTTCTTGAGGATGGTCTTCAGCCGGGCCCGCTCGGTGTCGGGCAGCTTGCGGCTGATGCCGGTCATCGAGCCCTCGGGGACGTACACGAGGTAGCGGCCCGGGAGGGAGACCTGGCTGGTGAGGCGGGCGCCCTTGTGGCCGATCGGGTCCTTCGTCACCTGGACGAGGACCGACTGGCCGGACTTGAGCGCGCTCTCGATGCGCCGCGGCCCGTTGGCCATGCCCAGCGCCTCGAAGTTGACCTCACCGGCGTACAGGACGGCGTTGCGTCCCTTGCCGATGTCGATGAAGGCGGCCTCCATCGACGGCAGCACGTTCTGGACCTTGCCCAGGTAGACGTTGCCGACGTACGAAGTCGCCTGCTCCTTGTTGACGTAGTGCTCGACGAGCACGCCGTCCTCCAGGACGCCGATCTGCGTACGTTCGCCGAACTGCCGGACGACCATCACGCGCTCGACGGCCTCACGGCGGGCCAGGAACTCGGCCTCGGTGATGATCGGAACGCGTCGACGGCCCTGCTCCCGGCCTTCGCGGCGGCGCTGCTTCTTGGCCTCCAGGCGGGTCGAGCCCTTGATGGACTGCACCTCGTCGGACGGCTCGGCGGGCTTGCGGGGCTCGCGGACCTTGACGACGGTGCGCTCGGGGTCGGTCTCGGCGGGCTCGGCGTCGGTGCCGGAGTCACCGGCGCGACGACGGCGACGACGGCGACGACGGCTGGTGGAGCTGGAGCCGCCGGCCTCGTCGTCGTGGGCGTCCTCGGCCTCCTCGGCGTCCTCCTCGGCCTGCTCGGCGGCGTCCTCGGCGTCCTGCTCGGCCTGCTCGGCGGCGAGCTCGTCGGAGTCGGCGTCCCCGGACTCGCCACGGCGACGGCGTCGGCCACCACGCCGACGGCGCCGGCGCGAGCCGGTCTCCTCGGCCTCGTCACCCTCGACACCGTCCTCGGCGGACTCGTCGGTCTCTTCGGTCTCGTCCTGGGCAGCGGTGTCGGTGACCTGGACGGCCTCGGCCTCCTCGGCGGGGCCGGCACCCCGGCGCCGACGACGGCGCCGCGACCCGGCCTGCTCCTCCGCGGACACGGCGGCCTCAACGGTCTCCGCAACCTGCGCGACCTCAGCGGCCTCCGTCGTCTCGTCGGTCTCCTCGACCACCGCGGCTTCCTGAGCTGCCTCGGCGGCGGCCTGGGCGGCGGCCCGCTCCGGCGTCTGGAACCTCGGCTCGGTGAAGACGGGCGCCTGGAACACGGCGACCGCGGGCCGCGCGGGCCGACGCGAGGCACCGGCCTCGTCAGCCTTCGGCTTCGCGGGCTCGGAGAACCCGATCGCCGCCTGCCGCACGGTCCGGCGGCGCGAACGACGCGGGGCACTGTCCTCGTCGGCCTGGGCCTGCGCGACGGGGGCCTGCGCGGCGGGGGCCTGCTCGGCGGAAGTCTGCGCGGCGGGGGTCTCGGCGGCAGACGCCTCCGCCCCGGCGACAGCGGCCTCGGACGCCTCGGCGGCCCCGGCCGGAGCGGTCACGCGGCGCGTGACCCGCCGACGGCCACGACGCGGAGCGGCCTCCTCGGCTTCAGCGGCGGCCGCCTCCGGCTCGGCACTCGCCTGAGCCTCGACGACCTGGGCGGTCTCAGCAGCCTCGGCTGCCTCGGAGACCTCAGCGGCGGCCGGCGCCTCGGTGGGCGCGGACACCCGACGGGTCGCACGACGACGCGTACGACCGGCGGGCGCGGCCTCGGCGGCGGCAGCCACAGGCGCCTCTGCGGCCCCTTCGGTCTCTTCAGTCGTGGGGGAAGCGGCGGGCGCCGCCACACTGCGCGTGGCCCGACGGCGAGTGCGACGCGGAGCGGCCTCCTCTGCAGACACACCGGACTCACCGGAAGCGGCGGAAGCGGCGATCTCGGCCGGCGGCTCCGCCGCGGTCGCGGCGGGCACCACTGTCTCGGCGGCCTCTGCGGCGGCCGGTGCTCCGGCGGGCGCGGACACACGTCGCGTCGCACGACGACGCGGACGACCGGCGGGCGCGGCCTCGGCAGCGGCGGGCGCGGGCGCCTCGGTGTCGGTCTCGGCCTCTGCCGTCACGGCGACCACCTCGGCGCTCTCGTCCTTCTGGTACTCGTCGCCCTCTTCGGCCTCGAGATCGGCGGCCTCGGCAGCCGGTATGGCCGGCGCGGTGACCTCGGCCGGGGTCTCGGCGGCGACCGGCGGACCGGCCGGGCGGGATGCGGCACGGCGCCGACGGCGCGGCGGCAGGGTGTCGCTTGGGGTGTTCGATGCGGAGTCCTGAACGGACTCTGTCGGTTCGGTCGGCTCGAGCATGCGGGCGTTTCTCCCGTCAGGCTCCCGGGCGCCGCGCCTGGTCCGGCGTCGATCATGTCGATCGCCGTTGACGTCCGCGGCTCGCGCAGTGCGCAATGGCCGCCGTCCGGGGCGCGGGCGCCGCACGGGAGCTCTCTGTGTCCTGTCTCGCCGGTTCCGTACACCGAATGCGTACGGCCTGGCGAAAGTCTTGTGGTCGGTGCGCTGCCCGACCCAGGTGGCTCCCGAGTACGAGGGCGGCGCTACGACATCCGTCCCTTCGCGGGACCTTCCCTACGCCGGCGCCTTCGCGGCGGCAGTGGCGCCGGCCGTGGGGGGCTCGGTCGCTGCTGCCTCGCGGTCGGGCGCGAGCGGGTCGGTCACCGTGCCGGTCTCTTCATCGAGCAGCCCCTGCGCCAGCCTGGTCACCGCTGCGGGGACCGGCGGCGCCAGGTCGGCCACGGCGCGGAGACCGGACAGGACGTCGTCGGGTCGTACGGCAGGCGTCACGTGCCGAACAACCAGGCGCAGTATCGCACAGGGCTGGTCGATAGGCCTATCAGCCTGTGCATCGTGGGGTTCCGTACTCTCGAGTTTCGCGACCGCCGGGCGGGCGTCGAAGGTGCGCATGCCGTTCTTGGTCAGGCGCTGGACCTCGACGGTCCCGGCGACGTTGAAGGCCTCGACCGCACGTCGGGCGTCCGCCGGGTCGACACCGTCCAGCCGCAGCTCCCACACGGAAGCCGTCAGCCGGTCGGCAAGTCCCGACGTGCGCACCTCGACCGCGTCGACGATGTCGAGCCCGTCGGGCAGCGACTCGTCGAGGAGGACGCGCAGCGTCTCCGGGTCGCGGGTCGCGGCGAGCGCGATCTCCAGGTACTCCGCCTCACTGCCCGTGCCGGTGGGTGCGGCATTGGCGTACGACACCTTCGGATGCGGCGTGAAACCTGCCGAGTACGCCATCGGCACCTCGGCACGGCGCAACGCACGCTCGAAGGCGCGCTGGAAGTCACGGTGGCTGGTGAACCGGAGGCGGCCGCGCTTGGTGTAGCGCAGTCGGATGCGCTGCACCGCAGGTGCGGGCGGCGGGCCTTCGGGCTGTCGCTTGCCCAGTGTCGTTCAGTCCTTCGTGAGAGCTGTTGTACTGCTACCAAGAGTACGTGTCTCGCGAGCCGTAGGTTCCCGTCGGTCCACCGCTTCCGGCTGCCGGGGCTCGCCGAAGAGCATGCGCCGGATGTCGGCACGGGTCTGCCGCACGGAGTCGCGGGCGGCGGCGAGCGCCTGCCGGGTGGCCCGGCCGACAGCGCGCGCGACCTCGGCGGCGGGCCGCAGCAGGATGTCACGGACTACGTGCCCCACAGGGGTCAGCACCGTCCGGTACACCCACCGCACCGGCTCCACGAAGATCCACCGGAAGAGGGTCCCGAGGAACCGTCCGACGGCGAGGGAGACGCGTCCGGCGACCCGCCAGGCGTGCCCGAGGGCGTCCCCGACCTCGCGTGCGACGACGGCGAGGACCCGTCCGACCGGCACGAGCACCCAGCGCCACAGGGCGAGGGCGGGCAGCACAACCAGGACGCGGGTGATCCAGTACAGGACCAGGCCGATCCCGGTGACGATCGCGCCCGCCAGCCAGGCGATCGCCCGCCCCACGGGGGCGAGGACCCACGCGTACACCCACACGGCGGGTACGACGACCAGGTACCGCACCAGCCACGCCACGACCATGTACAGCCCGGCCCCGAGGCCGGCGAGCACGAACCCGATTCCCCGGAGGAGCCACATCACCCCGTGCCCGATCGGCGTGAGCACGCGCGCGTACACCCAGGCGAACCCGGCGCCGATCCCCCGGGCCAGCCACGCGAGGCCGTGCCCGACCGGCGTCAGCACGTACCGGTAGAACCACACGGACGGCACGACGAGGAGCACCTTGCCCACCCAGGCGAGCGCGACAGCAAGGGGAACGACGACGTACCGCCACAGCCCCACCCACGGCCACACGAACAGCGCCCGGCCCACCCACGCCAGCGCCCGCCCGAGCGGGCGCAGCACGGTGCGGTTCAGGAACCGCCCGCCCACGACGAGCGCGTCCCACACCATCCGTACCGGCACGACCAGCACGAGCACGACGATCCGCACCGGGATGCGGATCGCGACGGCGAGGCACCCCTCGGGATTCTGCTGCCGCGGAGGCGGCTTCTCGAGGTCCATGTCCACCTAGACGCCGCAGCCGCCCGTCCGGATCCAGTACCGCAGTTTCCCGCCCCGTTCGTCCTCGAATTCCCCGCCGTTGGCCTCGACGACGTTACCGGTACGGCCGCAACAGCCGTCATGCGGCGGTCAGGGGTAGTGCGCGGCAGAGCGGCCGACGTGGGCGTGGAGCAGGCGCGGGGACGGTTCGAAGCCGCGGCGGGCGTAGGCGGGGATCGCGCGGGGCGAGGAGTGGACGGTGACGCGTTCGAGGCCGAGGTCGCGGGCCCGGAGCAGAACGGCGTCGACGAGCCGGCCGCCCAGTCCGCCGTCCCGGGCTCCGGGGATCACGTACACGCACTGGAGGTCGCCCGACGCCCGGTCCAGGGCGCGCGGGCTCGGCACCCGCTGGAGGACCGCCAGCCAGGCCATGCCGATGATCCCGCCCGCGCGCACGAGGACCATGCAACGGTGCGAGCCCGCGTTCTCCGCCGCCCACGCGAGGAAGCGCCGTACGAACTCCTCGCGTGTGGTGACCGGTGTGTCGCCGTTCTCCAGGACCCACTGCCAGCGCAGGCCGGCGACGGCCTCCAGGTCGTCCGGGCCGGCCGGACGGATGGTGATGTCATCCATCCGTACATGGTGCGGGAGGGTTCACTTCCGGCGGGCGGTCTTTCCGGCTCGCGCGGCCTTCGGTCTGCGCACGACGGCGGTCGGGGCGGGTACGGCGACGACGCGTCCGGCGGAGAACCCCCGGTTGATCTCGGTCTGACGGCGGATGGCGTCGGGCAGGTCCGGCATCGCGAGGAGCCTGTCGCACGCCTGGACGGAGGCGGCGTACTCGCCCACCCAGTAGGCCGTGATGGAGAACTCGAAGAGCAGGCCCCACCGGTACACCCAGGACTTCGTGAAGAGCAGGTCGTCCGGTTCCGGTCGGCCGACGACCTCGCCGAGGAGGGCGTGGGCGGTGCGGTAGCGGCCCTGGATGCGCAGCCGCGAGGCCAACTCGTAGCAGGCTTCGAGGCGTTGGGGGCGCGTCTCCCAGGCGCGAGAGAACGTGTCCATCGCCCCCGGCCAGTCGCCGGTCCGCTCCGCCCGCAGGAAGCCGGCCTCCAGGAGCGCGCAGTAGACCTCCTCGGCCCAGCCCCCCATGCCCGCCCGCCGCTCGTACAGGGCGATCGCCTCTTCCGCGTGCCCCAGGTCCCGTTCGGTGTTGGCCAGGTAGAAGACGGTGCGCGGGTTGGCGGGGTCGCGTTCGAGCTCGGCGCGCAGCAGGCGGGCGTCGCGCTCGAACTTGTCGCTGCGGCAGCCGCCGTCGGCATGGTCCTCGATCACCAGCGCGTCGAGGTTCTCCTGCACGTCGGGTTCGTCGGTGCACGGGTACTCGTGGGTGACCCCTTCGTAACGCCAGGCCCAGTCACCTCGCATGAGGTGCTTGAAGCGGTGCTGGGTCCCCGGGGTGTCGTAGCGCAGCATGTACGAGCCCGCGGTCAGCCGGGGCAGCGGGGCGTCCTGGCGCATCACGTGGTCGGCGTCGAGGGTGAGGATGTAGTCGGCCTTGCCGCGGGCGTGCTGGATGTTCGTGGTCCGGTTGTGCCCGAAGTCGACCCACGGCTCTTCGCGGAGCTCGCCGGGAATGCCGTCCAGCACCTTGCGGATCAGGTCCTGCGTGCCGTCCGTCGAGCCGGTGTCGGAGATGACCCAGGTGTCGATGAGGTGGCGCACGGAGCCCAGGCACCGCTCGATCACCTGCGCCTCGTTCTTGACGATCATGCAAAGGCAGAGGGTCTGCTGCTTCACGGCCTCACCTGTCCGGTCTCCGTCCGTCTCCGTCCGTCTCGTGGGCGTCAACGTGACACACGTCCTCTCCCCGGCCGTCGATCCACGCGGAAGCCGGGCCGCAACGCTCCCCGATCAGCCGCGCACAAGGTCAGTTGGGTGACCGCAGGCAAAGAATGACCCATCTGAACACACCGATTAGTCCTATAAGTCGATAAATGAGCCCATTTCGACCAGTTGCGCGCGCCGGGCCGTCGCGATCCCGCCAAGCTCGCACTCGGGTTCGGCGGATGACTCGAACCGGTTGAGGCAAGGAGCGCACAGATGAGTCCTGAGCACAGGACGGTTTCGCTTCTCGGGCCAGTGGCCCGGGCGCGATTCAAAAAGGCGGGCATGTTCGCCTCGCTCGCACTGGTCATGGCGGCCGGCACGGTCAGCCCGGCAGCCGCGACGGCGCGCGGCATGGCCGACCACGCCACGGCGACGGTCGGCTACGGCGGCGACAAGTGCCGGGCGGGTACCCAGAAGTCCCTGGCGAGCGAGGCCGACAGCAAGGGCGGATGCAAGGGCCCGACGGGCCCCACTGGCCCGAGGGGCCCGAAGGGGTCGAAGGGTGACAAGGGGCCCAAGGGAGCCAAGGGTGACAAGGGCCCGAAGGGCGACAAGGGGCACAAGGGCGACAAGGGCCCCAAGGGTGACAGGGGACCCACCGGCCCGACCGGCCCCCGGGGCCCCCAGGGCCCCACGGGCCCCACCGGCGCGACGGGCAACCAAGGTATCCAGGGCGTAACCGGCCCCACGGGCTCGACCGGCTCGACCGGCTCGACCGGCCCCACCGGCCCGACCGGAGCGTGCGCCGAGATCGACGGCTTCCAGGACCAGCAGGTCTACGAGGTTCGTGCCGCGGTGAGCGGCACCATCACCTACGCGGGCATCCGGGACGTCCGCCCCAACTTCGACCACACCTTGAGGTGGACCGACCTCAGCAACAGGACCGGCTATCCGAACGGCGGCCAGGCGGGCTTCGCCTGCGCAGCCTCCATCAATGAACACAGCCAGGGAATGCAGGATCTGGCGGGCGTCAAGATCGACATCATGACCACCACAGGTCAGGTCTTCGAGATCATCTGCACCGAGAGCCACACGAGCGGCACCCCGGCCATCCTGACCTGCCCCAACCCCTCCCTCCCGACCTTGGCCTGGCAGCCACTGAACTCTCCGGAGCCGGGCAACAACAACAACCGCCACGGCAACCGCTGACCGATAACGCGAAGAGGTGCCCGACGGGTCGACAGACCCCTCGGGCACCCCTTGCGTCACTCAGTCACTCAGTGGCTGTGACCGCTCCCCGCCGGCTGCTTCACCGTCAAGGGCAGCAGCTTCTTGCCCGTCGGGCCGATCTGAATGGTCGTGTCCATGGCCGGGCACACCCCGCAGTCGAAGCACGGCGTCCAGCGGCAGTCCTCGACCTCCGTCTCGTCGAGGGCGTCCTGCCAGTCCTCCCAGAGCCAGTCCTTGTCGAGACCGGAGTCCAGGTGGTCCCAGGGCAGGACCTCCTCGTACGTCTTCTCACGCGTCGTGTACCAGTCGACGTCGACGCCGAAGGCGGGCAGCGTCTTCTCCGCGCAGCTCATCCAGCGGTCGTAGGAGAAGTGCTCGCGCCAGCCGTCGAAGCGGCCGCCGTCCTCGTAGACCGCGCGGATCACGGCGCCGATGCGGCGGTCACCGCGGGAGAGCAGGCCCTCGACGATGCCGGGCTTGCCGTCGTGGTAGCGGAAGCCGATCGAGCGGCCGTACTTCTTGTCGCCGCGGATCTTGTCGCGGAGCTTCTCCAGACGGGCGTCCGTCTCCTCGGCGGAGAGCTGCGGGGCCCACTGGAAGGGGGTGTGGGGCTTCGGGACGAAACCGCCGATCGAGACGGTGCAGCGGATGTCGTTCTGGCCGGAGACCTTGCGGCCCTCGGCGATCACGTTCATCGCCATGTCGGCGATCTGGAGGACGTCCTCGTCGGTCTCCGTCGGCAGGCCGCACATGAAGTACAGCTTCACCTGACGCCAGCCGTTGCCGTACGCGGTGGAGACCGTACGGATCAGGTCCTCCTCCGAGACCATCTTGTTGATGACCTTGCGCATGCGCTCGCTGCCGCCCTCCGGCGCGAACGTCAGGCCGGAGCGGCGGCCGTTACGGGTCAGCTCGTTCGCCAGGTCGACGTTGAAGGCGTCCACGCGGGTCGACGGGAGGGACAGGCCGATCTTGTCCTCCTCGTAGCGGTCCGCCAGGCCCTTGGCGATGTCGCCGATCTCCGAGTGGTCCGCGGAGGACAGGGAGAGCAGGCCGACCTCCTCGAAGCCCGTCGCCTTGAGGCCCTTCTCGACCATCTCGCCGATGCCGGTGATGGAGCGCTCGCGCACCGGGCGGGTGATCATGCCCGCCTGGCAGAAGCGGCAGCCGCGGGTACAGCCGCGGAAGATCTCCACCGACATGCGCTCGTGCACGGTCTCGGCGAGCGGGACCAGCGGCTGCTTGGGGTACGGCCACTCGTCCAGGTCCATCACCGTGTGCTTCGAGACGCGCCACGGGACGCCCGACTTGTTGGGCACCACGCGGGCGATGCGGCCGTCCGCGAGGTACTCGACGTCGTAGAAGGCCGGGATGTACACCGATCCCGTCTTCGCCAGGCGGAAGAGGACCTCCTCGCGGCCGCCGGGGCGGCCCTCCGCCTTCCACTCGCGGATGATCTTCGTCATGTCGAGCACGGCCTGCTCGCCGTCGCCGATGATCGCCGCGTCGATGAAGTCGGCGATCGGCTCCGGGTTGAACGCGGCGTGCCCGCCGGCCAGCACGATCGGGTCGTCGAGCCCCCGGTCCCTCGACTCCAGGGGGATCCCGGCGAGGTCCAGTGCCGTGAGCATGTTCGTGTAGCCCAGCTCGGTGGAGAAGGACAGGCCGAACACGTCGAAGGCCTTCACCGGGCGGTGGCTGTCCACGGTGAACTGCGGGACACCGTGCTCGCGCATCAGCGCCTCGAGGTCCGGCCACACGCTGTACGTGCGCTCGGCGAGGACACCCTCCTGCTCGTTGAGGACCTCGTAAAGGATCATGACGCCCTGGTTGGGCAGTCCGACCTCGTACGCGTCCGGGTACATGAGCGCCCAGTGGACGTCGCAGGACTCCCACGGCTTGACCGTGGAGTTGAGCTCTCCGCCGACGTACTGGATCGGCTTCTGCACATGCGGGAGCAGAGCTTCGAGCTGCGGGAACACAGACTCGGCAGCCTCGGCGGCTTCGGCAGGCATTTCGCAAACCTTCGTAGGCAGACAGGGGTGACCATCAAGCCTAACGCGACCGGAGAGCTCCCCCGCACGCTCAGACGAGCGCCCCGGCCCTGATCTCCTTCCAGACCCCGGGCAGCTCCGCCTCCGCCGACGCCGCCCGCTGCTCCTCCCGTCCGTACAGCACGCCGTACGTGAACGAGCTCTCCCCCGCCGCGTGCGCCACCGCGGACAGCTCACGCAGGGTCCCGCGGGCCATGACGCTGTCCTGGTGGTCGCCGAGCAGGGTCTGCAGCGACTTCATGGACTTGACCAGGGCGGTTGCCGGATCGCCGAGGGCCGGTGCGGCCGCCTCCGCCGCGTACCGGGTCCGCTTGGCCTTCTTGCGGGCCTCGTGCAGGGCCAGATCGCGGTCGTGGCCGGGCGCCAGCTCCAGCGCCTGTTCGACCAGCACGGAGACCTTGCCGAAGTCCTTCCGTACGGCCTTGGCGAGCACCTTGCCGGGCTTGCCTGCGGCCGCCTTCCGCAGCGGCGGGGCGGCGAGCAGCGCGTCCAGGGTGTCGAGCAGCGTCAGATACCGCTTGGAGTCCAGGACGCCGGTCAGCCGGCTGCGCGATCCGCCGCGCCGGGCGCCCGCCCAGGTGTCCAGCCGGGTGTGGACCGGGCCGGAGACCAGCGTGCGGGGCAGGTCGTCGAGGGCGGCCGTCAGGCGTTCGGTGAGCACCTCCCGGTCGCGGTCCACGCCCAGCTCACCGGCGAGCCACTTCAGTTCCGCGCCGATCGGGTCGGTGACGCCTCGGTCGAGGACCTTGCCGTAGGAGCGGAACGCGCTGCGCATCCGGCGGGTGGCGACGCGCATGCTGTGCACGGAGTCGGGCGCGTCCTGGCGCACGGCCGGGTCGAGCTCGACGACGGCGTCGCGCTGGGCCCTGACGTACGCCAGGACGTGGTCACCGGAGGTCACGGGCTCGCCGGGCGACTCCTCGCCCTTGCGCTGCTTCTTCCCGTTCTTCCCGTTCTTGCCGCGAGGAGTCGTCTCGGCCAGTGCCCGGGCCAGCTTCGACGCCGACTTCGACGGTCGTACGCCCGCCTTGCGCAACCGTTTCTCCACCGTGTCGAGGAAGGTCGGGTCACCGCCGTCGGCGAGTTCCACCTCGATCTCGGTCCACTGGGCGCTGCCGCTGCCCCCTGAGAGCCGCTCGGCGCGTACGGCGTCCACGCTTGCCTCGGCGAGCAGCCGGCCTTCCGCGTCGACGAGGTCGCGCACATCACGCTCGGAGCGCAGCCGGACCACGGGCAGCAGTTCGGCGTCGCGGACGCGGGAGCGGACGAGGGAGGCGAGGGTGGGCGGGACGGTGTCGGACAGCGGGGCGTGGATCTCATCCCGGACGCCGGGGGCGACGGGGAGCTTCAGATGCCAGCCGGCGTCGGAGCCGCCGGTGCGGCGACGCAGGGTGAGCGAGGCCGCGGCGAGGCGCAGATCGGCCGTGTCGTAGTAGGTCGCGTCCAGGTGTGCGACGCCCTTGTCGAGGACGGCCGCGACCCCGGCGACGCCGGTCAGGTCGGGCAGGCCACTGTCGTCGGACTCGTACTTTCGCTCGATCTCACGCTTCGTGTCCGCCATGACCTGAATCTAGTGCCAGTCGGGGCCGGGCGGCAGAGGGCACCTAAGGTAAATCGCAGGGAAAATCCAGCTGATCAGGAGGTGACGAACGCCCGGATCGGGGGCCGCCGGGGCGGGGGACCTCCGCATGGTGGAACCGGTCCTCACCGCGCCACCACGCCCCGCCCACCGGCAGCACGCGCCCCGGCCCCACCGCCGGAGGCCTACGCCGACATGGGCCGCTGCACCCGGATCGACTGCAACAGCCCTATGGCCACCCAGACCGCGAACATCGACGAGCCGCCGTACGACACGAACGGCAGTGGCAGACCGGTGACCGGCATGATGCCGAGGGTCATGCCGACGTTCTCGAAGGCCTGGAAGGCGAGCCAGGCCACGATCCCGGCGGCGACGACGGTGCCGTACAGCTCGGTCGTCTCACGGGCGATGCGGCAGGCCCGCCACAGCACGACGCCGAGCAGCAGGATGATCAGGCCGGCGCCGACGAAGCCCAGCTCCTCACCCGCGACCGTGAAGACGAAGTCCGTCTGCTGCTCGGGCACGAACTGGCCGGTGGTCTGCGAGCCGTGGAAGAGGCCCGCGCCGGTCAGGCCGCCGGAGCCGATCGCGATGCGCGCCTGGTTGGTGTTGTAGCCGACGCCCGCGGGGTCGAGTTCGGGGTTGGCGAAGGCCGCGAAGCGGTTGATCTGGTACTCGTCCAGGATGTGCAGCTGCCAGACGGCGATCGCGCCGAGCGTGCCCGCACCGATCAGGCCGAAGACCCAGCGGTTGGAGGCGCCGGAGGCGAGCAGCACGCCCAGCACGATGATGACCATGACCATGACCGAACCGAGGTCGGGCATGAGCAGCACGACCATCATCGGGACGGCGGCCAGGCCCAGGGCCTGCAGGACCGTGCGGTGGTCGGGGTACTGCCGGTCGCCCGCGTCGACCCGGGCCGCCAGCAGCATCGCCATGCCCAGGATGATCGTGATCTTCACGAACTCCGAGGGCTGGAGCGAGAATCCGCCGCCGAGCACGATCCACGAGTGGGCGCCGTTGACGGTCGAGCCGAGCGGGGTGAGCACCGCGAGGATGCCGAGCACCGAGAGGCCGTAGAGGATCGGTACGGCGTTGCGCAGCTGGCGGTGGCCGAGCCAGACCGTGCCGATCATCAGGGCGAACCCGATGCCGGTGTTCATCAGGTGCCGGAGCAGGAAGTAGTACGGGTCGCCCTGGTTGATCTCGGTGCGGTTGCGGGTCGCGGAGAAGACGAGCAGCGAGCCGATCCCGGACAGGGCCAGTCCCGCCAGCAGGATCGGCCAGTCGAGCCGGCGGGCCAGCGAGTCACGGGCGAAGACCCGGGTCCAGCCGGCCCGCCTGGGCCCGTAGCCGGAGACGGAGAAGCTGTTCGCGCCGGTCATGTGAGCATCCTCCGGCTTCCCCTCTTGCGAGGTCGCCTGCGGGTGTCGCGGTTGCCCGTGCCGGGCGAGGCCGTGGTCGCCGCGGGCTGCGACTCGTCCGGGGCGGTCGTACCCTCCGGAGTGGCGTGCAGGTCCTTGGCCGGGTCGCCGGAGACCTTGGGGTTGGCGATCGTGCCGTCCGTGCGGACCTTCGGCAGGTTCTTCTCCGGGGTGGAGAGCAGCGCCTTCTTCTTGTCGATCGAGCCGTCCGCCTGGACGCCGTACATGGCGCTGTAGATGTTGCGCACGGCCTCACCGGAGGCGCCCGAGCCCGTACCGGCCTGGGAGATCGTCATGATGATCGTGTAGTCCTTGGTGTACGTCGCCAGCCAGGACGTGGTCTGCTTGCCGTAGACCTCTGCGGTACCGGTCTTGGCGTGCAGCGCGATCTGGTCCTGCGGCCAGCCGCCGAACTTCCAGGCGGCGGTACCGCGGGTGACGACGCCCGCGAAGGCCTCGTTCATGCCCTTGAGGGTCGCCTTGCTCACCGGCAGCTTGCCGCTCGACTTCGGCTTGATCTCCTGGACGGTCTTGCCGTCGGCGCTGACGATCGCCTTGCCGATGGTCGGGGTGTACATCGTGCCGCCGTTGGACACGGCCGAGTAGATGACGGCCTCCTGGATCGGGGTGACGAGGGTGTCGCCCTGACCGATGGAGTAGTTGATCTCGTCACCCTCGCGCATCTTGTTGCCCTCGAGGCAGTTCTCGTACTCGATCTTCTCCACGTACGAGCCGTCCTTCTTGCCGGCCTTGCACCAGGCGTCCTTGTTGGCCTTCCAGTAGTTCTCCTTCCACTGGCGGTCCGGGACGCGGCCGGTGACCTCGTTGGGCAGGTCGATGCCCGTCTCCTTGCCGAGGCCGAACTGGTGGGCGGTCTTGAAGAACCAGTCCTTGGGCTCGCCCTTCTTCGGGTTGATGCCGCCGTCCTTCTTCCACTCCCGGTCCGCGAGGCCGTAGAAGACGGTGTCGCAGGAGACCTCCAGGGCGCGGCCGAGGGAGATGGGGCCGAAGCTCTCCCCCTCGAAGTTCTTGAAGACCTGGCTGCCGACCGAGTAGGAGCTGGTGCAGGGGTAGCCGCCGTCCCACTCGTAGCCGGCCTGGACGGCGGCGGCCGTGGAGACCACCTTGAAGGTGGAGCCCGGCGCGGACTGACCCTGTATGGCCCTGTTGAGCAGCGGGTAGTCGGAGTTCTTGCCGGTGAGCTGCTTGTAGTCCTTGGCGGAGATGCCGCCGACCCAGACGTTCGGGTCGTACGTCGGGGCGGACGCCATGGCCACGATCCGGCCCGTCTTGGCCTCCATCACCACGACCGCGCCGGAGTCGGCCTTGTAGTTCTCGCCGGTGATCTTGTCGTACTGCTGGCGGGCCTTCTTCATCGCGTCGTTCAACTCGTACTCGGCGACCCGCTGGACGCGGGAGTCGATGCTGGTGACGAGGTTGGAGCCGGACTCGGCGGGGTCGGCCTCGGCCTGGCCGATGACGCGGCCGAGGTTGTCGACCTCGTAGCGGGTGACGCCGGCCTTGCCGCGCAGCTCCTTGTCGTACTCGCGCTCCAGGCCGCTGCGGCCGACCTGGTCGGAGCGCAGGTAGGGCGAGTCGCTGTTCTGGGCCTGGGTGATCTCGTCGTCGGTGACGGGCGAGAGGTAGCCGAGGACCTGGGCGGTGTTGGACTTGCCGGGGGCGGGGTAGCGGCGCACGGCCTCCGGCTCGGCGGTGATGCCGGGGAAGTCCTCGGCGCGCTCGCGGATCTGGAGGGCCTGCTTGGCGGTGGCCTCGTCGGTGATGGGGATCGGCTGGTAGGGCGAGCCGTTCCAGCACGGCTGGGGTGTCTGTGCGTCGCACAGCCGGACCTTCTGCAAGACCTCCGTGGGGTCCATGCCGAGGACGCCGGCGAGCTTGGTGAGGACCGCCTTGCCGTCGTCCTTCTGCTTCAGCAGGTCGGTACGGGAGGCGGAGACCACGAGCCGGGTCTCGTTGTCGGCGAGGGGCACTCCGCGCGCGTCCAGGATCGAACCGCGCACCGCGGGCTCGACGACCTGCTGGACGTGGTTGCCGGAGGCCTCCTTGGCGTACGCCGCGCCCTCACGGATCTGGAGGTACCACAGACGGCCACCGAGGGTGCCGAGCAGGGAGAGGACGAGGATCTGGATGACGACGAGGCGGATCTGGACCCGTGGGGTCCGTCCGGTCTCCGGAATGTTGGTCACAGCGGCTGCCTCCCCCTCTCAGTTCGAGTACGTGTCGTACGTGTCATATACGACGGACCTGTGAGGCCTGCGGCCAACTCCCGCCTGGTCACAGCCGCTTGACCCCCTTGATGCGGCCGGCCCGCGCGCTTCGGGCCCGGGCCGCCTTCACCCGCAGTCCGCTCCGCGGGCCGCCGACGCGCAGGCCCGTGCCGGCGGAGAGCCAGCCGGAGGAGATGTCGGTCCCCTTGGCGGCCGAGTTGGCCTCGGACAGCGGATCGTTCTCGGCGCGCCGGGCCAGCCACATGATGCCGGGGACGACGAACGGGGCGAGCAGCAGGTCGTACAGGGCGGCGGTGAACAGCAGGCTGCCGAGGCCGACATGGCGGGCGGCCGTGTCGCCGACAAGGGTGCCGACGAGGGCGTACAGCAGCGTGGAGCCGATCGCGGCGGCGACCACCACGACCATCGGGCCGGTGGCCGACTTCAGTCTGCCGCTCTCCGGTTTGGCGAGCCCGGCGAGGTAGCCGATGACGCACAGCACCAGGGCGTAGCGCCCGGCGGCGTGGTCGGCGGGCGGGGCGAGGTCGGCGAGCAGGCCGGCGCCGAAGCCGACGAGGGCGCCGCCGACATGGCCGTAGACCATGGCCAGGCCCAGGACGCCGAGCAGCAGCAGGTCGGGGACGGCGCCCGGGAGATGGAGGCGGGCGAGGACGCTCACCTGGAGCACCAGGGCGACGACGATCAGCGCCGTGGAGAGCAGGATCCGGTTGACGCGCATGGGATTCAGCTCCTACTGCTGCTGGTCTTCGCCGTCGAGGGGCGCGTTCGCGGACGGGGTGATGGTGATGGTGACCGTCGGCGTGGGGGTCGGCTTGGGCTTCTGCGGGAGCACCGTGTCGCGCGGATCCTTTGTCGGGGCCTGGACGACGACGCCGACGATGTCGAGCTTGGTGAAGCTGACGTACGGCGTGACGTAGAGGGTGCGGGTGAGGTCGCCGCCGGAGGGGTCGACGCGGGAGACCACGCCGACCGGGACGCCCGGCACGAAGGGTTTGTCGGCCTGCGAGCCGAAGGTGACCAGACGGTCGCCCTTCTTCACCTCCGCCTTGCCGTTGAGCAGTTCCACGCGCAGCGGACGGTCGCCCTGCCCGGAGGCGAAGCCGAGCTCGTCGGTGGACTCCATGCGGGTGCCGACGGTGAAGTCGGGGTCGTTGGCGAGGAGAACGGTCGCGGTGTTCGGGCCGACGGTGGTGACGCGGCCGACCAGACCGTCGCCGTTCAGGACGGTCATGTCGCGGGTGATGCCGTCGTTGGCCCCGACGTCGATGGTGACGGTCCAGGAGAAGCCCTGGGCCGCTCCTATCGCGATGACCTGGGCGCCCTTGATGCCGTATTGGCCCTGGCCCGCGATCTTCAGCATCTTGTCGAGCTGTTTGAGGCGGCTGGCGTTGCGGTCGTCGCTGCCGAGCTTTGCCTTGAGAGCCGCGTTCTCCTTCTCCAGAACGGCGAGCCGGTCGTGGCGCTCGTCCGAGTCGCGCACCGCGGAGACCGCGTTACCGACCGGGGCGACCGCCGACGACACCCCGTCCTCGATCGGGCCGAAGACCGCGGCCGCGGCCTGTCGGGCACCGTCGACCGGGGAGTCCTCCCCGCCGCGGATGTCCACCGTGATCAGTGCGAACGCGATGGCGATCAGCAGCACCAGGAGCAGCCGGCTCTCTCGTGTGTCCCTCACGTGCGGCGGCCGTGCCTTCCTCATAGATGTTCGTGCAGGTGTCTACGTACGTGCAGGTGTCTATGACGTGCAGGTGTTTATGGGGGTTGGAGTTTATGGGCGTGGAGCTTATGGATTCGGAGCTTATGCCTCGATATCAACGATCCGCCGCACGATCAACGATCCGCCGCACGAGGCGAGATCGTCTCGTACGGCGGAATCGAAGAGTTACGTCATCTGCGCGGCGCGGCGTCCAGAACCTGCTGGAGCGCCTCGAACTCCTCGACGCACTTGCCGGAGCCGAGCGCCACGCTGTCCAGCGGATCCTCGGCGATGTGGATCGGCATGCCGGTCTCACGACGCAACCGCTCGTCCAGACCGCGCAGCAGGGCTCCGCCGCCGGTGAGGACGATCCCGCGGTCCATGATGTCGCCGGAGAGCTCCGGCGGGCACTTGTCGAGGGTCGTCTTGACCGCGTCGACGATCGCGTTGACCGGCTCCTCGATCGCCTTGCGGACCTCCGCCGCGGAGATGACGACGGTCTTCGGCAGCCCGGAGACGAGGTCCCGGCCGCGGATTTCGGTGTGTTCGTCAGCGTCGAGGTCGTACGCCGAACCGATCGTGATCTTGATCTGCTCGGCCGTGCGCTCACCCAGGAGGAGCGAGTACTCCTTCTTGATGTGCTGGATGATCGCGTTGTCCAGCTCGTCGCCCGCGACGCGGATGGACTGGGCGGTGACGATGCCGCCGAGCGAGATGACCGCGACCTCCGTGGTGCCGCCGCCGATGTCCACCACCATGTTGCCCGTGGCCTCGTGGACCGGCAGGCCGGAGCCGATGGCGGCCGCCATGGGCTCCTCGATGATGTGCACCTGACGGGCGCCGGCCTGGGTCGACGCCTCGATGACGGCGCGGCGCTCGACGCCCGTGATGCCCGACGGCACACAGACGACGACCCGCGGACGAGCCAGATACCGCCGCTTGTGAATCTTCAGAATGAAGTAGCGGAGCATCCGCTCGGTGATCTCGAAGTCGGCGATCACGCCGTCCTTCAAAGGACGGACGGCAACGATGTTGCCGGGCGTGCGCCCGATCATCTTCTTCGCTTCGGCGCCGACCGCGAGGATGCCACCGGTGTTGGTGTTGATCGCGACGACGGACGGCTCGTTGAGTACGATCCCGCGACCCCTGACGTACACCAGCGTGTTGGCGGTCCCGAGGTCGACAGCCATGTCACGGCCGATGAACGACATTGAGTTCCCCATCAGGATTCGACTGGCCTTCCCGCTGGCTTTTGAGGGCTTTTCAGGTCGGCGAGGTGGGTGCTGTGACGTGAAGGCTTCCATCGTAGACGCGCCTGCACGAACACTGCGCGAGGGTCTTCGCCATTGTCAGCAGATGCCGGGTCGCCTCGCTTGTGGAGACGGCCCAACGGAGGCACACGTTCCCCCGATCGGCACGCATATACCGAAGGACGGCCGAAAATGTACGGCCGTCCCAGGTCAGGCGATGCGAGGGAAGTGACGGTCCCTCAGAAAAATCCGCGAAAAATTCGCTCAGACACGGCCCGGGAAGAAGATCTTCACTTCGCGCTCGGCGGACTCCTCGGAGTCGGAGGCGTGAATCAGGTTCTCGCGGACAATCACCCCGAAGTCGCCCCGGATGGAGCCGGGAGCCGCGGCGATCGGGTCGGTCGGACCGGCCAGCGCCCGCACGCCCTCGATGACCCGCTCGCCCTCGACGATGAGCGCCACGACCGGGCCGGACGACATGAACTCCACCAGCGGCTCGTAGAAGGGCTTGCCCTTGTGCTCGCCGTAGTGCTGCTCCAGCGTGTCCTGGTCCAGGGTGCGCAGCTCCAGCGCGGTGATCTGCCAGCCGGCCTTGCGCTCGATACGGCTGATGATCTCGCCGGTCAGGCCACGACGGACGGCGTCGGGCTTGAGCAGGACGAGGGTGCGCTGGGTCACTGGAGGGCTCCTTCTTACTGACAGGTGTGCGGGGGGATGAGGTTACAGGGCGTGTTTGTGCGCCCGTTACGCAGCGTCAGCCTGGGCGGCGTCCGCCTGCGCCGCGAATCTCGCCTTCGCCTCGTCGATCTTCCGGCCGAAGTGCACCGAGGCCCACCACAGCGCCGCGAACAGCGCCCCCAGGAAGAACATCGTCGGGACGACGAAGCCGGAGGCGATCAGCGCGATCTGCAGCGCCCAGCCCAGGGCGACGCCGCCCGGCCGGGTCACCATGCCGCACAGCACCACGCACAGGAACATCGCGATGCCGCTGACCGTCCATACCGTCGACATGGACAGGTCGGGGTCCTTCATCGCGACCAGCGCGGCGAAGCCGATGACGAAGACCTCGCCGATCAGGGTCGAGGAACAGAGCGTACGCACGGAAGAAGTCAGCCCCTTCCCAGGAGCAGCAGTCGGGCCTCGCCGACGGTGATGACGGAGCCGGTGACGAGCACGCCACCACCGGCGAACTCGCCCTCCTCCTCGGCCAGCGTGATCGCGGCCTCCAGCGCGTCGGGCAGCTGCGGCTCGACCTGGACGCGGTCGTCGCCGAACACCTCGACGGCGATCGCGGCGAGCTCGTCGGCGTCCATCGCGCGGTGGCTGGAGTTCTGGGTGACGACGATCTCCGCGAAGATCGGCTCGAAGGCCTCGAGGAGCCCCCGCACGTTCTTGTCGCCGCTGGCCCCGACCACGCCGATCAGCCGGCTGAAGTCGAAGGCCTCCTCGATCGCCTCCGCCGTGACCCGCGCGCCCGCCGGGTTGTGCGCGGCGTCCAGGACGACGGTGGGCGACGTCCGTACGATCTCGAGCCGCCCCGGCGAGGTGACGGCCGCGAAGGCCTTGCGGACCGTGTCCGGGTCCAGCGTCTCCGCCCGCTGGGCGCCCACGCCGAAGAAGGCCTCGACGGCGGCGAGCGCGACGGCCGCGTTGTGCGCCTGGTGGGCGCCGTGCAGGGGAAGATAGACGTCGTTGTACTCGCCGCCCAGCCCGCGCAGGGTGAGCAGCTGCCCGCCGACGGCGACCTGCCGCGCCACGACGCCGAACTCCAGGCCCTCCCGGGCCACGGTGGCGTCCACCTCGACGGCCTTCTTCAGCAGTACCTGCGCCGCCTCGACCGGCTGCTGGGCCAGGATGACCGTCGCGCCCTGCTTGATGATGCCGGCCTTCTCGGTGGCGATCTCGCCGTGCGTCTCACCGAGCCGGTCGGTGTGGTCGAGGTCGATGGGAGTCACGACGGCGACGTCCGCGTCGATGACATTCGTGGCGTCCCAACTGCCTCCCATGCCCACCTCCACGACGGCGACATCGACGGGCGCGTCCGCGAAGGCGGCGTACGCCATGCCGGTCAGCACCTCGAAGAAGGACAGCCGGTACTCCTGCTGTGCGTCGACCATCTCGACGTACGGCTTGATGTCGTTGTACGTCTCCACGAACCGCTCGGCGGGGATCGGCCCGCCGTCCAGGCTGATCCGCTCGGTGATCGACTGCACGTGCGGCGAGGTGTACCGCCCGGTGCGCAGCTCGAAGGCGCCGAGGAGGGCCTCGATCATGCGGGCGGTGGAGGTCTTGCCGTTCGTCCCCGTGATGTGGATGGACGGATACGCCCGCTGCGGGTCCCCCAGCACATCCATCAGCGCGGAGATCCGGCTGACGGACGGCTCCAGCTTGGTCTCGCCCCAGCGCGTCGCCAGCTCCGTCTCGACCTCGCGCAGGGCCTTGTCGACCTCGGGGTCCTCCGGCCGCCCCGGCACGTCGGCCTGCGGCGGCCCGCCCTGCGTCCGCAGGGTACGGCTGCCGGCCTCGATCACCGCGAGATCGGGGTCACGCTCGGTCTCGGCCTCGACGATCTCCTCGAAGGGGTCGAGCGGGTCGGGCTGCTCGCTGCTGTCTGGGGGGAGCTCACTCACGAAGCCAGTCTACGGACGACCAGTGACAGACGCGGCTGCGGGCGCCGATGCGCATGCGAAGGCCCCCGGAACCTCGGGTTCCGGGGGCCTTCAAGGACGTACGAACCGCGCTTACGCCTGCGGCAACCGCTCCAGCTGCGCCTGGATGCGGGCGATGTCCTCGTCCGCCTTGGCGAGGCGGGTGCGGATCTTCTCGACCACGTTGTCCGGCGCCTTCGCGAGGAACGCCTCGTTGCCGAGCTTGGCGTTCGCCTGGGCCTTCTCCTTCTCGGCGGCGGCCAGATCCTTGGCGAGGCGCTTGCGCTCCGCCGCCACGTCGATCGTGCCGGAGAGGTCGAGGGCGACCGTGGCGCCCGCGACCGGCAGGGTCGCCGTCGCCGAGAAGGCGTCGCCCTCCGGCTGGAGGCGGAGGAGCTGGCGGATGGCGGCCTCGTGGGGCGCCAGCGCCGTGCCGTCGAGGCTCAGCCGCGCCGGAACCCGCTGGCCGGGCTGGAGGCCCTGGTCGGCGCGGAAGCGGCGGACCTCGGTGATGACCGACTGGAGGGTCTCGATCTCCTTCTCGGCGGCCGCGTCCCGGAAGTCACTGTCCTTCGGCCACTCGGCGATGACGACCGACTCACCGCCGGTCAGCGTCGTCCAGAGGGTCTCCGTGACGAACGGAACGATCGGGTGCAGCAGCTTCAGGGTGACGTCGAGGACCTCGCCGAGGACGCGGCCCGAAACCTTCGCGGGCTCGCCGCCGGCCATGAACGTCGTCTTGGAGAGCTCGACGTACCAGTCGAAGACCTCGTCCCAGGCGAAGTGGAAGAGGGCGTCCGACAACTTGGCGAACTGGAAGTCCTCGTAGAGCGCGTCGACTTCGGCGACGACCGAGTTCAGGCGGGAGAGGATCCAGCGGTCCGTCGCCGACAGGGCGGACGCCTCCGGCAGCGGGCCCTCGACCGTCGCGCCGTTCATCAGGGCGAAGCGCGTGGCGTTCCAGATCTTGTTGGCGAAGTTGCGGGAGCCCTGGACCCAGTCCTCGCCGATCGGGACGTCGACGCCGGGGTTCGCACCACGGGCGAGCGTGAAACGCAGCGCGTCCGAGCCGTACTTGTCCATCCAGTCCAGCGGGTTGACCGCGTTGCCGAAGGACTTCGACATCTTCTTGCCGAACTGGTCGCGGACCATGCCGTGCAGGGCGATGGTGTGGAACGGCGGGGTGCCGTCCATCGCGTACAGGCCGAACATCATCATCCGGGCGACCCAGAAGAAGAGGATGTCGTAGCCGGTGACCAGGACGGAGTTCGGGTAGAACTTCGCGAGGCTCTCGGTCTGTTCGGGCCAGCCCAGCGTGGAGAACGGCCACAGGCCGGAGGAGAACCAGGTGTCGAGGACGTCGGTGTCCTGACGCCAGCCCTCGCCGGTCGGGGGCTCCTCGTCGGGACCGACGCAGACGACCTCGCCGTTCGGGCCGTACCAGACCGGGATCCGGTGACCCCACCACAGCTGACGCGAGATGCACCAGTCGTGGAGGTTGTCGACCCAGTCGAAGTACCGCTTCTCCATCTCCTGCGGGTGGATCTTGACCTTGCCCTCGCGGACCGCGTCACCGGCGGCCTTGGCGAGCGGGCCGACCTTGACCCACCACTGCATGGAAAGGCGCGGCTCGACGGTGGTCTTGCAGCGCGAGCAGTGGCCGACGGAGTGGACGTACGGCCGCTTCTCGGCGACGATCCGGCCCTCGGCGCGCAGCGCGGCGACGATCGCCGACCGGGCCTCAAAGCGGTCCAGTCCCTGGAAGGGGCCGTGAACGGTGATGACGGCGTGCTCGTCCATGACCGTGATGGACGGCAGGTCGTGGCGCCGGCCGATCTCGAAGTCGTTCGGGTCGTGGGCCGGGGTGACCTTGACGGCGCCCGTGCCGAACTCGGGGTCGACGTGCTCGTCGGCGACGACGGGGATGGAGCGGTCGGTGAGCGGCAGCCTGATGAGCTTGCCGACCAGGTGCTTGTAGCGCTCGTCGTCCGGGTGGACCGCGACCGCGGTGTCGCCGAGCATCGTCTCGGCACGCGTGGTCGCGACGACGAGCGTCTCGTCACCGTCGCCGTACTTCAGCGAGACCAGCTCGCCGTCGTCGTCCTGGTACTCGACCTCGATGTCGGAGATCGCGGTGAGACAGCGCGGACACCAGTTGATGATGCGCTCGGCGCGGTAGATCAGCTCGTCGTCGTAGAGCCGCTTGAAGATGGTCTGGACGGCCTGGGAGAGACCCTCGTCCATGGTGAAGCGCTCACGGGACCACGCGACACCATCGCCCAGGCGCCGCATCTGGCCGGAAATCTGCCCGCCGGACTCGGCCTTCCACTGCCAGACGCGCTCGACGAACGCGTCACGGCCGAGGTCGTGCCGGGACTTGCCCTCCTTGCCGAGCTCACGCTCGACGACGTTCTGCGTGGCGATGCCGGCGTGGTCCATGCCGGGCTGCCACAGCGTCTCGTAACCCTGCATGCGCTTGCGGCGCGTGAGGGCGTCGATGAGCGTGTGCTCGAACGCGTGCCCGAGGTGCAGGCTGCCCGTGACGTTCGGCGGCGGGATGACGACGGTGTACGGAGGCTTGTCGCTCTTCGCGTCCGCCTCGAAGTAACCGCGCTCTACCCAGCGCTCGTACAGCGGCCCCTCTACATCGGCCGGCGCGTACTGGGTCGGCAGTTCGGTGTTGGGCGCTGGTGGCTGCTGCTGAGCGTTCTCGGTCACGGGGCCAGTTTAGAGGTGTCACGGGGCAGTCCCGAAACACGTTTGTTCTGTAACGGTGGGGGCCCCGATGCAATGAGTCGGCTGTGTCTGAGCCAGGATGTCAGGAACACATAAGCTCTGGAGGGGAACCCAGTAATGAGTCACAACCAGCCGGGCCCGTACGGCGGGCAGCCCCAGCAGCCCGGACCGTACGGTCAGCCGGGCCCCTACGGCCAGCAGCCGCAGGCCCCCCAGCCCGGCTACGGCTACCCCCAGCAGACTCCGCCCCCCGCCCAGCCCGGCTACGGCTACCCGCCGCAGGCCCCGCAGGGCGTGCCGCCCCAGCCGAACCCGTACGGCCAGCAGCCGCCGTACGGGCAGCAGCCCTACGGCGTCCCGCAGCCGCCCGCTCCCGGCGGCGGCAAGAAAACGACGGCGATCATCCTCGGCGCGGTGGCGGTCGTGGCCGCGATCGCGGTGGGCGCGTACTTCGTGATCGGCGGGGGCGGCGGCTCGGACGTCGCCGACGACGGCGCGCACAAGCTGACCACGCCGGCGACGGTGCTCACCGATTACAAGAAGTCCGACAGCGTCGACAGCGGCGGCTTCGACGAGAGCGACGTCAAGGACGCCGAGAAGCACGGCGTGAAGAACGCCAAGGACGTGCACGCCGGTTACCAGTCGGGGGACGAGACCAACTACCTCGCCATGAAGATGATCAACTTCATGGGCGTGTACGGCGACATCGAGGACCCGGAGGCGGTCGTCGACGGGATGTTCTCCGAGATGAAGAAGAACGCGACCGCCGACGACGGCGAGGTCGTCGGCAGCCCGAAGGCGTTCACGCCGAGCGGTCTCGACGGTGCGGTCCTCAAGTGCCAGGAGACCAAGGTCAAGGACGACGAGTCGTCGTCCGACGCGGGGTCCGGGCCGAGCGAGATCAGCATGCCGGTGTGCATCTGGGCGGACCACAGCACGCTGGGCGTCGTCATTCACATCGACCTGGCGGACGCGATGTCCGGCAAGGCCGCCGACCTGACGAGCGCGGCCGACCTGACGACCAAGTTCCGCAAGGAAGTACGCGTCAAGGCCTGACGTCGTAGAGCGCAGCAACGGTGAAGGGGCCCCGGTCGGTTGACCGGGGCCCCTTCACCATGTGCGTGCGGCGGTTACGCCGTCTTCTGCTCGCCCGAGCCGCGGCCGCGGGCGTCCCGCGGGATCAGGGTCGGGTTCACGTTCGAGTGAACGACGTCCGCCGTGATGACGACGCGGGCCACATCCTTGCGGGAGGGGACCTCGTACATCACGGACATGAGGACTTCCTCCATGATGGCGCGCAGGCCGCGCGCGCCGGTCTGGCGGAGGATGGCCTGGTCGGCGATGGCCTCCAGGGCCTCACGCTCGAAGTCCAGCTCCACGCCGTCGAGTTCGAAGAGGCGCTGGTACTGCTTCACGAGCGCGTTGCGGGGCTCGATCAGGATCTGCAGGAGTGCCTCGCGGTCGAGGTTGTGGACCGACGTGATGACCGGGAGGCGGCCGATGAACTCGGGGATCATGCCGAACTTGACCAGGTCCTCGGGCATGACGTCCTCGAACTGGTCCTTGGCCTCCAGCTCGCGCTTGGAGCGGATCGTCGCGCCGAAGCCGATGCCCTTGGCGCCGGCCCGGGACTCGATGAGCTTCTCCAGGCCCGCGAAGGCGCCGCCCACGATGAACAGGACGTTCGTCGTGTCGATCTGGATGAACTCCTGGTGCGGGTGCTTACGGCCGCCCTGCGGCGGGACCGAGGCCGTCGTGCCCTCCAGGATCTTCAGCAGCGCCTGCTGCACGCCCTCGCCGCTCACGTCACGCGTGATCGACGGGTTTTCACTCTTCCGCGCGACCTTGTCGATCTCGTCGATGTAGATGATCCCGGTCTCGGCCTTCTTGACGTCGTAGTCGGCCGCCTGGATCAGCTTGAGCAGGATGTTCTCGACGTCCTCGCCGACATACCCCGCCTCCGTCAGCGCCGTCGCGTCGGCGATGGCGAACGGGACGTTCAGCATGCGCGCGAGGGTCTGGGCGAGGAGCGTCTTGCCGGAGCCCGTGGGGCCCAGCAGAAGGATGTTGGACTTCGCCAACTCGATGGCGTCCTCGCGGCTTTGACCGCCGCCGTTCTCGCCGGCCTGGACCCGCTTGTAGTGGTTGTACACCGCGACGGAGAGCGCCTTCTTGGCCGCCTCCTGGCCGACCACATAGCCCTCGAGGAACTCGTAGATCTCACGGGGCTTCGGGAGTTCCTCCCAGCGCACCTCGCTGGTCTCCGCGAGCTCTTCCTCGATGATCTCGTTGCAGAGATCGATGCACTCGTCGCAGATGTACACACCGGGGCCTGCGATGAGCTTCTTGACCTGCTTCTGGCTCTTGCCGCAGAACGAGCACTTGAGCAGATCGCCGCCGTCACCGATGCGTGCCACGGTGTGCTTCCCCTTCGCCTGGGAGACGCCTGGACGCTTACGAGTCCAGCGGCTCCTGGTGCTGCCTTATGTCCGACGGTACCTTGCCCGGCCCCCCGTTCGGGCCCCCCTTGGCAGGGTTCACTTTGTCGTGCACCTTGTCGCGCACATCGAAGAACCCTGCCGAGGGGCGGCAGACGATACGCCTCCGCGTCAGCGGACGTTGGCGTTGTTCATCTTCCGGGTGGAGATGATCTGGTCGATCAGGCCGTACGAGAGCGCGTCCTCGGCCGTGAGGATCTTGTCGCGCTCGATGTCCTCGCGGATCTTCTCGATCGGCGTGGTGGAGTGCTTGGCCAGCATCTCCTCCAGCTGCGCGCGCATCCGGAGGATTTCGTTCGCGGCGATCTCGAGGTCCGAGACCTGGCCGCGGCCGGTCTCGCTGTACGGCTGGTGGATCAGCACGCGCGCGTTGGGCAGCGCCATGCGCTTGCCCGGCGTACCGGCCGCGAGAAGGATCGCGGCGGCGGACGCCGCCTGGCCCATGCAGACCGTCTGGATGTCCGGCTTCACGAACTGCATCGTGTCGTAAATCGCGGTCAGCGCGGTGAAGGAGCCGCCGGGGCTGTTGATGTAGACCGAGATGTCGCGGTCGGGGTCCATCGACTCCAGGCACAGCAGCTGCGCCATGACGTCGTTGGCGGAGGCGTCGTCGATCTGGACGCCGAGGAAGATCACGCGCTCCTCGAAGAGCTTCGCGTACGGGTCGTACTCGCGGATGCCCTGGGAGGTGCGCTCCACGAAGCGCGGGATGACGTAGCGGGACTCGGCCGTGGGGCCGGTGTACTCGGCGCGCGTACGGTCGTAGATGCCGCTGCCGGGGAAGTCGTTCACGGTGTCTCCTGAGAGGGGCTGGGGCGGTGGCTGGGGGCTGGAGGAGGCGCGTACGGCCCTGTGGAGGGCCTGGTCCCTGTCGGCGGGGCCGTCCGGGACCCGGGGCCTTGGTCGGGCCCTACAGGCCCGCACGGGCCCTTGCTAGGCCGCCCCGGTACCGCCGCCGCCCGGCATGCCGGCGGCCGTGGGGATCACGTCGTCGATGAGGCCGTATTCCTTGGCTTCGAAGGCGTCGAACCAGCGGTCGCGGTCCGAGTCGCGGGTGACCTGCTCGACCGTCTGGCCGGTGTGCTGGGAGGTGAGCTCCGCCATGCGCTTCTTGGTGTGCAGCAGCCGCTCGGCGTGGATCTTGATGTCCGAGGCCGAGCCGGCCAGGCCGGCGGAGGGCTGGTGGATCAGGATCTCGGCGTTCGGCAGCGCGAAGCGCTTGCCGGGCGTGCCCGCGCTGAGCAGGAACTGACCCATCGAGGCCGCGAGACCCATGGCGATGGTCACCACGTCGTTCTTGATGAACTGCATGGTGTCGTAGATCGCCATGCCGGCCGTGATCGAACCGCCCGGGCTGTTGATGTACAGGTAAATGTCCTTGTCCGGGTCGGCGGCAAGGAGCAGCAGCTGTGCAGTGATCTTGTTCGCGATGTCGTCGTCGACCGGCTGGCCGAGGAAGATGATCCGCTCGCCGAGCAGCCGGTTGTAGACCTGGTCGCCGAGGCCACCACCGATGGAAGGCTCGCCGGCGGCGGAGGGCATCAGATTCGTCACGTATCCACCTGCTCGTCTTACGACGGCGCCGGGCCGTCTCACGTGTTCTGCCGGGGCTCGGGGCCGTCCGGCCGTTTCCGGGGACTCCCCTGCCCTCGTACTCATGGACCCTAACGCGCGGGTCCCTTCGGGGAATCCCGCAAAAGGAACTGTTCGCTGTGAGCGCAGGTCACTCCGTGGGGTGGGGCGGAATTCGAGGCGCCGTCGGGACTTTCGGCGGTGGGCGGCTGCGGGTGCGTCGCGGCTGGTCGCGCCCACGCGGCGGAGCCGCACGATGTCACAGCGGAGCCGCACGATGTCACAGCCCCGCGCCCCCGGGTAAGACAACGGGCCCTGGGGTGAAACGCCCCCCAGGGCCCGTCGTACTGCGTCAGAAGCGGCGCGAGGCTCAGGCCTCGGGCTTCTCCTCGACCTCGGCCTCGGCCTCGGCCTCGGGCGTCTCGGCGGTGGCCTCCTCGGCCTCCTCCTCCTCGTCCAGGTCGATGACCTCGCCGTTGGTGTCCTTGACCGTGGCGGCCTCTACGACCAGGGCCAGGGCCTTGCCGCGGGCGACCTCGCCGACGAGCAGCGGAACCTGGCCGCCCTCGACGACCGCCTGGGCGAACTGGTCGGGGGACATGCCGGAGGAAGCGGCGCGGCGCATGAGGTGCTCGGTGAGCTCCTCCTGGTTGACGTTGAGCTTCTCCACCTTGACGAGCTCGTCCAGCACGAACTGGGTCTTGATGCCCTTGACCGCGGCCTCACGGGTCTCGGTCTCGAACTCCTCCTCGGTCTTGCCCTGGATCTCCAGGTACTTCGCGAGGTCGAGGCCCATCTGGCCGAGCTGGTGGTGCTCGAGGTTGTGCTTACGGGTGTTGATCTCGTCCTCGAGCAGCTTCTCGGGGACCGGGACCTCGACCAGCTCGAGCAGCTTCTCCAGGACGCGCTCCTGGGCCTGCGTGGCCTGGTCGTACTGCTTCATGTTCTCGAGGCGCTTGCGGCTGTCGCCCTTGAGCTCGTCGAGGGTGTCGAACTCGGAGGCGAGCTGCGCGAAGTCGTCGTCCAGCTCGGGCAGTTCACGCGCGGCGACCTGGGTGACCTTGACGGTGACCTCGGCCTCCTTGCCGGCCGCCGAGCCGCCCTTGAGCTCGGAGGTGAAGGTGGCCTCGCCACCGGCCTCCAGGCCCTTCACAGCGTCGTCGATGCCGTCCAGCAGCTCACCGGAGCCGATGGTGTAGGAGACGCCCTCGGCGACGCCGTCCTCGAGGACCTCGCCGTCGACCTTGGCCTCCAGGTCGATGGTGATGACGTCGCCGTCCTGGGCGGCGCGCTCGACGGGGCTCGTCGACGCGAAGCGCTCACGGAGCTGCTCCACCGACTTCTCGATGTCCTCGTCCGACACCTCGACGGCGTCGACCTCGACCTCGATGCCGGAGTAGTCCGGGATCTCGAGGGACGGGCGGATGTCGACCTCGGCGGTGAAGTTCAGCGTCTCGCCGTCCTTCAGCTCCGTGATGTCGACCTCGGGCTGGCCCAGCACGCTGAGCTCGGCCTCGTTGACCGCCTCCGTGTAGAACTTCGGAAGCGCGTCGTTGACCGCCTCCTCCAGGACCGCACCGCGGCCGAACCGCTGGTCGATGACGCGCGCCGGGATCTTGCCCTTCCGGAAGCCCTTCACCGTGACCTGCTGGTTGATCTTCTTGTACGCCGCGTCGAGGCTGTCCTTGAGCTCCTCGAAGGGCACCTCGACAGTGAGCCGAACCCGAGTCGGGTTCAGGGTCTCCACGGCGCTCTTCACGGTTCGGTCTCCTTGTGGCTGACTTCTTGGTTTCTGCCGGAACCCGACGGGTCCGGCGGATTTTCGTCGCCCGGAGACTTCAGACGTGAGACACACGGGCGCGCAGCTTGCATAGTAACCGCAGCGGCTACCCACGCCCAAAGGCGATCACCTGTGGTGATCCGGCTGGATGGTCGGGGTGGCGGGATTTGAACCCACGGCCTTCCGCTCCCAAAGCGGACGCGCTACCAAGCTGCGCCACACCCCGTCTGGTGCGACACGTAGGGTACATGCACGCAGGCAGTGAGAGCTGCCGCATTTCCTCTGGGCGAACGGAGTGTGCGGCGGCGGCGCACGACCCGCTACGATGCCTCTGTGTCGCGGTCGTCCGACCTGCGGCGCGTCTGTGCGGGCGTAGCTCAATGGTAGAGCCCTAGTCTTCCAAACTAGCTACGCGGGTTCGATTCCCGTCGCCCGCTCTCTACGGCCCGGGGCCGGACCGAGGATTCAGTCCTCGGTCCGGCCCCGAGGCGTTTCCGGGGCCCGCCGGTCGGCTTCCGATCACTACGGGGCCGATCCGGACCGATCCGGAACCGATCCGGGACCGATCCGGGAGATCCAGGATCGGTCCGAGACCGCTCCGAGATCGCTCCAGGACCGCCCTGATCGATCAGAAGCTGATCGAGTTGATCGTTTCCGCTATCGAGTCGAGGAAGCGGTTTATTGACGGGGCCATGCCCGTCGAGGCGAGGAAAAAGCCGAACAGGATCGCCACGATCGCCGGACCCGCCTTGATCGAGCCGCCCCGGATCAACACCACCAGGATGATCGCCAACAGCAGCACCACGGACAGTGAAATGGCCACAACTGATCACACCCTCGGTCGGTTCGCTCTCCCGGCCAGGGGATGCCGGCCCCGCGCACCCCCGCCAGAACCATCGTGCCACCAACGCGGCCCGCGTATGCGGCACGTGACGCATCATCGGCCACGATCAGGACGCGCCCGCCCGCGCGGACAGGCGCCCGACGGACCCCGTACAGCAATTCGAAGGTGCACCCGCACAGGGAATTGCAGGGATCGTTTCCGTGCCCACACAACGCGTTCGCAGCGAATTCGAATTGTGCGCAAAGGTAGGTGGCGGGCACTTACCCCACTGGTCTTATGCACCCTTTCGTCGGGATGAATTGCGACATCAGGGGAGGAACTGCCGCACCCAGGATGCCTTGCCCTGTGGGCACCATCACGTCGGCAGGGAGGCCTACTTCAGTAAATCCCGGGGCAGCCGAACCCGATAAGCCATATTGACGTGGAGGGTTTTACGGAAACCCACAGACGACGCTAGGGTGCCTCAAATGTTCCCCGCTGCCTCGCCCTCACCGCACGTCCAGCAGGACCAGAACAAGCAGAACAAGCAGAACAAGCAGAACAAGCCCGACAATCGGTCGCAGGGCAGACAGCCCAAGCAGCGCGACGCGTTCTTCGACAACGCCAAGTACCTGGCGATCGTGCTGGTGGCCGTGGCCCATTCCTGGGAGCCGCTGAAGGGCGACAGCCGGATCCTGCAGGGCGCGTACATGATCGTGTACGCGTTCCACATGCCGGCGTTCATCGTCATCTCCGGCTTCTTCTCACGGAGTTTCGACGCGCGTCCCGACCGGCTCAAGCGGCTCGTCACCGGCGTCGCCGTGCCGTACATCCTCTTCGAGACGGCCTACCCGCTCTTCAAGCGGGTCGTGGACCACGCCCCGGACCAGGACATCAGCCTCCTCGACCCCTGGTATCTGACCTGGTTCCTGTGCGCGCTGTTCATCTGGCGGCTCACCACGCCGATCTGGAATCTGGTGCGCTGGCCGCTGCCGCTCGCCCTCGGCGTCGCCGCGCTCGCGTCCGTCACGCCGAACATCGGGGACGACCTGGACCTCCAGCGCGTCCTGCAGTTCCTGCCGTTCTTCGTGCTGGGCCTGTGCCTGAAGCCCGAGCACTTCCGGCTGGTGCGCCGCCGTTCGGTGCGGATCCTGGCCGTGCCGGTGTTCGCGTTCGCGCTGGCCTTCGGCTGGTGGGCGGTGCCGCGCATGAACGTCGCGTGGCTCTACCACCGCGACTCCGCGCAGCAACTGGGCGCGCCCTGGTGGGTCGGCCCGGTGATGCAACTGGCGCTGTTCGGCTGCTCGCTGCTGCTGTCCGCCTGCTTCCTCGCCTGGGTGCCGGGCCGGAAGACGTGGTTCACGGCGCTCGGCGCGGGCACGCTGTACGGCTACTTGTTGCACGGCTTCCTGATCAAGGCCGGCGAGTACCGCGGCTGGTTCGACCACACCTGGCTGCACCGGCCGCTCGGCGAGATCGTCGTGAGTGTCCTCGCGGCCGCGGCCGTGACGCTGTTGTGCACGCCGCCCGTGCAGCGGGTGTTCCGGTTCGCGATGGAGCCGAAGATGGCGTGGGCCTTCAAGCGGGACGCGGCCGCACTGGCCCGCGAGCGCGAGAAGAAGGAACAGAGCGAGAAGGACGGGAACGTGCGCGAGAAGGTCAGCGCCTAAGCGCTCCGCTGGAAGCGCGATGACGAACCCGCGGGCTGGTGGGGGCTGGTCGCGCCCACGCGGCGGAGCCGCATATCGACACAGCCCCGCGCCCCTTACGGGGCGCGATACCGCACCGGACTTCGTCAAGGCTGCTTAGGACTGTCCCGGTCCGAGTCGGCCGTCCGGTTCGGTTCCATGAGGCCGAGAAGTGCGCGCATCCGCGCGTACTTCTCGGTCAGTCGTGTGCGGGTGGCCTCGTCGAGGACCGCCAGGCGCGCCGGGTCCGCGTTGTGCGCCAGGTCCGCCTCCTTCACCAGCAACGCCCCGGGGGCGGCGAGGATGCGCCGCGCGTATGCCGTCGGCTCCTCACCCTTCCGCTTGGTGACGGCGAGCACGATGTCCTTCGTACGGCCGGTCAGCGCGGCCTCGTGCAGCCACTGTGCGGACAGCGCGTCGTCCTCGACCGAGTCGTGCAGCCAGGCCGCCGCGATCTGCTCGTCGTCCCCGCCGCGCTCGCGCACGCCGTCCGCGACGGCCCTCAGGTGCTCGGCGTACGGCCGCCCGGCCTTGTCGGTCTGTCCCTCGTGCGCCGCCCGGGCCAGGGCCTCGACCTCGGAGACAGTCAGCATGGGCGCCTTTCCAAGGCCCTTCGGCGGCCTTTCAGCGGCTTTTCAGCGGATGGCGGCCGCGGTCGGGCCCTCGCGGCAGACCAGCAGCAGCGCCCGGTCGTCGTTGACGTCCTTCGCCACCGCCTCGATGAGGTGCCAGGCGGCTCCCTGGAAGCCGCCGGCCACATAGCGGTCGGCCTCGCCGGTGAGCCGGTCGATGCCCTCGACGATGTCGCGGTCGGAGGTCTCGACGAGGCCGTCGGTGAACAGCATCAGGACGTCGCCGGCGCGCAGGGAGCCCTTCACGGGGTCGAACTGGGCGCCGTCGTACACACCGAGGAGCGGGCCCTCGGCGGCCTTCTCCTCCCAGCGGCCGCTGCCCGCGCTGAGCTGGAGGCCCGGCGGGTGCCCGGCGGAGTAGAGCTCGTAGTCGCCGGAGTCCAGGTCCAGGACCAGGTGGATGGAGGTCGCGAAGCCCTCGTCCCAGTCCTGGCGCAGGAGGTAGCCGTTCGCGGCCGGGAGGAAGGAGTGCGGGGGGAGCGAGCCGAGCAGGCCGCCGAAGGCGCCCGACAGCAGCAGAGCGCGTGAGCCCGCGTCCATGCCCTTGCCGGAGACGTCGGTGAGCACGACCTCCAGGGTGCGGCCGCCGTTCGTACGGGCCGCGACCACGAAGTCACCCGAGAAGGACTGGCCGCCGGCGGGGCGCAGCGCCATCTCGCGGTGCCAGCCGCGCGGCAGCTTCGGCAGCTTGCTCTGCACACGGATGCGTTCGCGCAGGTCGAACAGCATGGTGCCGCCGCGCCGCCAGGGCACACCGACCCGGCTGCGGAACTGGGCGATCAGCAGTCCTACGAAACCGCAGGCGGCGACGACCAGGACCACGCCCGGCGTGACCCGGGAGGGACCCTCCGTGTAGGGGCCCAGCTTCACCGACTCCACGATCAGGGCCGTGGCCGCGGCCGCGTACAGGCCCAGCAGGCTCGCCGGGCGCAGCAGCAGGCCGCCCGCGACGATCGGCAGGACCAGCGCGGCCGGCGAGCACCACACGGAGTTGGCGAGCGTCGTGGCCGCGATCAGCGGGACGGTGAGGAACAGTCCGGCCAGCGCGATCCAGTCCGAGCCGTCCCCGCGGAAGTAGTCCACAGCGGATCTGCGCACACCGACGCGGGCCCGGTGCCACTGCATCTTCAACCGGGCCGTGAACGTATCGGCCGCCGCGCGCCGCTCTCGTCCTGCTGCCATTAGTTCGGGACCCTATCCATCGGACCAGCTGCTTGGCACGGGAGGTCCCACTTGTCCCCCGTCCGAGGTTGAACTTCACAGTGAACTTCACGGAAAGCCGTTGCGCTGCGGGCATGGAGAAATTCGTTCGCTCGTCCCGCCTTGCCCTGGTACGCATGGTTCATGGCGACTGACTTGCCCGACGGGGCGACCGACCTGCGGGTGCTGCGGCAGGACGACTGGGATCAGTGGTACGGCAACCTGCTGCGCGCCTTCGGCGGTGGTGAGGAGTCGGCCGAGGAGCGGGAGTTGTGGCGCGAGCTCGCCGACTTCGACCGTTCGCTGGGGGCGTGGGACGGGGACCGGTGTGTGGGTTCGGCGGGGGCGTTCGCCTTCCGGGTGACCGTGCCGGGCGGCGCTTCGGTGCCCGCGGCGGGCGTCACGATGGTCGGCGTGGCCGCCACGCACCGCCGGCGCGGCATTCTGACGTCGATGATGCGGCGGCAGCTGGACGACGTACGGGCGTGGGGCGAGCCGCTGGCGGTGCTCACCGCGTCCGAGCCCGCGATCTACGGGCGGTTCGGCTACGCCCCGGCGACCTTCGGTCTCAGCGCCGAGATCGACACCGGTCGGGTACGGCTGTCCGTGCCGGACGGTACCGATGCCGTACGTCTGCGCTACGAGCAGCCGGCGGACGCTCTGGACGTGTGCGAGTCCGTGTACGCGCGGACGGTGCTCTCCCGTGCGGGCATGCCGGCCCGGCAGCCCGGCTGGGAGCGGGTGGGGCTGCTCGACTCGGAGCACGAGCGGGGCGGGGCATCACCGCTCCAGTGCGTGGTCGCCGAGCGGGACGGGGAGCCCACCGGGTACGCCCGCTTCCGGGTCAAGCTGGAGTGGACGGACACCGGGCACAACGGCCAGGTGGTCCTTCAGGACCTGGCGGCGCTCGATCCGGCGACGGACGCGGCCCTGTGGCGCTTCCTGTTCGGCATCGACCTGACGACCTCGCTGAAGGTGCGCGGGCGGCCCGTCGACGAGGCCTGGCAGCACCAGGTGTCCGACATCCGGCGGTGCCGGCTGCAGGTGCGGGACTCGCTGCACCTGCGGCTGGTGGATGTCGGGGCGGCGCTGGAGGCGCGGACCTACCAGGCGCCGGTGGACGTGGTGTTCGAGGTCGAGGACGCGTTCTGCCCGTGGAATTCGGGGCGTTGGCGGCTGACGGGGGACACCAAGGGGGCGTCGTGCGCTCGCACGACGGATGCGGCTGATCTCGCCTTGTCCGTACGGGAGTTGGGAGCGGTGTATCTCGGCGGGGTGTCGCTGGCTTCGCTGGCGGGGGCCGGGCGGGTGCGGGAGATACGGCGGGGGGCGCTGGCCGAGGCTTCGGTGGGGTTCGGGGCGTTGGTGGCGCCCTGGCTGCCGCACGGGTTCTAGGAGCTGTCCGGTGCGGCACAGCCCCGCAAGGGGCGCGGGGCTGTGTCGATATGCGGCTCCGCCGCGTGGGCGCGACCAGCCCCCACCGGCCCGCAGGATCGTCACCGCGTTTCCAGCGGAGCGCTTGGCGCGTCACCGTCTCTGGCAGGTCGGGCACCAGAAGAGGTTGCGGGCGGCGAGGTCGGCGGTGCGGATCTCGCCGCCGCAGATGTGGCAGGGGCGGTTGGCGCGGCGGTAGACGTAGACCTCGCCGCCGTGGTCGTCGACGCGGGGCGGGCGGCCCATCGCCTCCGGGGTGTGTTCCGGGCGGACCGTGTCGATGCGGTTGTGGCGGACGCCCTCGCGCATGAGCTCGACCAGGTCGGTCCAGATCGTGTCCCACTCGGCGGGGGTGATGTCCTTGCCGGCGCGGTACGGGTCGATGCGGTGCCGGAAGAGGGCCTCGGCGCGGTAGACGTTGCCCACGCCGGCGATGATCTTCTGGTCCATGAGGAGGGCGGCGATCGTCGTACGGCTGCGGCGGATGCGGGCGTACGCGGCTGCCGGGTCGGCGTCCTCGCGGAGGGGGTCGGGGCCGAGGCGGTCGTGTATCGCCTGCTTCTCGGCGCGCGTGATCAGGGCGCAGGTGGTGGGTCCGCGGAGGTCGACGTACGCGGTGTCGTTGGCGAGGCGGAGGCGCACGGTGTCCGTGGGCGGAGGCGCGGGGGCGTCGCCGAAGCCGACCTTGCCGAAGAGACCGAGGTGGATATGGATCCAGTCGGCGTCCCGGAAGCCCAGGAACAGGTGCTTTCCGTGGGCGTCGGTGGTGTTCAGGGGAGTGCCGTCGAGAAGTGCGGCGGCGTCGCTGAACTTGCCCTGGGGACTTGAGACGCGCGCCGCCCGGCCGGAGAAACGCGCGGCGTAGTCCTGCGCGAGCCGGTGAATCGTGTGCCCCTCTGGCACGTGACCTCGTCCTTTCCACCCACCCGCCCGTCTCGGTCCTCGTCCTTCGACGAGGACCGAGACGGGCGGGTCTCGAAAAACCTGCCTACTGCTGCGGGTGGTGTGCCGGGATCGGCGGGAGGTCGCCCGTCGTCTCGTAGCCGGACAGCATGTCGATGCGGCGGATGTGACGCTCGTCACCGGAGAACGGGGTGTTGAGGAAGGTCTCGACGAACTTCGTCGCCTCCTCCTCCGTGTGCATGCGCGCGCCCACCGCGATCACGTTCGCGTTGTTGTGCTGGCGGCCGAGGGACGCCGTCTCCTCGCTCCAGGCGAGAGCCGCCCGTGCGCCCTTCACCTTGTTCGCGGCGATCTGCTCGCCGTTGCCGGAGCCGCCGATCACGATGCCGAGGGAGTCGGGGTCCGCGACCGTCAGCTCCGCGGCGCGGAGGCAGAAGGGCGGGTAGTCGTCCTGGGCGTCGTAGATGTGGGGGCCGCAGTCGACGGGGTCGTGACCCGCCGCCTTGAGCCATTCGACGAGGTGGTTCTTGAGTTCGAAGCCCGCATGGTCGGAGCCGAGATACACGCGCATGGGACGAGTGTGACACGGGTGTTGCGGGGCAGCAGCCCCGGGTGCCGCAGCGGAAAAGTGTGAGCAACACTACAGAACCTCAGGGAAACCTCAAGTAACAATCCGGAATCAAAGGTTCCCGAATTCCTGAGCCTCAGTTTCACTGGTCCAACTCGTACACCGCTCGTACGGGAGCCCCCCTCAAGCGGCGCAAAGGAAATCCATCCATGACTTCGCAGCCGACCCTGACGAAGGCCGGAAGCGGCCAGGGAGACCCCGGAGAACCCGGTCCCGGTCTCCACGCCGGTCTCAAGAACCGCCACCTTTCGATGATCGCCATTGGTGGTGTCATCGGCGCCGGCCTGTTCGTCGGTTCCAGTTCCGGTATTGCCACCGCCGGACCCGGCATTCTCCTGTCGTACGCCCTCGTCGGCACGCTCGTCGTGCTGGTGATGCGGATGCTCGGTGAGATGTCCGCGGCCAATCCGACGTCCGGTTCCTTCTCCGCCCACGCCGACCGGGCGCTCGGCCGTTGGGCCGGTTTCTCCATCGGCTGGCTCTACTGGTTCTTCTGGGTCGTCGTGCTGGCCGTGGAGGCCACCGCCGGCGCCAAGATCCTGGAGTCGTGGATTCCCGGCGTGCCCCAGTGGGGGTGGGCGCTGATCGTGATGGTGGTGCTGACCGCCACCAACCTCGTCTCCGTCGGCTCCTACGGCGAGTTCGAGTTCTGGTTCGCCGGGATCAAGGTCGTGGCGATCGGTGCGTTCATCGTCATCGGCGCGCTGGCCGTCTTCGGCGTGCTGCCCGGCGCGCACACCGACAAGGCCGGCCTCGGCAACCTCACCGACCACGGCGGGTTCCTGCCCCACGGGCCCGGCGCGATCCTCACCGGTGTGCTGCTCGTCGTCTTCTCCTTCATGGGCAGCGAGATCGCCACGCTGGCCGCCGGTGAGTCCGAGAACCCGCAGCGGGCCGTCACGAAGTCGACCAACAGCATCATCTGGCGTATCGGCGTCTTCTACCTCGGCTCGATCCTCGTGGTCGTCTCGCTGCTGCCGTGGAACGACCCCTCCATCAAGAAGGACGGCTCGTACGTCGCCGCCCTCGACTCGCTCGGTATCGCGCACGCCGGTCAGATCATGAACTTCATCGTGCTGACCTCGGTGCTGTCCTGTCTCAACTCCGGCCTCTACACGGCCTCCCGCATGGCCTTCTCGCTCGGCCGGCGGGGCGACGCGCCGAAGGCCTTCGCGCGGACCACGTCCCGCGGTGTGCCGATGGCGGCGATCATCGCCTCCGTCCTCTTCGGCTTCGTCGCCGTGTTCTTCAACTACAAGTTCCCGGACTCGGTCTTCCTCTTCCTGGTGAACTCCAGTGGTGCGGTGGCCCTCTTCGTGTGGCTGGTGATCTGCTTCTCGCAGCTGCGCATGCGGAAGATCATCCAGGCCGAGGCGCCGGAGAAGCTGGTCGTGAAGATGTGGCTGTACCCGTACCTGACCTGGGCGACGGCCGCGCTGATCGTGTTCGTCCTCGGCTACATGCTGACCGACACCGAGGGTGAGAGCAGCGGGCGTACGACCGTGCTGCTGTCGCTGCTGGTCGCGGCGGTCGTGATCGTGATCGCCGTGGTGAAGGAGAAGGTCCGAGGCTCTCGCCAGGCTGCGGTGGCCGAGGTCAAGACCGACGAGGTGTCCGTGGGCTGACGCCCGCGGCCTCATCGCCGTGCGTGAGGGGAGGGAGCCCGCGGGTTCCCTCCCCTCACGCGTTCAAAGGACCGTGAAGTCGTCCTTGACCTGGTTGTACGTCTTCACCGCCTGGGGCTCGATCTCCGGCTGGTACCAGGTGTTGATCTGGTACGACTTCCCGTTCGCGTTGAAGCCCAGCAGGCTGGCGTGCCACTGGGTGCCCTGGAGGGTGAAGGTGTACTCCCAGACGACCGCCGGGTTGCCGCGGAACGTCGTCTCCTCCAGGCGGATCTTGCGGTAGCCCTGGCCCTGGTGGGCGTTCTGCTCCGAGGTCTGCCAGGTGTCCATCAGGTCGCCGCGGGCCAGGGAGGACTTGGCCACGAGCTCCTGTTTGCCGTCGGGTGAGGTGTAGTGCACCTCGGCGCCCGTCTTCACGTCCCTCCGCCAGCCCTTGGGCGTCACCCACGCGAACCCGCCGGCCTCCTGGTGCGCGCCCGGCGGCAGGCTCGGGGGCCGGTAAGTGCCCTCGACCGTGGACGAGGGGGTGCCGGTCGGGGCCGAGGCCGACACGGACGTCTGTGGTGAGGCCGACGGTGCGGAGGTGTCTGCCCCGGTGTCGTCGGGCGAGGACGCCGTCGCCAGGACGATCCCGACGACCGCTCCCGCGGTGACCACGCCTACGGCGGCGACAAGGGCCGCCGTACGGCGCCGGCCGCCTCGCGCCGGGGTGGACGGGCGGACGGGACCTGGCAGCTCGCCCGGGCCGGGCACCGGCACCGGGCGCCGCTCCGTCTCCGCCTGCGCCCGAGCCAGGGAGACGCCTGTGCCCATGGCGTTGCTGAGGGACGTCTCGGAACGCTCCGTGGAGGAGTTGGGGGTGCGGGGGGCGGGAGGTTCGGTGTGTTCGGTGCGGGTGGCGGTTTCGTGGAGCGCGGGTGCGGGTCGCGCTTCCTCGGTGGGCGCCGGGCTCTGCGGCGGGGTCGCGTCCTGTACGGGGGCGGGGGCGGGCTGCCTGGGGTCACGCGGGGCGTCCACAAAGGCCGGCGTGGGCTTCTCCCCGGGAGCCCACGGAAGGACTCGGGTCGCCGGCTCCGACACCGGTGTCTGCCGGCGAGGCAGCGCCTCGGGGTCGGGGGCGGGCACCGGGGTGGCCCCTGAGGGCGCCTCGGGGGCGGGCAAGGGACCGGACTGCGGGTCGGGGGCGGGCAATGGCCCGTACCGCGGCTCGGAACTGGGCAACGGTTCCGACTGTGGCTCGGAACCGGGCAACGGTTCCGACTGCGGCTCGGAACCGGGCAACGGTTCCGACTGCGGCTCGGAACCAGGCAACGGTCCCGACTGGGGCTCGGGGGCGGGCGGATGTGCGCGTGCGGAGGGGGAGACGGAGGGGGTCCCGGACACGGGCGCGGGGGGAGAGAGGGGTCCGGACTCGGGCGCTGGATACGCGACCGGTTGCAGGGCGGATTCCACGTCCTGCAGGGACGGGCGTGCCGACGGGTCCTTCTCCAGGAGCGCGGCCAGGATGTCGCGCAGCGGGCCCGCTGCGGCGGGGAGTTCGGGCTCCTCGTAGAGGACCGCGTGCAGGGTCGCCAGGGTCGTGTCCCGGGAGAAGGGGGAGCGGCCGCCCAGGGCCGCGCAGAGGGTCGCGCCCAGGGACCAGACGTCGGACGGCGGGCCCTGGCGGCGGCCGGAGATCCGTTCGGGCGCCATGTAGTCGGGTGAGCCGACCAGCATGCCGACCATGGTGAGCGCCTTCGCGTCCTGGATCGCGGCGATGCCGAAGTCCGTCAGGACGACGCGTCGTCCGCCGGTCTCCACCAGGACGTTGCCCGGTTTGATGTCACGGTGCAGCACGCCCCCGGCATGCACCTGCCGCAGTGCCGCGACCAGGCCGAGGCCGATGCGGGCCGTCTCACGCGGGCTCAGTGGGCCGTCCTCCACCATGACCCGTTCCAGGGAGCGGCCGGCCACCAACTCCATGACGATCCACAGGCGTTCGCCCTCGTCCACCACGTCGTACACGCGCACGACCTGAGGGTGGTCGATCCGGGCCGTCGCCCGGGCCTCGCGCAGTGTGCGCTCGCGGCGGGTGCGGGTGTCCTCCGCGTCGAGTCCGTCGATGCGCATCTCCTTGACGGCGACCAGGCGGTCGAGCATTTCATCGACGGCCCGCCACACCCGCCCCATTCCGCCCTGACCGATACTTTCGACCAGCCGATAGCGCCCCGTCACCAGCAGCCCTGGAACACCGCCGCTCCTCGTGTTTCCTGCGTTCCCCGCGCTTCCCTCATCTCCCCCGTTTCCCGCATTACTCGAGTTTCGCGCGTTTCCCGAGTTCCCCTGCAATCCGCTGCACCCCCCTCACCGGCAGTCCGGTCGGTCTCCCCTGACACACAATGGTCACACTTGGTGCCGTACCAGCATAGTGCGGAGAAATCTTGTGGTACCTCTTCAAGTACTGCGGATTCAGGCGCAGTCCAGGGGGACCCAAGGGGGACGAACATGAGTTCTCGCCGAATGACGGCCATTGCGGGATCGCTGGTCACGGCATCTTTCTCGGCCGTGATGATCCTTCCGTTCACGGCCACCGCCGATGACCAGGGACCGGGCAGCAGCAAGGGGGGAAAGGCCGTTGACGAGGCACCGGCGGGCGTGAAGCTGACCACGCTGCTGCCGGAGAAGATCTCGGTCGACAACAGTTCGAAGAAGACGGCGATTACCGCCACGGTGAAGAACGAAGGGACCAAGGAAAGCGGCGACATCAGGCTTTGGGTGGTCGGTTTCGACGGCCTCGAGGTCACGAACGTTCAGGGTTGCTCGGCGATCGCGGAAAAGGATCTGCCGCCGGGTTCGAACAGCGGTTTCAGTTGCGCCGTCGGCAATCTCGCGGCGGGCAAGTCGAAGTCGTACGACGTGTCCGCGACGTACGACCTGAGCAAGACCGGGAAGATCTGCCTGCCCGTTCAGACCACCGACGGGAAGAAGACCTTCTGGCAGCAGGGGCCGGTCCCGTTCGGCACGACGAACCCGTCGCCGAACGCCCCTGCCACCCCGCTGCTGCTCGGCACCGACAACCAGCCCGTGGCGCCGGGGGGTGACGAGCTGCCCAAGACTGGCGTAGGACGCGACGTCCTACCGCTGGGCGCGGCCGGCACGGCACTCGTCGCGGCGGGTGCGGCCGGGCTGTGGTGGTCGCGGCGGTCGCCGCGCGCGCGGCAGAACTGAGCGAGCGCGGGGATTGCGTGACCGGGGGCCGGGGTGCGGGAGCGCCCCGGCCCCTGCGCGGCCACCAGTACGACGCCGAAACGGCGAAGAGGCTCGCCGAGCTCAAGTCGCGGTACGACCCGGCGACCCGGCGAACCTCTTCCGCAGGAGTTACGGCGTCAGCGCTTGATCAGCTTCCAGGCGGCGGGCAGCGCGCCCATCGCCAGGGCCGCCTTCAGGGCGTCGCCGATCAGGAACGGGGTGAGGCCGGCCGCGATCGCGGCGGAGGCGGTCATGCCGGTGGCGAGGGCCAGGTAGGGGACGCCGACGGCGTAGATGATCGCCTCGCCGAGCAGCATCGTGCCCGCCATGCGCAGGACGGAGCGGTCGGCGCCGCGGCGGGCCAGGGCGCCCACGACGCCGGCCGCGAGCAGCATGCCGAGGATGTAGCCGAAGGACGGCGCGGCGGAGCCGGAGGTGCCGTCGGCGAACCACGGCATGCCCGCCACACCCGCCAGCGCGTACACGGCGAGCGCGAGGAAGCCGCGGCGGGCACCGAGGGTGGTGCCCACCAGCAGGGCGGCGAAGGTCTGGCCGGTCACCGGGACCGGGGAGCCCGGGACGGGGACCGAGATCTGGGCCGCGAGGCCGGTGAGCGCGGCGCCGCCGAGCACGAGGGCGATGTCCCGGACGCGGGAGGCGGGGAGGAGGTCGGCAAGGACCTGTCCGGGGCGGGCGGTTGCAGTGGCGGCAGCGGTGCTCATGGGGACTCCGCGGGGTGAGGGCAGCGAGGGACATCGTGACGCTATCCCAGCGATCACGGGGTGATCACCGTCAGCGCCCGACAAAGGGTGGATCGGGGGCTTGGTGGGCTTCACACAAAGGGCGTTGGTTACACGCGGTACGGCGTGATGCCGGTCACTGAGGTCGGGTGGTTCGGGCAACGAGGGCGGTGCCACGGCCGTCTGTAGGGTTTCGCCAATGCGGGTGAGGGGCGCTGTGGGTGCCGTCTCGCCCGTCGGTCGCCGTCTGGGCAGCGGTCGGCCGCTTTGCTAGCTTCGAACGCATGGTTGCCCAGGCCCGGTACTTCTCGTCGCGTCGCTATGTCGACCTGCGACGCCAGGGCACGGCCACCTGTCGCCTCTCCAGGTGAGGCGGCGGAGCGATCCGGCAGGCGCCTCACGTCAGCACAGACGGCGCAGTGTCGGACCGGCTCCCTGAGGAAGATGCCCCATGCCCCGTACCGCGGCACCCACCCTGACGTCCCCCGTCCCCCGTGTCGCCGACAGCGACCGGCGCCGTACCAGCGCCAGTGTCGTCCTGCGGTCGGTGCTGGAGCACGGGCCGGTCGCGCGCAGCACCATCGCCCGGCTGACCGGGCTGTCCCCGGCGTCCGTGACCGACCACTGTGCCCGGCTCGCCGGGCTCGGACTCATCCGCGAGGCCGCGGCGCCCCTGCGGTCCAAGGGTGTGGGGCGCCCGCATGTGCCCGTGGACCTGGACGACTCCCGGTTCGTGGTGGGCGGGGTGCATGTGGCGGTGCCGTACACCACGGTCGCGCTGCTCGATCTGCGCGGGCGGGTGGTGGCGGAGCGGCGGCTGAAGCACGAGCGTACGGATCCCGGGTGGGTGCTGGCGCGGGCCGCCGACGGGCTGGGGGCGCTGCTGGCCGGGGCTCCGGGCAGCCGGGCCGTGGGGGTCGGGGTCGCGGCCGGCGGGTGGGTGGACCGGGACTCCGGGACCATCGTCGAGCACCCGATGCTGGGCTGGCACGAGGTGGCGGTCCGGGAGGCGATCGGCGCGCGCACCCGGCTGCCGGTCCATGTGGACGGGCACGCGCGGGCGTTGGTCAACGCGGAGAGGCTGTTCGGGCGGGCCAGGGGCAGCCGGAGCGTGCTGCACCTGTTCGTCGGCAACATGGTCGACGCGGCGTTCGCCACCAACGACGAGGTGCACCACGGGCCCCGCTCGCAGGCGGGGGCGATCGCCCATCTCCCGGTCCCCGGCGGCACCGAGCCGTGCGCCTGCGGGCGGACCGGCTGCCTCCAGGCCGAGTTGAGCGAGCGGACGCTGTGCCGGCGGGCCCGGGAGGCGGGGGTCGTGGACGGGGTGAACCCGATGCACGTGGTCGCCGCCGCGGCCGCCGGTGATCCGGTCGCCGTACGACTGCTGGTGGAGCGGGCCCGGACGACCGGACGGGCGGTCGGGCTGCTGCTCGACGTGCTCAACCCGGAGAGCGTCGTCGTCACCGAGGTGGGGTTCATGCACCGGGAGGACTGCCTCGTCGCGCTGCGGGAGGAGGTCGGCCCGGCCCGTTCGGGGTCCGTTTCGCCGACCAGTTTCCCGGAATCCGTGCTCGCCGTGGCAGGCGGTTCGGTCGCTCTGGACGTGCTCTATCGGGACCCTTTGGCTGCGCCACCTGACCTTAATTAATTCAGAAACTCGGAATGTTGACAGGAGTCGCGCATGGCCAGGAACATCCTGTTCATGAGCCTGCCCAGGAGCTGTCGCACCCTCTGTTGCTGACGCGTTGACGCGCCCAGAGCGCCTACTTCCTCCTGCGCCCCTTCCCCTTCTCGGGATTTCTCCGGTCCGGAATTCCACTCTGCCCGGAATTTCGCCTGCTTTCGTGCCATGTGAACTCAGGGAGTACTCCCATGCCTTCTCTGCCCGCGTCCGGTGTCGACCGACGTCTCTTCCTCTCCTCCGTGCTCGGTGCCGCAGCCGCTGTGGCCGGCCTCAGCGGCTGCGCCGAATCCAGCGCCGCGACCGGCAGCAAGGGCGCCTCGGCGGCCCCGCTCGCCGACAAGGTCCCGGCCGGTACCAGCCTGAAGATCGCCTCGTACCAGAACGTCCAGCAGCTCCAGTTCAAGCTCGCGAAGCTGCCCAAGCTGCCGTTCACGGTGTCGAGCTGGCTGAACATCGGGGCCGGCCCGGATGTCATCAACGCTTTCCGGGCCAAGTCCCTGGACCTGGCGAACAACGCGGGGATCCCGCCGATCCAGGCGCACTACCAGGGCTTCGACGCCAAGATCGTCGCGATCAATGTCACCCGCAGGCCGAACTACGTCTTCGCCACCAAGCCCGGCAGCGACATCCGGACGGTCGCGGACTTCAGGGGCAAGAAGCTCGCCTTCTCGCAGGGGCAGGCCCAAGGAGTCGTCCTGCTGCGGGCGCTGAAGAAGGCGGGCCTGAAGTACGACGACGTCAAGCTCGTCCCGCTGACCAGCAACCAGTTCCTCACCGCCCTCCAGTCCGGCCAGGTCGACATCGCCCCGCTCAGCAACAACCAGTCGCCGGCCTATCTGAAGCAGTACGAGTCCAAGGGCGCCCGCACCATCACCACCGACGTCGTCGACCTGCTCAACCTGCTGTGGGCGCCGGTCTCGGTGCTCAACGACTCCGCGAAGGCCGCCGCGGTCGCCGCGTACATCCCGCAGTGGGCGCAGGGCCAGGTCTGGCAGTACGAGAACCCCGACACCTGGAACGAGGAGTTCTACGTCAAGACGCAGAACCTGACCCTCCCGCAGGCCCGGTCGATCACCGCGCTCGCCAACAAGCCGCTGTTCCCGCCGAGCTGGGCCGAGGCGATCAAGTGGGAGCAGGAGACCGCCGATCTGCTCGCGGAGGGCGGCTTCGTGAAGGAGTTCAAGGTCGACTCGCTCTTCGACCACCGCTTCGAGGGCATCGCCGCGCGGTCCGTACCCGCGGAATACCGGAAGTGACGGCCGCCATGACCACGACCGTGAGTACGGCGCCCGTCGTCGCCGAGAAAGCCCCGCGGGCGCGCCGCAGGCGCCGCGCCCTCACCCCCGGCAGGCGGCTGCCCGCCACCCGGCTCCTCGGCCCCGCCCTGCTGATCGTCCTGTGGGCCGCCGCGTCCGCCGCCGGCCGGCTGGACCCCGGGGCGATCCCGGCGCCCTGGACGGTCCTGAAGACCGGCGTCCACCTGTGGACCGACGGGACGCTGACCACCGACATCCTCACCTCGCTGGAGCGCGCCGCGTACGGCTTCGCGATCGGCCTGACCGCCGGGGTGGTGCTCGCGCTGGCGTCCGGGCTCAGCCGGACCGGGGAGGCGCTGATCGACGGGACGGTGCAGCTCAACCGGGCGATCCCGCCCCTCGGTCTGATCCCGCTGTTCATCCTCTGGCTGGGCATCGGCGAGACCTTCAAGATCTCGATCATCGCGATCGTCGTCTACATCCCGATCTACCTGAACACGCATGCCGCGCTGTCCGGCATCGACCACCGGTTCGTCGAACTCGCCGAGGTGCAGGGCCTGTCGAGGTGGGCCTTCATCCGCCAGGTCGTCGTCCCCGGCGCGCTGCCCGGCTTCTTCGTCGGGCTGCGGCTCGGGGTGACCGGCTCCTGGCTGGGCCTGGTCGTCCTGGAGCAGATCAACGCCACCAGCGGCCTCGGCTACATGATGTTCCAGGCGCAGAACTACGGCCAGTCGGACGTCATCCTCGTCGGCCTGGCGGTGTACGGCATCTTCGGTCTCGTCTCCGACAGCGCGGTCCGTCTCATCGAACGGAGGGTGCTGTCGTGGCGCCGCACACTGAGCAACTGACCCGTCCGGCCGTCCAGCTGCGCGGCCTGACCCGGTCCTTCGAGGGCCGTACTGTCCTCGACGGCATCGACCTGGACCTTCCCGCCGGCCAGTTCACCGCCCTGCTCGGGCACAGCGGCTCCGGCAAGAGCACGCTGTTGCGGGCCGTCGCCGGCCTCGACCACAACGTCGCCGGAAGCGGTCAGCTCACCGCCCCGGAACGGGTGTCCGTGGTCTTCCAGGACTCCCGGCTGCTGCCCTGGCGGCGGATCCTCGACAACGTGCTCCTCGGCCTCGACGGCAAGGAGGCGGCGCGGAAGGGCCGCGACGCCCTCGCCGAAGTGGGACTGAAGGGCCGCGAACGGGCCTGGCCCAACGAGCTGTCCGGCGGCGAGGCACAGCGCGCCGCCCTGGCCCGCTCGCTGGTGCGCGAGCCCGAACTGCTCCTCGCCGACGAACCGTTCGGCGCGCTGGACGCCCTCACCCGGATCAAGATGCACAACCTGCTGCGCGAGCTGTGGGAGCGCCACCGGCCGTCCGTACTGCTCGTCACCCACGACGTGGACGAGGCGATCGTGCTCGCCGACCGGATTCTCGTCCTCGACCAGGGCCGTATCGGCCTCGACCTGTCCATCGACCGACCACACCCGCGCTCCTACCGGGACCCGCTGCTCGGCGAGTACCGGGAGCGGCTGCTCGCCGCCCTGGGCGTGACGGAGGACCACGCATGACCCGGCACCTGCACCTGAACGCGTTCCTGATGAACACCGGCCACCACGAGGCGTCCTGGCGGCTCCCCGAGAGCGACCCCTACGCCCACGTCCAGCTGGAGCACTACGTCCACCTGGCCCGGATCGCCGAACGCGGCACCTTCGACTCCCTCTTCCTCGCCGACGGCCCCCAGCTGTGGAACAGCGTGGGCCAGCGTCCCTCGGGCGCCCTGGAACCGCTCACGCTCCTCACCGCCCTGGCGACGGCGACCCGGCACATCGGCCTGATCGCCACGGCCTCCACCTCCTACAACTCCCCCTACAACCTGGCCCGCAAGTTCGCCTCCCTCGACATCATCAGCGGCGGCCGGGCGGGCTGGAACATCGTCACCACCGCGGGCGCCGAGGCCGCCCGCAACTTCGGCCTGGACGCCGAGCCCGCCCACGCGGAGCGCTACGCCCGCGCCGCCGAGTTCCTCGACGTGGCCCTCAAGCTGTGGGACAGCTGGGAGGACGACACGATCGTCGCCGACAAGGCGGGCGGCGTCTGGGGCGACGACGCCAAGATCCACCCGCCCCGGCACAGAGGGACGTACTTCAGCGTCGAGGGCGCCCTCAACGTGCCGCGTACGCCGCAGGGTTACCCGCTCCTCGTGCAGGCGGGATCGAGCGAGGACGGCAAGCGGTTCGCGGCCCGGTACGCGGAGGCGGTGTTCACCGCCCAGCAGACGCTGAAGGACGCGCAGGACTTCTACGCCGACCTCAAGTCCCGTACCCGGCAGGCCGGCCGCGACCCCGACCACATCAAGGTGCTGCCCGGCATCGTCCCGGTCATCGGCTCGACAGAGGCCGAGGCCCGGGCCGCCGAGCAGGTGCTGGAGGACCACATCGTGTACAGGCACGGGGTGGGCCGCCTGGAGAACCTGCTGCACCTGGAGCCGGGCACCCTCGAACTCGACGCCCCGCTCCCCGCCGACCTGCCGCCGGAGAGCGCGATCGAGGGCGCGAAGAGCCGCTACACGCTCGTGGTGGAGCTGGCCCGGCGCGAACGCCTCACCGTCCGGCAGCTCATCGGGCGCCTCGGCGGCGGCCGCGGGCACCTCACCTTCGCCGGTACGCCCGAGCAGGTCGCCGACGCGATCGAGGAGTGGTTCACCCAGGGCGCCGCCGACGGCTTCAACATCATGCCCGCGGTGCTGCCCTCCGGCCTCGACGCCTTCGTCGACCACGTCGTCCCGATCCTGCGCGCCCGCGGCCTGCTCCGCACGGAATACGGGCCGCGGCAGACCCTGCGGGAGCGCTACGGCCTCCCGCGCCCCGCCAACCAGTACGTCAACGTCGCACCCGCACTCGTCTGAAAGGAACGGCAGCCATGGCCGACATCCAGATCCGCAAGGTCACCGCGAACATCGGCGCCCAGATCTCCGGCGTCGACATCACCAAGCCGCTCGACGAGGAGACCGCCGCCGCCCTGCGCGAGGCGCTCAACGCCCACAAGGCCCTCGTCTTCGACGCGGAGGGCCTCGACGACGAGGGCCAGCAGGCCTTCGCCCGCAGCTTCGGGGACGTCACCACCGCCCACCCGACAGTGGCCGCCGTCGACGGTGCCCCGAACGTGCTGCCCGTCGACAGCGAACGCGGCCGGGCCGCCAACCACTGGCACACGGACGTCACCTTCGTCCTCAACCCGCCGCAGGCCAGCACCCTGCGCAGCCTCACGATTCCGCCGTACGGCGGCGAGACCCTGATCGCCAGCTCGGCGGCGGCCTACCGCGACCTGCCCGAGTCGCTGCGCCGGCTCGCGGACACCCTGTGGGCGGAGCACACCAACGACTACGACTACGCCGTACCGGAGGAGGAGATCGACGAGGAGCAGGCCGCCCAGCGCGCCCAGTTCACGTCGATCAAGTACCGCACGGTCCACCCGGTGGTCCGCGTCCACCCGCTGACCGGTGAGCGCGGGCTGTTCATCGGCGGCTTCGCGCAGCGCATCGTAGGCCTGTCGCCGGGCGAGTCCCGCAAGATCCTCGACCTGCTGCAGGCGTACGTGACCCGGCCGGAGAACATCCTGCGCCACCGGTGGTCGGAGAACCAGCTGGTCCTGTTCGACAACCGCATCACCCAGCACTACGCCGTCGACAACTACGACGGCCTGCCGCGCCGCCTGCACCGGGTGACCGTCGCCGGTGACGTGCCGGTCGGCATCGAGGGCAAGGAGAGCTACTCGATCCAGGGGGACGCCTCGCACTACACGACCGTGGCGGCGTAACCGCGGATTACCGCGGATTCACCCTGCGTACAGCCGGTGTCCGGATACTGGGCGGCCCCTTCGCGTGAGCGGACGGGCTGCCCAGACTGTGGGAGTTTTTGCCCACCTATCGCACTGGACGAGCCGCGCCATGCCCAGCAGCACCGCAGTCGAGTCACCCCCGCAGACGGACGACTCCGCCCTGTCCCACGGTCTCAAGCAGCGCCACCTTTCGATGATCGCCCTCGGCGGTGTCATCGGCGCCGGCCTGTTCGTCGGTTCCGGCGCGGGCATCGCCGCCGCCGGGCCGTCGATCGTCATCGCCTACACCGTCTCCGGCCTCCTCGTGATGCTGGTGATGCGGATGCTCGGCGAGATGTCCGCCGCCTACCCGTCCTCGGGTTCCTTCTCCGCGCACGCCGAGCGGGCGATCGGCCCCTGGGCGGGCTTCGCGGCGGGCTGGTCCTTCTGGGTGCTGCTGTGCACGGCCGTCGGCCTGGAGGGCATGGGCGCCGCGAAGATCGTCACGAGTTGGCTGCCCGGGACGCCGGAGTGGGCCTGGGTGGCCCTCTTCATGGTGGTCTTCCTCGCCACGAACCTCGCCGCGGTGAAGAACTTCGGCGAGTTCGAGTTCTGGTTCGCCGCGCTGAAGGTGGGCGCGATCTCCCTGTTCCTGATCCTCGGTGTCCTCGCGATCGCCGGGGTCCTGCCCGGCACGGACTCCCCGGGCGCCTCGAACCTCACCGACTTCCTCCCGCACGGCGGCAACGGCCTGATCATCGGCCTGCTCGCCTCCGTCTTCGCCTACGGCGGCCTGGAGACGGTCACCATCGCGGCGGCCGAGTCGGAGAACCCGGTCAAGGGCGTGGCGAGCGCCGTCCGCACGGCGATGTGGCGCATCGCGCTGTTCTACATCGGCTCGATGGCGGTCATCGTGACCCTGGTCCCCTGGGACTCGAAGGAGGTCGTCGAGAAGGGCCCGTACGTCGCCGCCCTGGACCACGTCGGCATCCCGGGCGCCGGCCAGCTCATGAACGTCGTGGTCCTGGTGGCCCTCCTGTCGGCGATGAACGCCAACATCTACGGCTCCTCGCGCATCGCCTACTCCCTGGTCGAGCGTGGGCAGGGCCCCAAGGTGCTGGCCAAGGTGTCCGGCGGAGTCCCGCGGATCGCGGTGCTCGTGTCCTGCGTGTTCGGCTTCGTGTGCGTGCTGCTCAGCTACTGGCGGCCCAATGACGTCTTCCCCTGGCTGCTGAACATGATCGGCGCGGTCATCCTCGTCGTCTGGATCTTCATCGCGGTCTCCCAGCTGCTGCTGCGCCGCCGCGTGGAGCGTGAGAGCCCGGAGAAGCTGGTCGTGCGGATGTGGGCGTTCCCGGTACTGACCTGGGTGGCGCTGGCCGGCATGGCAGCGATCTTCGTCCTCATGGCCCGCGAGCCCGACACCCGCGTGCAGCTGTACTCGACGGGCGGGATGACGCTGGTCCTGGCGGCCGTCGGGTACGCCTGGCAGCGGGCGCGCGCCAGGAGCTGACGCCGACAGGCACGAGGGAAACCCCCGCGAGGACGTGACGCGTGGGGGTTTTCCACACCCGCCGTGTCCACCGATCGGTGGACGGCAAGTTCAACCGAGCACCCGTGTCCCCCAACTGCCCTGCTCAGCGAGGCTTTTGGGCATGAGAACACTGACTGTACGCATGGCGCGCTCAAGCGCGCGGCACCCCTGGCGGGCGCTCCTGGGCTGGCTGTTGTTCGTGGCGCTGTGCCTGGGAGCCGGCAGTGCCGTCGGCACCAACAGCGCGAAGACGGCCGACTACCGGGTCGGCGAGGCCGGCCGGGCCGAGGCCATGGCCGCCGAGGGGCAGCTGGAGCGCCTGTCCGCCGAGCAGGTGCTGATCTCGGCCCGCTCCGGCGCCCTGGACGAGCGGGCCGCCGCCTCCGCCGCAACGGACCTCACCGCCCGGATGAAGCGGCTGCCCGAGGTCGCGGACGTGGCCGCCCCGGTACGGTCCTCCGACGGCCGCGTCCTCATGGTCGAGGTGTCCGTCAAGGGCGAGGAACGGGACGCGAAGGACAAGGTCGACGCGCTGGTCGCGCAGACCGAGGCCGTACAGAAGGACCATCCGGAGCTGCTGCTCGAAGAGACCGGCAGTCCCTCCATCAGCAAGGGAGTCGACCAGCAGCGCGGCGACGACCTGGCGCTCTCCGAGAAGATCACGCTGCCGGTCACGCTGGTCACCCTGCTGGTCGTGTTCGGCTCGCTCACCATGGCCGCGGTACCGCTGCTGCTGGCGCTGTCGTCGATCGCGGCGGCCGTCGGGCTGGCGATGGTCGCCTCGCATCTCTCCCCCGACGCCGGGGTGGGCACGAACGTCATCCTCATGATCGGCCTCGCGGTCGGCGTGGACTACACGCTCTTCTATCTGAAGCGGGAGCGGGAGGAGCGGGCCCGCTCGGGTGGCCGGCTGAGTTCGGAGGCGCTGGTGGAGCTGGCGGCGGCGACCTCGGGTCACGCGGTGGTGGTGTCCGGGCTCGCGGTCGTCGCCTCCACCGCAACGCTGTACCTGGCCTCGGACGTGATCTTCTCCTCGCTCGCGACCGGCACGGTCGTGGTCGTCCTGGTCGCGGTGGCCAGCTCGCTGACCGCGCTGCCCGCCCTGCTCACCGTGCTCGGCAGGCGGGCCGAGCGCAGGGCCCGGCGGCGGGCGGAGCGCGGGAAGCCGGCCCGGCGGACCCGTAAGCCGGAGGACGGCGGCCGGTTCTGGACGGCGCTGCTGCGGCCCGCCGCCCGGCATCCGCTCGCCACTCTCTGCGCCTCGGTCCTCGCCCTGCTCGCCCTCGTCCTGCCGCTGTCCGGCCTGAACATCACGGAGATGAGCCGGGACACGCACTCACGCGAGATCCCCGCGATGCGGGTGTACGACCGGCTCAACGCCGCGTTCCCGGAGCACCGGGTCACCCACCAGGTCGTCGTACGCGCCGACGCCTCGCGCGCCGCGGAGGTCACCGCAGCGCTGCGCGAGCTCGCCGAACGCGCCGACGCCGACCCGCTGTTCGCGGGCGCCTCACGGATCCGGACCTCCGCCGACCACCGGTTCAGCACGCTGGAGCTGAGGGTGCCGTACCTCGGTGACTCGCCGCAGGCGTACGACTCCCTGGACCGCCTCCGCGACGACTACCTGCCCGCCACCGTCGGCCGGGTCGCGGGCGCCGAGTACGGCGTGAGCGGCGACGTGGCCCGCTACACCGACTATCCCGCCCACCAGAACAGCAAACTCCCCCTGGTCCTCGGGGCGTTGCTGCTGGTGACCTTCCTGATGACCCTGTACGCGTTCCGCTCCGTCGTCCTCGGCCTGATCGGCGTCGTACTGAACCTGCTGTCGGCGGCGGCCGCGCTCGGCCTGCTCGTCCTCGTCTTCCAGCACACCTGGGCCGAGGGGCTGCTCGACTTCCACTCCACCGGCTCCATCGGCTCGCGCGTACCGCTGTTCCTCTTCGTGATCCTTTTCGGGCTGTCCATGGACTACCAGGTGTTCGTGGTCAGCCGGATCAGGGAGGCGGTGCTCGCCGGAACGCCCACCCGGCAGGCGGTGCTCGACGGGGTCCGGCGCTCGGCGAGCGTGGTGACCAGTGCCGCGGTGGTGATGACGACCGTCTTCGTGAGCTTCGTCTTCCTGCACATCATCGAGATGAAGCAGATCGGCTTCGTGCTCGCGGCGGCCGTCCTGCTCGACGCGTTCGTCGTCCGTGTGCTCATCCTGCCGTCGGCGCTGCTGCTGCTCGGCGAGCGGACCTGGTGGCCGGTACGGCCGGCCCAGCGTCCCGAACCCGCCCCCGAGAACACCCTGGTCGACGTACGTTGACCGGTATGACCGCTCTCGCCGGACCGTCCGCCGACGTCTTCTGGGCCACCTCACTGCGCCGGTGGAACACGGTGTGCTGGGTGCTGTTCGCCGCGATGGCCGTCGGGATCGCCACGATGGGGCGGCCCGGCGGCAGCACCTACGCGGCGCTCGCGCTGCTCGCCGGCGTGGCGCTGGGCTTCGCCGTGCTGCTCCGCTTCCCGGGCAATCCCGTCGTACGGCCGCACGGCTATCTCACCGTGCTGGTGCTGGCACTCGGCGGGCTGGCGTATCTGCGCACCAGCTATGCGGCGCTGTTCATGGTGACGCTGCCGCACTACTGGATGTTCGGGCGGACGCCGAGGGCCTCGATGGGGTTCCTGGGGCTGGCCACCGCCGGGACCCTGGTGGGGAGTTGGGTGCAGCAGGGCTGGTCGGCGGAGTTCTTCGGGGAGACGACCGTGTCCACCCTGATCGTCGTCGCCGTGGGGGTACTGATCGGGCTGTGGGCGCACGCGGTGGTCGAGCAGAGCACCGAACGCGCCCGGCTGATCGACGAGTTGGAGCGGACCCAGGCGCAGCTGTCCGAGGCGCACCAGCGGCAGGGCGCGGCGGACGAGCGGGAGCGGCTGGCGCGGGAGATCCACGACACGCTCGCGCAGGGCTTCGCGTCGATCGTCGTGCTCGCGGAGGCGGCCCGGGCGGGACTCGCCGCCGACCCCGGGCGCAGTGCGCGTCAGCTGCGCTCGATCGAGTCGACGGCTCGCGAGAACCTCGCCGAGGCCCGCGAGCTGGTCGGCTCGCCGGGGCAGCAGGGCCAGGCCGCGGCCGGGTCGGTCGACCGGACGCTGCGCCGGATCCTGGACCGGTTCGCGGAGGACACCGGGCTCACCGTGGAAGCGGAGCTGGCCGATCTCGACTGCGACCAGCAGACCCGGATCGCGTTGCTGCGCTGCACCCAGGAGTCCCTGGCGAACGTGCGCAAGCACGCCCGCGCGTCGACGGTCGGGGTGATCCTGGCCCGGCGGCCGTACGGGGTGGAGCTGGAGATCACCGACGACGGCACCGGGTTCGTGGTGGAAGCCTCGACGGGCTTCGGACTCGATGGGATGCGCAAGCGACTGGCGGAACTGGGCGGGCGGCTGACGGTGACGAGTTCGGTCGGGGACGGGACGAGGGTCCTGGCGGTCGTGCCGCCGGGCGGCGAGGGGACGGCATGAGCGAGGGGAAGCTGCGGGTCGTGGTGGTGGACGACCACACCGTGATGCGGGCCGGGGTGATCGCGCTCCTCGACGGGGAGGAGGGCATCGAGATCGTCGGCGAGGCGGGCGACGGCCGGGCGGCCCTCGACCTGGTCGCCCGCCACCACCCCGATGTGGCACTCGTCGACCTTCGGATGCCGGTGCTGGATGGGGTCAGGACGACGACCGAGATCGTCGCCCGTCACCCGCGCACCCGGGTGCTGATCCTGACCACGTACGACACCGACGCCGACATCGAGCGGGGGGTGGAGGCGGGCGCCATCGGCTATCTGCTGAAGGACACGACCCGCGAGCAGCTGGTCGACGCGATCCGGGCGGCGGCGCGCGGCGAGACGGTGCTCGCACCCCGGGTGGCGGAGAAGCTGGTCGCGCGGATGCGGCGCCCGGCCCAGGATCCGCTGACCTCGCGCGAGACCGACGTGCTGAGCGCGGTGGCCGACGGCCTGACCAACGCGGAGATCGGCCGTCGCCTCGTCATCTCCGAGGCCACGGTCAAGACCCATCTGCTCCGGCTGTTCGCCAAGCTGGACGTGAACGACCGGACGCGGGCGGTGGTGGTGGCGATGGAGCGGGGGCTGCTGCGGGGGCCGTAGTGCGTACGACACGACGGGAGGAACCATGACCACCAAGTACCCGCCCGATCCGGCGGAGTGACCGCCGCCGATCCGCTGTTGGCGGTTCGTCGGCGGTCGGCTACCAGCCGCTTACAGGTTGCTGAAGTCCGGGCCCTGGGTCCGGGTGCGCTTGATCTCGTAGAAGCCCGGGACCGAGGCGACCGCGAGGGTGCCGTCCCAGAGACGGGCGGCCTCCTCGCCCTTCGGGGCGGGGGTGACGACCGGGCCGAAGAAGGCGATCTGCTCGCCGTCCGGGCCGGGGACGGCGATGACCGGGGTGCCGACGTCCTGGCCGACCTTCTCGATGCCCTCCTTGTGGGAGGCGCGCAGCTCGGCGTCGAACTCGAAGTCCTCCTGGTCGGCGTACTCGATGAGGTCGGCGGGCAGGCCGACGTCCTTGAGGGCGCCCGCGACGGCCTCGAGGGTCGGGCCCTCGCCCTGGTTGTGGATGCGGGTGCCGAGCGCGGTGTAGAGCGGGCCCAGGACGTCGTCGCCGTGCTTCTGCCAGGCCGCGGTGACCACGCGCACCGGCTGCCACGCCTTGGTGGCGAGCATCTCGCGGTACTCCTCGGGCAGCTCGTCCAGCCGGTTCTCGTTCAGCACCGCCAGGCTCATGATGTGCCAGCGGACCTCGATGTCGCGGACCTTCTCCACCTCCAGCACCCACCGGGACGTCATCCAGGCCCAGGGGCACAGCGGGTCGAACCAGAAGTCGACGGGTGTCTTGGCGGAAGCGGTCGCGGTGTCGGACATGGCTCTCCTCGGGATGCGGTCTTTGGGAGTCGCAACACCGACCTCCACCACCCCATTCCCGGGTGCCCTGCGTCAGGGGCGCATGGCAGGATCGGTCCTGTCCACATGCTGAACACCACCCGAGGGAGTGCCGCCCGTGCCCGGTGAGAATCTGACCCGCGACGAGGCCCGGGAGCGGGCCGCCCTGCTGTCCGTCGACGGGTACGACGTGTCCCTCGACCTGCGCTCCGCCGTCGGCGACGGTGAAGGCGGCCGGGACGGTGAGCCGCGCACCTTCCGCTCGGTGACCACGCTCCGCTTCCGCTGCAACGAGCCGGGCACCACCAGCTTCGCGGACCTGATCGCGCCGAGCGTCACGGCCGTCTCGCTCAACGGCAAGGACCTCGACCCGGGGGCCGTCTTCGACGGGTCGAGGATCCTGCTGGAGGATCTCGCCGCGGACAACGAGCTCGTCGTCGACGCCCAGTGCGCCTACTCGCGCACCGGCGAGGGCATGCACCGCTTCGTCGACCCCGAGGACGGCGAGGTGTACCTGTACACCCAGTACGAGCCGGCCGACTCCCGCCGGGTCTTCGCCAACTTCGAGCAGCCCGACCTCAAGGCCCCGTTCCGCTTCGAGGTGCGGGCGCCGGAGGGGTGGGTCGTGTGGAGCAACGGGGCCGGTGAACTCACCGACGGGGTGTGGCGGTTCGCCGAGACCAAGCCGATCTCGACGTACATCACGTGCGTGACAGCGGGCCCGTACCACTACGTGACCGACTCCTACTCCCGCACCTTCGCCGACGGTACGACCCTGGAGATCCCCCTCGGCGCCCTGTGCCGCAAGGGCCTGGCGCCGTACTTCGACGCCGACGACGTCTTCCTGGTCACCAAGCAGGGCCTGGACTTCTTCCACGACCACTTCGACTACCCGTACCCGTTCGGGAAGTACGACCAGGCGTTCGTGCCGGAGTACAACCTGGGCGCGATGGAGAACCCGGGTCTGGTGACCTTCCGCGAGGAGTTCATCTTCCGCGGGAAGGTGACGCAGGCGTCGTACGAGGGCCGCGCCAACGTGATCCTGCACGAGATGGCGCACATGTGGTTCGGCGACCTGGTCACCATGGAGTGGTGGGACGACCTGTGGCTGAAGGAGTCCTTCGCCGACTTCATGGGCGCGTTCTCGCTGGTCGGCGCGACCCGGTTCACCGACGGCTGGATCACCTTCGCCAACCGCCGCAAGGCGTGGGCGTACCGCGCCGACCAGCTGCCGTCCACGCACCCGATCACCGCCGACATCCGCGACCTCCAGGACGCCAAGCTCAACTTCGACGGCATCACGTACGCCAAGGGCGCGAGCGTCCTTAAGCAGCTGGTGGCGTACGTCGGCCAGGACGCGTTCCTGGAGGGTGCCCGGCGCTACTTCAAGCGCAACGCGTACGGCAACACGCGGCTGGGCGACCTGCTGTCGGTGCTGGAGGAGACCAGCGGGCGGGACATGGCCGCGTGGGCGCGGTCCTGGCTGCAGACGGCCGGGGTCAACTCCCTCACTCCGCAGGTGCTGTTGAGCGCGGAGGGCCGGATCACCGAGCTGGCCGTGCTCCAGGAGGCCGCCGCTGTGCTCGATCAGCCGACTCCGTCGGCGGGGCACCCCGAGCTGCGCCCGCACCGGGTCGCGATCGGCCTGTACCGGCGGACGGCGGACGGCGCCCTGGAGCGGTACGCGCGCGCGGAGGCGGACGTCGACGGCCCGCGTACGGTCGTGGCGGAGCTGGCCGGCGCCGAGGCCCCGGAGCTGGTCCTCGTCAACGACGACGACCTGACGTACTGCAAGATCCGCTTCGACGAGACCTCGCTGGACACGCTCCGCGCCCACCTCGCCGACATCACCGACCCGCTGGCCCGCGCCCTGTGCTGGTCGGCGCTGTGGAACCTGACCCGGGACGCGCTGCTGCCGGCCCGGGACTTCGTCGACCTGGTGCTGCGGTTCGCGGGCCGCGAGTCGGACATCGGGGTGCTGCAGATGCTGCACGCGTGGGCGGAGTCGGCGCTGGTCCACTACGTGGCACCGCAGTGGCGGGAGACCGGCGAGCGGCTGCTCGCGGAGGGCGCGCTGAAGGAGCTGCGGCTGGCCGAGCCGGGCAGCGAGCACCAGTTGGCGTGGGCGCGGTTCTTCGCGACCGTGGCGTCCGGCGCGGACGAACTCCAGCTGCTCCAGGGCCTGCTGGAGGGAACGGCGGAGATCGGCGGGCTGGTGGTGGACCAGGAGCTGCGCTGGGCGTTCCTGGGGCCGCTGGCGGCGCACGGGGCTGCCGACGAGTCCGTACTGGCGGCCGAGCTGGCCCGCGACGACACGGCGTCGGGCAAGCGCCACCAGGTCCGCTGCCTCGCCGCCCGCCCCTCCGCGGCGGTCAAGGCGCAGGCGTGGGCTCAGGTGGTCGAGTCGGACGCGCTGTCCAACGCGCTGGTCGAGGCCACGATCGCGGGCTTCGTGCAGCCGTCGCAGCGGGAGCTGCTCGCACCGTACGCGGAGAAGTACTTCGCGGTGATCGAGCGGGTGTGGCGGGAGCGGTCGATCCAGATCGGCATGGACGTGGTCCGGGGCCTGTTCCCGTCCCTCCAGGACTCGGCCGAGACGCTGGCCGCCGCCGACGCGTGGCTGTCGGCGCACGAGAAGGCGGCTCCGGCGCTGCGCCGGCTGGTGCTGGAGGCGCGCGACGACCTGGCACGGGCGTTGCGCGGACAGGCGTGCGACGCGGCGGCGGCCGGCTGATCCCACCCCGGGGATCGCGTACTTCGTAGCCGTTACGGAATTCAGGCAATCAGAGCCGTAACCCCTGGTCCCACCCGAACGGACCAGGGGTTTTCCATGGCCTTCGGCATCCGAACACCCGTCCTTTAGTGCTGTCTTGTCCGGATTTGCCGACGGGCTTGTAACAGCGGTTAGGGAGCCGATCCGACGCGGGAATCTCCGGGTCATGAACCACAACACCCCGCTCCCCCCGGTCCCCCCGCTCTCCTCCCGTCCCGTGCGTCACCTCTCCGAGGTGCACCGCCGTGTCATGACGGCCGCTCAGCTCCGCTCGCACGGCGTCTCGTCCGCGGAGACGAACGAACAGTGCCGCGCCGGCGGCCCCTGGCAGCAGTTCCTGCCGGGCGTGTTCCTGCTCCACCCCGGCCCGCCGACCAGCGAGGAACGGCTGCACGCGGTGCTGATGTACGCAGCCCGTGAAGCGCAGGCGCAGCGCGCGGTGGTTCCGGTCCAACCTGACGCCGACGGTGGTGGGGAAACACATCGGCCGGTGTACGCCGACGTGATGATCACGGGGCTGGCGGCCCTGACGCTCCACGGCTTCGCCTCCACTCCCCCGCTTCCGTCCCTGGAGAAGATCGACGTCCTGGTCCCGCGGCTGCGCCGGCTGCGCTCGGCGGGCTGCGCGAGGATCATGCGCACCTCCGCCTTCCCCACTCCGCGCCAGGTCACGGGGCTCCCGGTCGCCCCCGTCCCGCGCGCCCTGGCCGACGCGGTGGCGGAGCTGGCGGACGCGGCCGCCGTACGCCGGCTACTGACGGAGGCGGTACGCGGCGGCCACTGCGAACCGGCCGCCGTCGTACGTGAGCTGACCCAGGCCAAGCTGCTCAGTCGCCCGCATGTCGTGGACGCCGTGGACTCGTTGCTGGCCGAGGGCCGCGCGATCGCGGAGGACCGCCTGTACCGGATGGTCCGGGAGTACGGCCTGCCCGACCCCGTGTGGAACGTCGACCTGCGACTGCCGGGCGGCCCGCACCTGGGCGGCCTGGACGCCTACTGGCCGGAGCACGCGGTGGCGGTGGAGCTGGACACCCGCGCACCCCGTCAGGACGAGGACGCGCTGTGGTCCGAATACGCCCGCAAGCGCGAGCACTTGGAGCGGCTCGGCATCACGGTCGTCCACGTCACCCCGAGGAAGCTCCGCGACTCGATGCAGCAGCAGGCGGCGGTGATCCGTACGGCCCTGATGGCGTCCGCGGACCGGGATCCCGCCGCGTATGTCTTGGTGCTGCCCCGGTAGTGAGGGACCGGGCGTACGCATCAGGAGGGGAGAGGAGGGGCCGCCGGAGTCGATCCGGACGGCCCCTCCTCGTGCAGCCGCACGTCGGCGGTTCGCGGCCATGGATATGGTCCCTTCGGGGAGGGGGCTGTCGGGGATCTCCTGCGATCCCCGGATCCGATGCGATCTCTGCCGATCCGCCGAAGGACCAAGGAGGAGCCAGTGCGGTTGCGCAATGTCACGCCGGACGACGTCGACGCCTACGTCCGGATGAGGTGCGATCCCGTGATGATGGCCGAGCTCGGCGGGCCGCTGCCGCGCGAGGGCATCGAGGACAAGGTGCGGCGGGACGCGCGGGAGGCGGCCGCCGACCTCTCCTGGAGCAAGATGATCGTCCCCGATCCGGACGCCCCCGAGGTGGCGGCAGGCCACGTGACCCTCTGGTCGCACGACACCGACGAGGGCCCCCTGTCCGAGATCGGCTGGATGGTCCTGCCCGAGTTCCAGGGGCGGGGCGTGGGCAAGCGCGCCGTCCGCATGCTCCTCGAACAGGCCCGCGACGAGAACCGCTGGGGAGTCGTCCACGCCTTCCCGGCGACCGGCAACGGACCCTCGAACGGCATCTGCCGCTCCCTGGGCTTCCGGCTGCTCGGCCAGGTCGACGTGACGTTCGCCGACCGGGTGCTGCACAGCAACCACTGGGCGGTCGACCCGCGCGTGGATCTGCGCCGCTGACGCGGGCCGGGGCTCCTACCGCGGTTCCGGCAGGGACGACCGGGTCGTCCGCGTGTGCACGCGGTCGATCAGTTCGGCGTACGACGCGATCATGCGCGTACGGCTGAAACGCTCGCGGCTGCGGGCGAGGGCCGGTGCGAGGGCGGTGCGGCCGGCGACCGCCTCGCTCCAGGCCCGGGCGACGGCCTCCGGGTCCGGCGGGGTGACGATCCCGTGCCCGGTCACGATCGCCGCGCTGTCGCCGACGTCGGTGGCCACGGGGACGGCGCCGCACATCATGCCCTCGATCAGGCACAACGGGGCCGCCTCGCCCCAGGAGGAGGTCAGCGCGACCACGTCGGCACCGGCGTACACGACCTCCATGTCGCGCCGCACGCCCAGGAGGTGAAACCGCCCGGCCGGTGGCCGCTCGCCCTCGAAAGCGGCCCCGATGTCCGCCGCGAGCGCCGGATTGGCCGACGTCATGCCCGCCCCGCACATCAGCACATGCCCGTCGGGCTCGCTGCGGAGCCAGGCCCGGGCGGCCCGCAGGAACAGCGGGACGTTCTTCATCGCCGCGTACCGGGCGGCGAAGACGACCACCGGCGCCGTGTCCGGGATGCCGAGCTCCGCCCGCAGCGCGACCCGCCGGGCCGCGTCGGGCCGGAAGCGGAACAGATCCACCCCGTTCGGGATCACGTACAGCAGTTCCCCCGGGATCCCGGCGGCCTCGTACGCGGTCCGGGTCGACTCGGCGCAGCAGACACAGGCCGCCACCGTGCCGTCGGCGATGGCGGCCTTGAGCTCGTCCAGCGCCGGGCCCTGGTTCTCGGGGTCCGAGCGGTGCAGAGCGACCACCACCGGGCGGCGCGGCAGGCCCGCCTGGTTGAGCAGCGCGAGGGGCTGCTCCTTGAGCGACAGGATCACATCGGCGTCCGCCATGGCCCGGGCCGTTTCGGCCAGCTCCGGCCCGCTGAAAACGGCCGGATCTCCACTCGCGCCGAAGGTGCGGCCCAGGGAGCCGACGCCCACCCCGGCCGCCGTCAGCGCCCGGTAGCAGGCGTCGTCCTCCATCCGCTGCCGGGTGGCCTCACGGTGCACCTCGCCGTGAACGCTCAGCACCCGGTGGTACTGCCCGCCCTCCCGCAGCCCCAGCACGACATCGCTGTGCAGGATCCGGGCCCCGCCGGAAAAGAAACCCTCGTAGACCGACAGCACCCGCAGCCCGAGTCCGCCACGCACACGATCACCCGCCTTGCACACATATCAAGCCATCCCCCGTGAAGTGCGGGTTAGCCGATATGAGGCGTTACGGACATTGCGTCCGCGTTAACGCGGTGCTTCGTGTCGGTGTCTGCTCATTTACACCCGACTGCTCCCCTCCACTCGCCTTCTGCTCGTCTTCTGCTCGCCCTCTACTCGCCGCAGAACTCCGCCTCGATCACCGCGTAGCTGTCCCCCGACCAGTCCCCGTTGAAGTTGAGCGCCAGCGCATGGCGGCCGTCCGCCGTCGTCACCGCCGAGGACGCGGAGCCGTGGATGCCACCGTCGTTGCCCCAGACGTGGACGCCGCAGCTGAGCTCGCGGTCGATGAGGCCGAGGCCGTAGCGGCCGTTGCGGATGCCGTCGGCCTTCACCGTGGTCTTCATCTCCTTCAGCTGCTCCGGCGGGAGCAGGTCGCCGCGCAGGAGGGCCCGGTAGAAGCGGTTCAGATCGGCCGAGTCGGAGATCATCTCGCCTGCCGAGGAAGCGATGGAGGGGTTCAGCCTCGTCACGTCGTACGTCGGGACCGTGGTCGTCCATGCCAGCTTCGAGTAGGCATGGCTGCTGGGCCGCGGGACGGTGACCCGGGTGCCGGGGACGGACGTGGCGGTCAGATGCAGGGGCTCGATGACGCGGCGGCGGATCTCGGTGGCGTACGGGCGGCCGGTGGCGCTCTCGATCACCATGCCGGCCAGGACGTAGTTGGTGTTGGAGTAGTTCCAGGAGGTGCCGGGGGCGGCGTCCGGCCCGTGGGACATCGCGATCGCGACCAGGTCCGCCGGCTTCTTCGTGTCGTAGCGGTGTGCGTCGAAGCCGTCTTTGAGGAAGTACATGCGGGCGAAGTCGTCGTCCGACGTGTAGTCGAAGATGCCGCTCGTGTGGTCGAGCAGCTGACGGAGGGTGATCCGGCGGCCGTCGTGGCCATGGCCGTGGACCACGCCCGGCAGCCACTTCTCCACCGTGTCGTCCAGCGACAGCCGGCCCTCGGCCTCCAGCTGGAGCAGCACCGTGGCCACGAAGGTCTTGGTGATGCTACCGACGCGGTACCGGTCGGCAGCCGAACGCGGCTCGCCCGTGCCGAGGTTGCCCACGCCCGCCGTCGTCGCCCAGGCCTTCTGCCCGTCCTGCGCCGTCGCCGTGACCCCGGGCACGCCGTCCGCGACGGCGGCCTCGACGGCTCGGCGGGTCGCGTCGTGAGGACCGTCTCCGGCGGGAGCGGCCGCCACCGCGGGTGCCGTGAGCGCGGCGACCGAGAGCGCCACGGCCGTCGCTCCCACCAGGACCGTACGTACCGGCATGCCTTACCCCTTCGTCGAGCCCCGTCAGGCTCAGTCAAAGGGAGAAACCCGAGGGCTGTGCGGAGGAGTTGCCTGACGTTACGCCAGTTGAGCGAGTTTTAGCCCTTCTTGAGCACCAGCTCGGTGTTGCGGTCCCGCGCCTCGCCCGCCTTGTCGGCGCGGGCGCCGGGGGTGTTGAAGGCCAGTTCGCGGTAGAGGGCCGCCAGGCCGGTCTGGGAGAGGTCGGTGAAATCCGTGCGGTGCGGGGCGGCGGACTCGATCAGGGTGGTGAAGACGGAGAGGGTTCCGTCCTTGTTGTCGGCGAGCTCGATGACCCGGGCGAGTTGGGGGTGGTCGACGTGGGAGGCGGTGGAGATCTCCCAGAAGGAGTGCCCGGCGGAGGACGTGTGCGAGGTGATGACGTTCTTGTGGATGTGGCCGTTCACCCAGGCCAGGACGTTGCGGTGACGGCCGAGCAGGGAGACGACCTCGGCACCGCCCATTTTCCGGGGCAGGGCGCCTATTCTCGCGGCTCCTCCGCGAGGCGTCCGACGGCCGGGCGCTCACGCCACAGCCTCAGCGCCACGTCGACCAGCCGCACCCGGGTCAGCCCGGGTACGGCGTCCAGGTCCTGCCAGGCGGCGAGGTCCGTGGAGCCGTTGATCTCGTTGCGCAGCTCGCCGCCGACGACCCGGCCCTCGTAGACGATCCGTACGCCGTGGTGGTCGGCGGCGCGGCGCAGGCCCTCGCGGCGGAAGGTGCGCTGGAAGGAGTGCACGCCGAGGAGGCCGGTGACCTCGATGCGGTAGCCGGTCTCCTCCGTCACCTCCCGCCGGACGGTGTCGTAGGGGTCCTCTCCATGCTCCATGCCGCCGCCGGGCAGGACCCACTCTGGGGTGCCGTCGGGGGCGGGTGAGCGGGCGAGCAGGATCTGTCCGTCGCGGACGCAGACGGCGTAGGCGGCCACTCTCAACTTCTTGCGCACACGGGGACGTTAACCGCGGGCGTGAGCATGCGCTCGCACCGTCGGAGACTACACGCGTAGACAACTAGCCGACGGCTCACAGGAATGTGACAGGTTGCCCGGTTGCACCCTCAAAGTCCATCGCGGGTTTTCCCCATACATCCATATCGTTTCGGTCAACCCTCCCCAAACATCTGTCCCTTGGGTAAAGCTGAGCGATCGTCCGGGGCCACAGTCCGGACGATCGCGACCAGGGCCGATCGGTCCGGTCGTTCCACGCTCGTTCCTTTACCTACAGGGGATGCCGATGACCCTCACCCCCCAGAGTGAACCGATACCCGGCGCGAGACGCGTGGTCCGCATAGCCGTCGCCGCCGGTCTGGTGGCCGCGCTCTCCGCGGCCGGGCCGATACCCATGGCCTTCTCCGCGGGCCAGGCGCCGGCCGCGGCGGACCCGGGCGTCAAGTCCGCGGACGAGAAGCTCGGCTCCGACGACGCCGACCGGCTCGCCCAGGCCAAGGCGGACGGCGACAAGACCGTCACGCTGATGGTCGCGACCGCGCCCGGCCAGACCGAGCAGGTCGCCGAGAAGCTGGACGCGGTCAAGGGCGGCTCGGTGGGCCGCACCTACGACAAGCTCGGCTACGTCCGGGCCACCGTCCCGACGGGCACGGCGGACTCGGCCATCGCCGCCGCCGCGAAGCTGTCCTCCGTGCAGGCCATCGACCTGCGGCAGGAGATCCAGCTCGACGACCCGACGCCGAGCGCGGACACCGCCGAGGGTGCCACGTCCGCCGGGACCACGGCCACTTACTCGGGGCCGAACAAGAACACCCCCGCCGAGAACCCGTACAACCCGTCCTTCGAGACGGGTGCCGTCGACTTCGTGAAGGACAACCCGAAGGCGGACGGCCGCGGCATCACCATCGGCATCCTCGACTCGGGCGTGGACCTGGGTCACCCGGCGTTGCAGAAGACCACCACCGGCGAGCGCAAGATCGTCGACTGGGTGACGTCGACCGACCCGATCGTCGACAGTGACAACACCTGGCGCCCGATGATCACCTCGGTGTCCGGGCCCTCCTTCACCTTCAGTGGCCGTACGTGGACGGCGCCTGCGGGCTCGTACCAGATCAGCACGTTCAAGGAGTCGTACACCACCGGCGGTGACGCGGCGGGCGACGCCAACCGCGACGGTGACACCACCGACTCCTGGGGCGTCCTGTACGACGCGGCGGCCGGCACGGTCCGCGTCGACCTGAACAACAACTACGACTTCGGCGACGACGAGCCGCTGAAGCCGTACAAGGACGGTTACCAGGTCGGCTACTTCGGTACCGACAACCCGGCGACCGACGTCGTCGAGCGCCAGCCGTTCGTCGTGCAGATCCGCAAGGACGTGCCGATGGACCCCTACGGCGGTGACTGGGTCGGCAAGAAGGTCGACTTCGTCAACATCGGCGTCATCGAGTCCGAGCACGGCACGCACGTCGCCGGCATCACCGCCGCGAACGGCCTGTTCGGCGGCAAGATGAACGGCGCGGCCCCGGGCGCGAAGATCGTCTCGTCCCGTGCCTGCACCTGGACCGGTGGCTGCACCAACGTCGCGCTCACCGAGGGCATGATCGACCTGGTCGTCAACCGTGGTGTCGACATCGTCAACATGTCGATCGGCGGCCTGCCGGCGCTGAACGACGGCAACAACGCGCGCGCCGCGCTCTACACGCGCCTCATCGACACCTACGGCGTCCAGCTGGTGATCTCCGCGGGCAACTCCGGCCCCGGCGCGAACACCATCGGCGACCCCGGCCTGGCCGACAAGGTGATCTCCGTCGGCGCGGGCATCTCCAAGGAGACCTGGGCCGCCAACTACGGCTCGGCCGTGACGAAGTCGTACGCGCTGCTGCCCTTCTCCTCGCGCGGCCCGCGTGAGGACGGCGGCTTCACGCCGACCCTCGTCGCCCCCGGCGCCGCGATCAACACCACCCAGACCTGGCTGCCGGGCTCCCCGGTCGCCGAGGCGGGCTACTCGCTGCCGGCCGGCTACTCGATGCTCCAGGGCACGTCGATGGCGTCCCCGCAGGCCGCCGGCGCCTCCGCACTGCTGCTGAGCGCCGCCAAGCAGAAGGGCATCGCCCTCACCCCGGCGACCCTGCGTACGGCCCTGACCTCGACCGCCGACCACATCAAGGGTGTGCAGGCGTACGAGGAGGGTGCGGGCAGCATCAACATCGTGGACGCCTGGGACGCCATCGAGGACGGCGCCACCGCCCACGATTACACGGTCCAGGCCCCGGTCGACACCGCGATCGACTACGCGCTGAAGACGCCGGGCTTCGGCACCGGCCTCTACGACCGCGAGGGCGGCCTGAAGGCCGGCCAGAAGAAGACGTACGACGTCACCATCACCCGTACGTCCGGTGCCGACAAGGCGATCCGGCACGAGCTGCACTTCGAGAACAACGCCGGTGACACCTTCAGGATCGTCGGCTCCGACGAGGTGAAGCTGCCGCTGAACCAGCCGGTGACCGTCAAGGTCCAGGCCGCGCCGAAGTCCGCCGGCATCAAGAGCGCGATCCTCGAGGTGGACGACCCGAAGACCGAGGGCCTCGACAAGCAGATCCTCACCACGGTCGTGGTCTCGACGCCGGTGAAGTACACCTTCTCCGCGTCGAACACCGTCCAGCGCAACAGCTCGCAGTCGTACTTCGTGACCGTGCCCGAGGGCGCGAAGTCGCTGGAGGTCGCCATCGGCGGGCTGAAGGACAAGAGCCAGACCCGGTTCCTCGCCGTCCACCCGTACGGCACGCCGGTCGACAACACCGGCACCCCGTACTGCTACAACAACTACCTCGACGGCAACGGCTGCAAGCCCGACGTGCGTTCGTACGCCGACCCGCAGGCCGGTGTCTGGGAGATCGACGTCGAGTCGCGCCGCACCTCCCCGCTGCTCGACAACCCCTACAAGCTCGACGTCGCCGTGCTCGGCGCGGCCTTCGACCCGGAGACCGTGACGGTGCCCGAGGCCAAGGCCGGTGTCCCGGCCGCCGCCTCCTGGAAGGTGACGAACAACTTCGCGGCCATCGACGGCAAGCTGGTGGGCGGTCCCCTCGGCTCGGCCAAGTCGGCCCGTCCCGCCATCAAGGAGGGCGAGACGCAGACCACCACGGTCGAGGTGCCCGAGGGCGCCAAGTCGCTGGACGTCGCCATCGGCAACGTCTCCGACGCGTCCGCCGACCTCGACCTGACGGTCTACGACGCCACCGGCAAGCAGGTCGGCCAGTCCGCCGACGGCGACTCGGAGGAAGCGGTCTCCCTCGCCTCGCCGGCCGCCGGTACGTACACCATCGAGGTCGTGGGCTACGCGGTCCCGGCCGGCTCGACCGACTACGACTACCAGGACGTCTTCTTCTCCGCCGCCCTGGGCTCCGTCACCGTCGACGAGTCCGCGCCGGTGAAGCTCGGCACGGGTGAGTCGACGACGGTCTCCGGCTCGGTCACCGCGCTGGCCGCCGCGCCCGAGGGACGCGAGTTCTTCGGCCAGGCCCAGCTGGTGAACGCGCGCGGCACGGTCGCGGGCGTCGCGAGCGTGAAGATCGAGAAGGTCACGCCGTAGTCCTCACTCCTACGGCTGGTGCGGGGCGGGCGTCCGGGAACGGGCGCCCGCCCCTTTTCTCAGTCACATGAGAGGCCTCGGGACTCGGGCAACGCCTTGAGGATCCAGGCCCGGTCGTGGGCGATGTCCGTCTCCCGCGTGCTCCAGATGTCGGGCGACGCCGAGTTGCGCGGGATGCCGATCAGGACGTGGTCGCCCTTGTGCAGCCGCGGGTCGACGTCCTCGTCCATCACAAAGGTGACCTGGTCCGTCCCCTTGTCCGGCTTGTAGTAGCGGTCCACGTCGAGGGTGATCCGGTCCTGCGCGTTGCCGGGTGCCGGCTCGACCTCGGCGACCGTGCCCTCGGCGATGAGCCGGGAACAGGCGATGTAGCCGGGGGCGCTTTGCGAGGACTCCGCCCCCTTCTCGTCTCCGCCGTCCGCCTTGGACGCCGAGGAGCTGTCGTTCGCCCCACCGGGCCCGCCCTGCGCGACGAGCCATCCCAGGCCGACGACCATCGTGCCCGCCGCGGCCGCGGCGAGGGTTCCCACCGCCACCACTAGGGCACGGCGGCCACGGTTCCTGGGGGCCCGTTCCGGGCGGCGGGTGCGCTTCCTGGAAGTCCGTCGCGGGACCGGCTTCCTCTCCTCCCCCTGGTCCGCCAGGGCATTCCCGAGGTCCGTCAACTGGGCGCGCAGCAGCGCCACGTCCGCCACCGCGGCCCAGTGTTCCGCCATGAACTCGGCGTCGTCGTGGGCCTCCTCGGTCAGTGGCTCGTCCGTGATCGCGGCCATGAGCGCGTCCATGCCTTCGTACTCGGCCACGTCACACCACCTCGTCCTCGTGCAGGCGGGCGCGCAGCGCGCGGACCGCCGTGTGCAGCCTGCTCTTGACCGTGCCCTCCGGGATGCCGAGCTCCTCGGCTATCCCGCGCACGGAGAGATCGGTGTAGAAACGCAGGACGAGGACCTGGCGCTGGGCGTCGGGCAGTTCGTCCAGGCCCTGGGCGACGGCGAGGGAGAGCAGGCTGGTGTCCTCGCCCGAGGGGTGTTCGTGCTGGCGCAGGGAGGCCAGCCGCTCCCCGATCCGCTCCTGGCGGCGCTTGTTGCGGTGCCAGTCCATCGCAAGGTTCGAGGCGACGACCGCCGCCCACGCGGACACGTCACGCGGCGCCTCGTCCCCCCTCGCCGCCCGCTCCAGCAACCGCAGGCGGACCTGCTGCACCCCGTCCGGCAGGTCCGCCTGCGGTACACCGCCGAGCGCGAGCACCGCACGCACCCGGCGTTCCTGGGCCGCGTCCAGGGGGTCGTCCACCCCCTGAGCGCGGCGGGCCTTTCTGCGCAGCACAGCCACCCCTCTCCTCCCCGCATTTCCCCTACGACGCGGCGGCGGTCCAAAACGTTCGGCCCACTTCGGCGAAGTTTTCCGGACCGCCGACCTCCACATTTCCCATCCCTCGACTTCGCATGATCCCCACTGTCAGCATGTGGCTCATGACGCACCTCACGAAGGGGGCCAACACCCCTGTTCCCGCAGGTCTCTTGCGGGTCGCCGTCTGCCGTCGCAGCGTCCCCGGAACGCCGGCCGTGGACGCCTCGGCTCTGCTGCTCGACGCGGTCGGCAAGGTACGTGGCGACACCGACCTCGTCTTCTACAACCAGCCGGCACATCCCTCGGGGGCCGTACGGCACGCGGGAAACGCCGAGGGCGACGGGCAGCTCGCCGAATGGCTGGAGCTGGACCTGCCGCACGTCGAGCCGGAGGTGCAGCGGGTGCTGATCACCGGGTCCTGCGACGGCGGGGTCTTCGGCCAGGTGCCCGGACTCGCCGTGCAGGCGCTGACCGGTGACGGTGCGATCGTGGCGCACTACGAGGTGACGGACGCGTCGAGCGAGACCGCCTTCGTGCTCGGTGAGTTCTACCGGCGCAACGGGGAGTGGAAGTTCAGGGCGGTCGGACAGGGGTATGCGTCGGGGCTCGCGGGACTGGCGACGGACTTCGGCATCGCGGTGGCCGAGGAGCCGGCACCGTCCGCCACACCAGCGCCCGCCGTACCGGTGTCGGCACCGGCACCGGAGCGCATACCGTCTGGTCCTGTCCCCTCGGACGCCGAGGTGGGCAAGGTCGACGAGCCCCCCGCCGGAGCGGACCGGCCGTCGACAGGGTCGCCCGGGTCGACCGGAGCCCCCGCAGCCCCCGCAGCCCCCGCAGCCCCCGCAGCCGCACGGTCCCGGGCGCTCGCACCCGGCGCCGGTCCCGTCTCCTGGGGTCCCGAGTTCGTCCCTTTCGTCCGGCACGGCCACGGCGACGCCGTGATCACCGTCGAGGGGCCGCGGGAGCCGGGCCCGGTGATCGTCGAGGCCTGGCAGGAGGAGGGGTATTTCTGCGTCTGCCCCCTCACCGCCGAGGACACCGAGGACAGCTCCCTCTTCAGCGTCACCGAGCCGGACTTCCACGGCAGCACCCTCACCCGGGTCCCGGAGGGCCGCCCGCTGCGGCTGAAGGTGCGGGCCGAGGAGGACTGGGAGGTGACGGTCCGGCCGGTCTCCACCGCCCGGCCGCTGACGCCCACGACCATGGGCGCCGGCCCCGAGGTGCTCGTCCACGCGGGCCCGCCCGTCGACGTGACCCTGGAGTGCCGGGGCGAGAAGGACGTCGACAGCCACTACTCGCTCCTGCGCTTCACCGTGGCCTCGGCGCAGGAACCCCGCCACGGCGACCTGGTCCTCAACGGCACCGGACGGCTGCGCAGGACCGTCTCCCTCACCCCGGGCCCGCATGTGCTCGCGCTCACGGCGCACGGCCCCTGGACGATCCTCACCCGCCCCATCGAGCGGGAACGCCCCGGCGGCCTGCTGGGCCGCGCCCCCGCTGGCTCTCCCCCTGCGGGGCCGGGGCAGCGCGGTGCTGCGCCACGACGGCCCGTCCGGGTTCCTGCGCACCCACATCCTCACGGACAACAAGCTGCTGTACGTCAAGAGCGTCGACACCCGCGCCGGCACCACCGTCACCTGCACCAGCTCGGCCTCGGTCGGCGAGCCGCAGCGCACGGCCACCGGTCCTCTGCACGTGGCGGAGCAGGGGTCCTGCCTGGTCCTGGTCGAGACCGACGAGGACGCCGACTGGCGGCTGGAGGCGCTGCCGCCGGAGGCGGTGCCCGTGTACGGCGGCGGGGCCGGCGGCCGGCTGACCAAGGCGGACCCGGCCGACGCGGTGTTCGAGGGCCCCGGCTGCGTGCTGGTGCGCCACACCGGCCCGGAGGCCGATCTGCGGTTCACCCGGACCAATGACCTGCTGCTGGGCCGGATCTTCGTGGTCATGCTGCTGGACGAGCACCTCAAACCGGTGCGCCGGATCGGCGAGGGGGCGGGGGTGCACCGGGTGCCGCCCGGCCTGCTCCAGATCCGCACGATCGGCAGCTGGCGGGTGGAACCGGAGCGCTGAGAGCGGAACGCGGAGGCGTACGTCACATCGCCGCGCCCGGCAGCACAGATTGCGGCACACGTCCCCCGGGGAGTGAATTTCTCCAGCTCACCGGGGGTGCAGGCCGGAGTTCCGCAAGGGTCCGTGAGGCCGGGGTGTCCCACTGTCCGGGCATGACCGGCAAAGAATTGGACAGGCGGGCCGGGGTCGGCATGATGGAAATACCCCCCATCAGTTACACACGAGTAAAAGCACGCAGAGGGAGTCGCCGTGAGGGTCGGAATCGTCGGAGCCACCGGTCAGGTCGGCACGGTCATGCGCAGGATCCTCAAGGAGCGGAACTTCCCGGTCAGCGAGCTGCGCCTGTTCGCGTCGGCCCGCTCGGCGGGGACCGTCCTGGACGGCGTGACGGTGGAGGACGCGGCGACCGCCGACTACTCCGGCCTGGACATCGTCCTCTTCTCCGCGGGCGGCGCGACCTCGAAGGCGCTGGCCGAGAAGGTCGCCGCCCAGGGCGCCGTCGTGATCGACAACTCCTCCGCCTGGCGCAAGGACCCCGAGGTCCCCCTCGTCGTCTCCGAGGTCAACCCGCACGCGATCGCCGACCGCCCCAAGGGCATCATCGCCAACCCGAACTGCACGACGATGGCCGCGATGCCGGTCCTGAAGCCGCTGCACGAGGAGGCGGGCCTGGAGGCCCTCGTCGTCGCCACCTACCAGGCGGTCTCCGGCTCCGGTCTCGCCGGCGTGGCCGAGCTGCACGGCCAGGCGCTCAAGGTCGTCGCCGACGCCGACAAGCTCACCCACGACGGCGAGGCGGTCGACTTCCCCGAGCCGCAGGTCTACAAGCGCCCCATCGCCTTCAACGTGCTCCCCCTCGCCGGCTCCATCGTCGACGACGGTCTGAACGAGACGGACGAGGAGCAGAAGCTCCGCAACGAGTCCCGCAAGATCCTGGAGATCCCGGAGCTGAAGGTCTCCGGCACGTGCGTGCGCGTTCCGGTCTTCTCCGGCCACTCCCTCCAGGTCAACGCCCGCTTCGCCCGCCCGATCGGCGTGGAGCGCGCGACGGAGCTGCTGGCCGGCGCCCCCGGCGTGACCCTCTCCGAGATCCCGACCCCCCTCCAGGCCGCCGGCCAGGACGCCTCGTACGTCGGCCGCATCCGCACCGACGAGACGGTCGAGCACGGCCTCGCCCTGTTCGTCTCCAACGACAACCTCCGCAAGGGCGCCGCGCTGAACGCGGTGCAGATCGCGGAGCTGGTCGCGGCCGAACTCAACGAGCTCAAGGGCTGACACCCGCGAACACGGCAGGCGGGGCGGGGCACCGACACGGTGCCCCGCCCTCCTTCTTGCGCGCCCTTTTCGCGCACCCTTTCCGCGTCCTCTCGGCGACCTCTGCGAACCACTCCCCGGACGGTGTGGTTTATGTGACGATCACGCCATGACGGAGATGGCCAAGGGCGGAAACCTGCCCGTTCCCGCAGCGGTTCTTCAGGTGGCAGTGACCTGGCAGCAGGGTCCCGGCGTTCCGGACGTGGACGTCTCGGCCCTGCTGCTCGACGCGACCGGCCGCGTCCGCTCCGACGCGGACCTCGTCTTCTACAACCAGCGTGAGCATCCCTCGGGCACCGTGCGTCACCTGGGCAAGGCGCAGGGAGCCGACGGGGCGACCGCCGACTGGATCTGGCTGGACCTGGCGACCGTCGAGCCCGCGGTGGACCGCGTCGTGGTGGCCGCCTCCGCCGACGGAGGAACGTTCGGGCAGGTACCGAAGCTCGACGTCCGGGTCGGCCTCCCCGAGGGCTCGCCCGTCGCGTCCTTCTCGATCGGCGACGCGTCGACGGAAACGGCGTTCGTCTTCGGGGAGTTCTACCGCAGAAACGGCGGCTGGAAGTTCCGCGCGGTGGGTCAGGGCTACGACTCGGGACTTGCCGGACTGGCGACGGACTTCGGGATCAGCGTCGAGGACGACGAGAGCACCGTCCAGGACGTGCCGAGCCCGCCGAGCCCGCCGACCGCCCCGGCGCGGGGCATCCTGGACGGCCTCGCGTTCGCGTTCCCGCCCTTTGTCCACCAGGGCTCGGGCAAGCAGCGCGTCACGTGTCCCGCGTCCCTTCCGTCCGGTGGGCGTGTGGTCGTCGAGATCGAGTGCCACGACAGCATTTCGGTCAGCGTGTACTCGTGCGACGAGTACGGGCGTACGGACGTGTCGCTGCTCGATGCCTACGAGGACGAGGTGCACGGACGGACGGTGGCGTCCGTTCCGCAGAACCGGCCGCTGTCCCTGAGCGTGGAGGCCGACACTCCCTGGACGCTGCGGGTGCTTCCCCTAGGTCAGGCCCGGCGCCTCGAGCACACACTCCATGGCCGGGGTCCCGATCTGCTGGTGTACGACGGTCCTGCGGGCGTTCTCTCCTTCACTCACCAGGGCGAGAGCAACTTCACCGTCTGGCACCACGTCGAGTCCGCCGACCCCGACTGGCCCGGCGACGACGAGGACCTCCTCGTCAACGAGGTCGGTCGCCTCGACGTACTGGCCCCCGTCCAGGGGCCGGGCCTGCTGCGCATAGGTGCCGACGGCCCCTGGCGCATCGCGGTGGGCGGCTGACGGCGGGGGCGAACACCCCTGGCGAACACCCCTATGTCCGCCCTCTGCGCACCTCGTACAGGAAGCACCCGTACTCCACGGCCCGCACCTGGACGAGAGCCACCGCGGGGTCGGCGAAGGCCTCCGTGAACGCCTCGTCGAAGGAGTCCGGGGGCTGCACGAGCCGGCCGCCCAGGATGTGCCCGTCGGCGGAGTAGCGGCGGACCGTGCGGTGCGCCTGGGCGAAGGGGAGGGCGTCGCCGTCCGGCCCCGGGCATTCCTGCGCGTGGATGAAGACGGGGCCCTGCTCGTCGTAGGCCCCCGGATCGGCGCCCGTCCCGGCCGCCCAGCGGCGCAGCGGGGCGTACGAGACCAGGGCGATCCTCCCCCACTCTCGGCTTCGCTCGAGCGGGGTGCCGGGCGCGCTGCGGCGCAGGCAGCAGCGCAGCGGGGCACCGCCCTCGTGGTCGGTGAAGGGCGCCATCGGACGCCCCGCGTCATCAAGATTCCGAGCTGCTTCAGGACGGCCGGCTCGACAGGCCGTGCGGTGTACTGCGTCATGTCGTCAAGGTTCACGCCCGTGACGGCTCCTCACCGGCGGGTTTTGGACATCGCATTCCGTACGGGTCCCGTGGAAGGATGACGCAACCCACACATAACGAGGAGATGACCGCGTGCCTGGCACAAACCTGACTCGCGAAGAGGCGCAGCAGCGGGCGAAGCTGCTCACCGTTGACTCATACGAGATCGATCTCGACCTCTCCGGCGCTCAGGAGGGCGGTACCTACCGGTCCGTGACCACGGTGCGCTTCGACGTCGCCGAAGGCAACACGGAGTCCTTCATCGACCTGGTGGCCCCGGCCGTCCACGAGGTCACGCTCAACGGCGACCCGCTCGATGCGGCCGAGGTCTTCAAGGACTCCCGGATCGCGCTGCCGGGCCTGCTGGAGGGGCGTAACGTCCTGCGGGTCGTCGCCGACTGCGCGTACACCAACACCGGCGAGGGTCTGCACCGGTTCGTCGACCCGGTCGACGAGCAGGCCTACCTGTACACCCAGTTCGAGGTGCCGGACGCCCGTCGCGTCTTCGCCTCCTTCGAGCAGCCGGACCTGAAGGCCACCTTCCAGTTCACCGTGAAGGCGCCGACCGGCTGGACCGTCATCTCCAACTCGCCGACGCCCGAGCCCAAGGACGACGTCTGGGCCTTCGAGCCGACGCCGCGGATCTCGACGTACATCACGGCGCTGATCGTCGGCCCGTACCACTCGGTGCACAGCGTGTACGAGAAGGACGGGCAGAGCGTGCCGCTCGGCATCTACTGCCGTCCCTCCCTCGCCGAGTTCCTCGACTCGGACGCGATCTTCGAGGTGACCCGGCAGGGCTTCGACTGGCTCCAGGAGAAGTTCGACTACGCGTACCCCTTCAAGAAGTACGACCAGCTCTTCGTGCCGGAGTTCAACGCGGGCGCGATGGAGAACGCGGGTGCGGTGACCATCCGCGACCAGTACGTCTTCCGGTCGAAGGTGACGGACGCGGCGTACGAGGTGCGCGCGGAGACGATCCTGCACGAGCTGGCCCACATGTGGTTCGGCGACCTGGTCACCATGGAGTGGTGGAACGACCTGTGGCTGAACGAGTCGTTCGCCACCTACACGTCCATCGCCTGCCAGGCGTACCACCCCGAGTCGCGGTGGCCGCACTCCTGGACCACCTTCGCCAACTCCATGAAGACGTGGGCGTACCGGCAGGACCAGCTGCCGTCCACCCACCCGATCATGGCCGAGATCAACGACCTCGACGACGTGCTCGTCAACTTCGACGGCATCACGTACGCCAAGGGCGCGAGCGTGCTGAAGCAGCTCGTCGCGTACGTCGGCATGGACGAGTTCTTCGCGGGCGTGCAGGCGTACTTCAAGCGCCACGCGTACGGCAACACGCGCCTGTCCGACCTGCTGGGCGCCCTGGAGGAGACCTCGGGGCGTGACCTGAAGACCTGGTCGAAGAAGTGGCTGGAGACGGCCGGCATCAACATCCTCCGTCCCGAGATCGAGACGGACGCGGACGGAGTCATCACCTCCTTCGCCATCCGCCAGGAGGCCCCGGCGCTCCCCGCCGGCGCCAAGGGCGAGCCGATTCTGCGCCCGCACCGCATCGCGGTCGGCCTGTACGACCTGGACAGTTCGGAGGGGGGCAGCGGCAAGCTGGTGCGCGACGAGCGCGTCGAGCTGGACGTCGACGGCGAGCTGACGGCCGTACCGCAGCTGGTCGGCAAGCGCCGCCCGGACGTGATCCTGCTCAACGACGACGACCTGTCGTACGCGAAGGTCCGCCTGGACGAGGAGTCCCTGGCGTTCGTGACGGAGCACCTGGGCGACTTCGAGTCGTCGCTGCCGCGCGCCCTGTGCTGGGCGTCGGCCTGGGACATGACCCGCGACGGGGAGCTCGCCACCCGCGACTACCTGTCCCTGGTGCTGTCCGGCATCGGCAAGGAGTCCGACATCGGTGTCGTGCAGTCGCTGCAGCGCCAGGCGAAGCTGGCGATCGACCTGTACGCCGACCCGACGGCCCGCGAGGCCCTGCTGACCCGCTGGACGGAGGCGACACTGGCCCACCTCCAGGCGGCCACGCCGGGCAGCGACCACCAGCTGGCCTGGGCGCGGGCGTTCGCGGCGACGGCCCGTACGCCGGAGCAGCTGGACCTGCTCGAGGCGCTGCTGGACGGTTCGCAGTCGGTCGAGGGCCTGGCCGTCGACACGGAGCTGCGCTGGGCGTTCGTGGAGCGCCTCGCGGCGGTCGGCCGGTTCGACGAGTCGGAGATCGCGGCCGAGTACGAGCGGGACAAGACGGCCGCTGGTGAGCGCCACGCGGCGACCGCCCGGGCCGCCCGCCCGACCGAGGAGGCCAAGGCGGAGGCGTGGGCGTCGGTCGTCGAGTCCGACAAGCTTCCGAACGCCCTCCAGGAGGCGGTCATCGGCGGTTTCGTCCAGACCGACCAACGCGAGCTGCTCGCCCCGTACACCGACCGCTTCTTCGAGGCGGTCAAGGGTGTCTGGGACTCCCGTTCGCACGAGATGGCCCAGCAGATCGCGATCGGCCTCTACCCGTCGATCCAGGTCTCCGAGGAGACCCTGCGCAAGACCGACGAGTGGCTGGCCTCCGCCGAGCCCGGCGCGGCCCTGCGCCGTCTGATCTCGGAGTCCCGCTCGGGCGTCGAGCGCGCGCTGAAGGCACAGGCGGCGGACGCGGCCGCGTCCTAGTTCGTCCTGGCCGGTGCTGACGGAGGGCGGGTGACCAGGTCGGTCACCCGCCCTCCGGGCACACCCGCCGGGCGATGTCGATCATCGTTCGTACGTGCAGTCCGGTCTGGGCGGACACGGGTACCCAGCGCAGGTCGTAGGTCTTGGTGAGCTCCTGGCACCACTCGCGCACCAGGCCGGCGAGGGCTGCGGCCGTCCGGGGGTCGGTGCGGGCGAGGGTTCGGCGGGTCATGGCCGCGATGCGCAGCGGGATGCGGCGGGCGGCGATGCCGAGGGTCGCGAAGTGGCCACGGGAACCGCTGAGTTCTTCCGCCGCCCAGGTGTCGACGATCGACGGTGCCACGTCGAGGAGTTCTGCGGCGGCGTCGCGCAGGGGTGCCAGGTCCTCGGGGACGGGGGCGGCCGGGCGTTCGGACAGTACTGCCGTGAGTTCGCGCGTGCGGGCCAGGAGCAGTTCGCCGACTCGTGCGACCTCCCGTTCCGGGTCGGCTGCGGGACGGGCGTCGCTCACCGCCGGGACGGCCCAGGCGGGCGCCTCGATCAGAGCGGTCAGGGTGCGGTGGCGCAGGGGGTACAGCCAGGTGCTCCCGGCGACGAAACCGCTCGGGTCGCGTTCGCTTCCGGCCCGGTCGGCGGGCAGCAGCAGCACACCGGGCGGATCGGGGTGCCAGTCGGGGCCGTCACAGGGGTGGTCGTCGAGGGGGATACGCAGGAACGCCGCTGTCTCCCGGATGGCACGCGCCGCACCGGCGACCTCCCGCGTCAGCATCGCGAAGGCGCCGCCGAACTCGATGCCGTGCAGCGTGAACTGAGCCACCGGCTTCAGCTCGTCCAGCAGCCGTACGAGCGCCGCCGACTCGGGCAGCAACTCCCGCTTCTCGCCCGGCGCGGGCAGGGACTCCGGCTGGCGGGCGAACGCCGGCCGGTAGAAGTGACGGTGGCACCGCTCCAGGGAGGGTTCCGGCTCCTCCGGCGCCCAGCCCTGCGCGAGGTGGGCCCCGTCGGGGTCGAGGCACAGCAGGAAGTGCCAGGTGCAGCCGAGCCGGTCGAGCGCCCGCGGTCCGCGCGCGAACAGCCTGGCGAGGCGGAGTGCGGAGGCCCCGCCCACCGGCTCGTTGGCGTGCGCGCCGGCGACGGTGAGGATCTGCCGCTCCCCGTGCCCGGCGGACAGCAGCCACAGCGGACGTCCGGCCCGGCTCTCACCCACGGCACGCAGCCGCAGCACCCCGGGCGCCGCCGCCACCAACGCGCTTGCCTGACGCTCCAGTTCAGCGACGGACGGATACAACGCGCGCCCCTTCGGTCCAACTTGGCTAGTGGGCAAGGTAATTGGCACAGCAGGCAAGAGTCGTCCCGGTGAACAGGGGTGTCAAGGCCGCCTCGTGTCGGGGCACCTCTCCGCCGGCACCCCCCGGCGGCGTCCCGCAGCGACAGGGCGGGGAGGGCGCGCCCGCGGTGGGCCGGGTGCTGGGCGCGCCTACTGGCCGACGTGGGCGGCGAGCGCTGCCTCGATCGCGGCCGGGTCGGCGGAGTCGGCCGCCCAGGCGACGTATCCGTCGGGCCGCACCAGCAGGGCCGTACGACGGTCGCTCGCCCAGCGGCCCAGGGCCAGCCGGTCCTTGCGGGCGCCCTGCTCCTCGTACGCCTCCGGAGTGATCAGCACGAACCGGCCGCCGCGCAGGGCCTCGTAGAGGCGGGTGCCGTCGGCGAGGGCGACGTCGGGGACGCGGGTGCCGGTGAGGCGGTGGGAGCCCTTGGGTGCCTCGTACCTGAAGCCGATGCCGGTGATCTGGCCGACCGCCTTGCGGCGGGCCGGGCCGGCGGCGTCGAGGAACGCGGTGAGGCCGGCGCGCAGCGCCAGCTCCCAGGGGCGCTTGGCCATGGCGAGGCGGACGATGCCGCCACTGCTGCGCAGGACCGCCTTGCCGACGGGGTGGCGTTCGGCCTGGTAGGTGTCGAGGAGCTCCGGTTCCGCGTGGCCGTTGACGACCTGGGCGAGCTTCCAGCTCAGGTTGGCCGCGTCCTGCAGGCCGGTGTTCATGCCCTGGCCGCCGGCCGGGGTGTGCACGTGGGCGGCGTCGCCGGCGAGGAAGACGCGGCCGACGCGGTAGGCGGGCGCCTGGCGTTCGTCGCTGTGGAAGCGGGACATCCAGCGGGCGTCGTGCATACCGAAGTCGCGGCCGAGGGCGAGGCGGGCGATCTCCTTGACCTCGTCGAGGGCGAGGGGCTCGTGGTCGGGGACATCGCGGGCGCGGTTCCAGCCGATGACACGGTAGTAGCCGTCACCGAAGGGCGCGATGAAGGCGAAGGCGTCACCGACGGCGTTGACGGTGAGCAGCGACTCGGGCTCCTCGGCCAGCCGCACGTCCGCGAGGACGACGGAACGGATGACCGACTCGCCGGGGAAGGGCAGCCCGATCGCGTCCCGCACGGCGCTGCGCATCCCGTCGGTGCCGACGACGTACCCGGCCCGCAGCGACTCCCGCTCCCCGGCGGGACCGCGCACCTCGACCGTCACGCCGTCCGCGTCCTGGGTCAGGCCGGTGACCTCGGCCTCGTACCGGAAGTCCACTCCGGCGGCGACCGCACGGCGCTCCAGGGCCTTCTCCACCTCGTACTGCGGAATGACGAGGAGGTGGTTGAAGCGGGAGGGAAGGGTGTCGAGGGCGACGGTGAGGCGGCCGAAGAGGCGGAGGCGGTCGAGGGGACGGCCGGCGGACTCGACGTCGTCGGCGAGGCCTCGGGCGTCGAGCTGCTCGAGGGTACGGGCGTGCAGGACGAACGCGCGGGAAAGGTTGCTGATCTTGTGCGGGCGCTTCTCGACGAGGGTGACCGGGACCCCGGCGGTGGCGAGGTCCCCGGCGAGGAGGAGGCCGGTGGGGCCGGAGCCGACGACGATCACGGGGCGGGGGGTGGTGCCGGCGGTGCCGTTCATCTTGGCCTCCTGGGGTGCCGAACGTGAGTGCCAACACTCGTTGGCCAACGAGTGTTGGTCAACGCTTGTTGTCTACCGTAGGGCGGGCCTCGCGATCGGGTCAACACTTGTTGGCGAACGCTTGTTGGCCTACGACCGTTGGCCTACGCTCGTTGACATGCCAGACAGCAAGTCCCTCCAGCAACCCAACTCCCCCCAGCCCCCCACCGCACGCCGCCGCTCCGACGCCACCCGCACCGCCATCCTCGACGCCGCCCGCGAGCGCTTCGCCGCCGACGGCTACGAGCGGGCCACCATCCGCGCCATCGCCAAGGACGCCGGCATCGACCCGTCCATGGTGATGCGCTACTTCGGCAACAAGGAAGGCCTCTTCGCGGCGGCCGTCTCCGTCGACCTGGCGCTGCCGGACGTGGGCACGCTCCCCCGTGACGAGGTCGGCCGGGCGCTGGTGACCCACTTCCTCGCCATGTGGGAGGAGAACGAGGTGCTCACGGCCCTGCTGCGGGTCGGCGCGACCAACCAGTCCGGCGCCGAGCGCATGCAGGGCATCTTCCGCGAACAGGTCCTCCCGGTCGCCCGCGCCGTCTGCCCGGACCCCGAGCAGGTTCCCGCCCGGGCCGCGCTGGCCGCGACCCAGCTGCTCGGGCTCGCGCTCAGCCGGTACGTGCTGCGCATCCCGCCGGCCGTCGCGCTCACCCGCGAGGAGGTCACGGCCTGGCTGGCCCCCACGGTGCAGCGGTACCTGACCGCCCCGCACCCGTAGGACGTGTCCGGCCCGCGGGCGCGCCCCCGGTCCGGCCTCGTTCCGGCCCTGGCCGACGCATGGCCGACCCACTGCCGGGGCCCCCGGTCCAGCCTCGTTCCGGCCCTGGCCGACCCACGGCCGACCCGCGGCCGACCCGCGGCCGGGGCCCCCGTCCGGACCCATCCGGCCCCATCCCGCCTCGTCCGGACCCCGGAAACGCTCCGAGGGCGCCCTCCTCGCCCACGTACGGCATCGGCCGGTACGTACGGCGAGGACGGCGCCCTCGGGAAACTCTGTTCAGGACGTCGCGTCGGCCCGCGTCAGGCCTTCGCGCCCACCTTGGCCTTCGCGGGGGCCTTCGAGTGCCGGTTCTTCGACTTGTCCAGGACCATCACCAGGCCCGCGATGACCCCGAACAGCACGAGCGGGGCCAGGACGTAGAGGCCCAGCGTCTCGATGACGCTCAGGCCCGGGCCGGGGTCGTCGCCGTCGTCGCGAGCGAGCGCGAGCGCGGGGGACGACATGAGCAGCATCATCAGCGTCGTACCGGCAGCCAGGGCGCCGGCGCGCAGGGCGTTCTTCTTGTCCACAGTGCCAAAGTAGCGAACGCCCGAGCGAGTCGCGCGCCCGGGGGTGCCGTACGTGGTGACTCGGTCCCCTCAGCTCTCCCGCGGACCACCTCCGTTCTCCCATGGACCACCTCCGCCCCGCTCCTCCCGCACCGCGTCCATCAGCGCGTGCACCCGCGGTGACGCGGCCAGTTCCTCCAGCGTCACCGGGCGGCCCTCGGCGTCGGCGATCGGCAGGCGCCAGTTCGGGTACTGGTCCCAGGTGCCGGGGAGGTTCTGCGGGCGGCGGTCGCCGACGCCGTCGGGGAGCCAGACGCCGATGAGGCGGGCGGGGGTGCGCAGCAGGAAGCGGTGGACGGCCTGGACCTCGGCCCCCTCCGAGGTGGCGTCGATGCCTCCGCCGGTGCCCCGCAGCAGACCGAGCCGGGCGAGCAGGCCCAGCCACTCCCCCGTGTCGGCGGCCGCCTCCGCCCTCGCCTCCTCCAGGGGGCGGGTCAACAGGCCCAGGCTGTCGCGGAGTTCGATGTGGTCCCCGGTGAGGCGGGATGCGGTGGGCGGCAGGTCGTGGGTGGTGGCGGTGGCCAGGCAGTCGGCGCGCCAGCGTTCGGGGGGCAGGGGGCGGCCGTCGCCCGTCCAGTCCCGTTCGAACCACAGCACCGACGTGCCGAGCACCCCGCGTTCGCGCAGCGCCTCGCGCACCCCGGCCTCCACGGTGCCCAGGTCCTCGCCGATCACGATCGCGCCGGCCCGGGAGGCCTCCAGGACCAGGACGGCGAGCATGGCCTCGGCGTCGTAGCGGACGTAGGTGCCCTCCGTCGGCGGGAGTCCCTGCGGGACCCACCAGAGCCGGAACAGGCCCATGACGTGGTCGATGCGCAGGGCGCCGGCGTAGCGGAACAGGGCGCGCAGGAGGCGGCGGTAGGGGGCGTAGCCGGACTCGGCGAGGCGGTCCGGGCGCCAGGGCGGCAGGCCCCAGTCCTGGCCGCGGGCGTTGAAGGCGTCCGGCGGGGCGCCCACCGACATGCCGGGGGCGAAGTACTCCTGCTGCGCCCAGGCGTCGGCGCCCCCGGGGTGCACGCCGACGGCGAGGTCGTGCACGAGCCCGACCGGCATGCCGGCCTCGCGCGCGGTGCGCTGGGCGTCGGTGAGCTGGGCGTCGGTGAGCCAGGCGAGGCGGCTGTGGAAGTCGACGCGGTCCATCAGCTCGGCGCGGGCGCGGGCGGTCTGCGCCGAGCGGGGGTCGCGCAGCCCGGCGGGCCACCGGCTCCAGTCCGAGCCGTGCACCTCCGCGAGCGCGCACCAGGTGGCGTGGTCCTCCAGGGCCTCGCCCTGCTCGGCGAGGAAGTCGCAGTAGGCGGCGCGCCGGCCGGGTCCGAGCGGCACGTCCCGGACCAGCTCCAGCGCCTCCCGCTTGAGCTCCCACACGGCGTCCCGGTCGATCAACGCCCCCTTCTCCAGCACCGTTTCGCGCAGCCGTGCGGCCCGTTCCAGCAGCGAGCGGACCCGCTCACGGTCCTCGACGTAGGCGAACTCGGGAACGTTCTCGACCCGCAGATGGACCGGGTCGGGGAAGCGGCGCGAGGAGGGCCGGTAGGGGGACGGGTCGGCGGGCGGGCCGGGGACGGCCGCGTGCAGCGGGTTGACCTGGACGAATCCGGCGCCGAGCGCGCGTCCGGCCCAGGCGGTGAGTTCGTCGAGGTCGCCGAGGTCGCCCATGCCCCAGGAGCGTTGCGAGAGGAGGGAGTAGAGCTGGACGAGGAGTCCGTACGAGCGTCCCCTGGGCGTGGGCAGGCGCGGCGGGGCGACGACGAGATGCGCCTGCGCCGTACGGCCGTCGGGTGCCGTAGCCGTCAACTGATGGATGCCGGGCGGGAGTTGTTCGGCGGCGGCACGGGTCTCGCCCTGTTCGGTCTCGATGCGCAGCCGGGTGCCCTCGGGGAGGGCGGCGAGGGCCTCCGGGGTGCCGCCGCTCCAGCAGACCACGGTGGGCGGCAACAGCCGTTCGCGCAGTTCGCGCTCCCGGGCGGCGAGCGCGGCGCGGGCGGCCTCCGGGGTGCCGGCGTCGACGCCGAGGGCGGCCAGGGCGCGGGTGATCGCGGCGGCCGAGGCTTCGACCGTGCGGCCCGGGGAGGAACTGTAGGAGGTGGCGACGCCGTGCAGTGCGGCGAGCCTGGACAGGTCCTCGGTGGGGGGCGCGGCCGGCCGGGGTGCGGTCATCTACGGCCTCGTGACGTCGGAGTCCGCGGCGGCGAGCGGCGGCTCGCTGGTCAGGGGCTCCGCGTCGGGCAGCGGGGGTTCGCTGGTCAGCGGGGCCTCGGCGCAGGCCCTCTCCGCACTGAAGGCGCAGAGGGTCCCGCGTTTGGAGGGGGCGGGGGGCAGCGGGTACGCGGGGGTGGGTGCGGCCACGGGGGCCTCCTTGTCGAGTACGTATGACGTCGCGTACGTACGACGCCGAACGGGTTACCGCAGCCCTACCCACCGAGCGCGACGGCAGACGTCCAGAAGGTGGACAACGTACATGTCGTCACATTCCATACCGGGATTCGCTGCCCCGCGCCCCCCGGCCGGAGTTTCCTGACCGCTTCCCTGACCGCTTCCCCGAACACTTTCCTGATCGCTATTCACTCAGTACATATATCGAGTGCATAATGATCGGCATGAGCACCCGCCATATCCTGCTGGGGCTGCTCGCCGGAGGGCCGAGCCATGGCTACGACCTCAAGCGACGCCACGACGAACGTTTCCCGCAGGCCCGTCCGCTGGCCTACGGGCAGGTCTACACAACCTTGCAGCGACTGGTCCGCGACGGCCTCGCGGAGATCGAGGGGACCGACTCGGACGGCGGCCCGGAGCGGACGACGTACCGCTCGACGGACGAAGGCTCGCGCGAACTGGCCCAGTGGGCCCGCGAGATCGCGCCGCCCGCGCCCTTCGTGACGAACGAGATCTTCGCCAAGGTCGTCGTCTCGATCCTGGCCGGCGGCGACCCGGCCGCCTACCTCGGGGCGCAGCGCGCCGCCCACATGGAGCGGATGCGCCAGCTGACCGCCGTCAAGACCGACCCGGGCGCCGATCTGGCGACCGTGCTGTCGGCGGACTACGCCCTCAACCACCTCGACGCCGACCTCCGTTGGATGGCTACCACGGCGGCCCGGCTGATCACTCTGACCGCGGAGGTCGACGCAGCATGAACATCAAGGGGGAGGCCCCCGTGCCGCTTCTTCAGGCCCGTGGCCTGGTCAAGGCGCACGGCGGGAACGAGGCGCTGCGCGGCGCGTCGGTCGGACTGCGCGCGGGCGAGATCCTCGCCGTGACGGGCGCCAGCGGCAGCGGGAAGTCCACGCTGCTGCACTGTCTGGCGGGGATCGTGCGGCCGGACGAAGGCTCCGTGGTCTACGGCGGGGAGCGCCTCGACCAGCTGTCCGAGAAGCGTCTGGGCGAGCTGCGCCGCACCGACTTCGGTGTCGTCTTCCAGTTCGGGCAGCTGATCCCGGAGCTGACGGCGCTCGACAACGTGGCGCTGCCGCTGCTGCTGGCCGGGACCGCCCGGGCCACGGCCCAGGAGCGGGCCGGTGAGTGGCTGGAGCGGTTCGGAGTGCGCGGGCGGCAGGAGCTGCGGCCGGGTGAGCTGAGCGGCGGCCAGGCCCAGCGGGTGGCCCTGGCCCGCGCCCTGGTCACCGGGCCGAAGGTCGTCTTCGCGGACGAGCCCACGGGGGCGCTGGACTCCCTCGCCGGCGAACAGGTCATGACGGCCCTGGTGCACACGGCCCGCGAGTCCGGCGCGGCGGTCCTGCTCATCACGCACGACGCCCAGACGGCGGCGTACGCGGACCGCGAGGTGCGCCTCAGCGACGGCACCATGCTTCCGGCGGAGGTGACCGCGTGAGGGGCGAAGCCGACCGCACGTGGGTAAGGACCGACATCCGTCTGGCCTGGGAGCTCACCCGGGGTTCCGACCGGCGGGAGTGGTGGCGGGTCGGGCTCACGGCGGCCGGGGCGGCACTGGCGACGGGCTTCGCGCTCGCGGCCGTGTCCCTGGCCTCCCTCCGGGGCCAGTACAGCTTCACCGTCGGGCACGGGTTGCTGGACCAGCCCGGCGAGCGCTCCGGAGTGATCGCCGGCCTGCTGCTCCTGCTGGTTCCGGTGCTCGGCCTCCTCGGCCAGTGCGCCCGTATCGGCGCGGTGCACCGCGACCGGCGGCTGGCCGGGCTGCGGCTGGCCGGGGCCGCGCCCGGGCAGGTGCGCCGGATCGCCGCGCTGGAGACAGGGCTGGCCTGCCTGCTCGGATCGGCGCTCGCCACCGCCGTGTCCGTGCCGGTGCTGCTGCGGCTGTGGGCCGAGCCGACCGCCCTGACCTGGGCCGGGATGGCCCTGGTCGCGCTGGGCGTGCCGGTGCTGGGTGCGGCGGCGGGCGCCCTGGCGCTGCGCCGGGTGGTGGCCTCGCCGCTGGGCTGGGTGCGCCGGGTGCGCCCGAGCTCCGGGCGGGGGCCGGGCCTGCTGTTCCTGGGCGGGCTGCTGCTTGTGATCCTGCTGGCGCTGGCCGCCTTGGGCGGCACCTCTTCGGGTGGGCCGGGCCGAGGGTACGGGCGGCTGCCGCTGACGCTGTTCGGCCTGGTCGTCGTGGTCGGCGCAGGCACGGTGTGGCTCGCCGGGGCGACGGCCGGACTCATCGGGCGGCTGCTCGCGCCCCGCGCCCGGTCCGCGGCGCCGCTGATCGCGGCGGAACGGCTGCGCGACGACCCGTGGGCCGCGGCCCGCACCCATGCGGCCGTGCTGCTGGTGACGGTCGTGGGGACGGGCTTCGTCGGGGTACGGCAGACGATGCTCGCCGAGCTGAACGAGATGCGCCACAGCCACCGGCTCGGTATGGACATGGCCTTCTACACGACGGGACTCGACCTCACGGCGGTCGGCGTCCTCGTCGGGCTCGTGATCGTCCTGTGCGCTCTGGCCGTCGGCGTCGCCGAGTCTCTGGCCACCCGCCGCCGTGGCCTGGCCGCGCAGACCGCGGCCGGAGTACCGCAGCGGGTGCTGGGCCGGGCACTGCTGCTGGAGACCGCGCTGCCGCTCGCACCCGCGGTCCTGCTGGCCGGCGTCGGCGGCATGACGATCGGCGTCTGGTACGCCTCCGTCTCCACCGAGTACGGCACCCGGGCCGTGCCGTACGCGGCCCTGCTGGTCCCGCTGGCGGTGTACGCCTGCTGCCTGCTGGCGGCGGCCACCTCGCTCCCCCTGCTGCGCCGCTCGGTACGCCCGACGGAGCTGCGCTACGCGTGAGCCGCGCGTGAAACGTCCGGCCCTGGGGGTACGGGGGACTCCCAGGGCCGGATCAAGGGGGCAGCGCGAACACAAAAGCCCGGATCATCAGGCGGAGATGCCGTCGATCCGGGCCAAGGCGTCGTCCGCGCCGAACGGCTGCAAGTAGGGCAGCCAGCGCGGGTCCCTATGGCCGGTCCCGATGATGCGCCAGGCCAGGCCGGTGGGCGGAGCGGGATTGTGGCGCAGCCGCCAGCCGATCTCGAAGAGGTGCCGGTCGGCCTTCACGTGGTTGCAGCGGCGGCAGGACGCCACCACGTTGTCCCAGACGTGCTTGCCCCCGCGGCTGCGCGGGATGACGTGGTCGACGCTGGTTGCGACGCCACCGCAGTACATGCACCGGCCCCCGTCGCGGGCGAAGAGCGCGCGGCGGGTGAGAGGAACGGGCCCCCGATAGGGAACCCGGACGAATCGCTTGAGCCGGACCACGCTGGGTGCGGGGACTGTGACGGTTGCGCTGTGCATAAAGGCGCCGGATTCCTCGAGGCAGACAGCCTTGTTCTCGAGGACGAGTATGAGCGCGCGGCGGAGCGGTACGACGCCGAGTGGTTCGTACGACGCGTTGAGGACCAGGACATGCGGCACGGATGCCTCCTTGTGCGTCGGCGGCGCGTGGCTCGCGCCGGGACGATCTGCAGTCAGTCTCCCCTCATGCCTGGTGAACGCGCCACCATGTCCCGGTAACGGGCTGGGAGTGTTTTCGACCACACCCTGATTCATCCCCCGGATCACAGCAGGTTCAAGCCCAGGTGAGCACGGTCTCTCCTTTGAACATCGCGGAGGTCCACACACGATGCCCCGTTAGTGTGGTGGGTCTGCCCGTCCGGTGACCCTTTCGTGACCTTGACGACCTTGACGACCCTGACCGCCGCATCGGGGGCAGACCGCTGCACGCCTGGAGGTACCTGCCGTGTCCTTGCCCGCCGCTCTAGCGGCCGCCGCTTCGTCGCCGTCGCCGTCTCCGTCCCCTTCGGAGACGACGACTCCGAAGGTGCCATCGCTCCAGGACGCCCAGGAGAGCGCGACCAACGCGGCCAGCTGGGTCGAGCAGAACTGGTCGACGTGGCTCGCGATCGGTCTGCGGGTGCTGCTGGTGCTGGTGATCGCGGCGGTGCTGAGAGTGGTGGTGCGGCGGGCGATCACCAAGCTGATAGACCGCATGAGCCGCACGGTCGAGGCGGTCGACGGCACGGCGCTGGGCGGGCTGCTGGTCAACGTGGAGCGCCGCCGCCAGCGCTCGCAGGCGATCGGCTCGGTGCTCCGCTCGGTCGCGTCCTTCCTGATCATGGGCACGGCCGCGCTGATGGTGCTGTCCACGTTCCAGATCAACCTGGCCCCGCTGCTGGCGTCCGCCGGTGTCGCCGGTGTCGCCATCGGTTTCGGCGCCCGCAACCTGGTCACGGACTTCCTCTCCGGCGTCTTCATGATCCTCGAGGACCAGTACGGCGTCGGCGACACGATCGACGCGGGCGTCGCCTCCGGCGAGGTGATCGAGGTCGGCCTGCGCGTGACCAAGCTGCGCGGCGCCAACGGCGAGATCTGGTACGTCCGCAACGGCGAGGTCAAGCGCATCGGCAACCTCTCCCAGGGCTGGGCCACGGCCGGCGTCGACGTGACCGTGCGCGCCTCGGAGGACCTGGACCGGGTCAAGGCCACGCTCGACGAGGTCGCCGAGAAGATGAGCAAGGAGGAGCCCTGGAACGAGCTCCTGTGGGGCCCGATCGAGGTCCTCGGCCTGGACAGCGTCCTGCTCGACTCGATGGTGGTCCGCGTCTCCGCCAAGACCATGCCCGGCAAGTCCCTCACCGTCGAGCGCGAGCTCCGCTGGCGCGTCAAGCGCGCCTTCGACGCGGCCGACATTCGCATCGTGGGCGGCGTGACGGCCACGGAGGACGCGGAGTCGGCCCCCGACCCGACCGCGGCGGTCGCGGCCCCGTCGGTCTTCGCCAACACGGAGTCTCCGCAGTCGGCGGCGGCGTCACCGATCGCACAGCCGCGTCCGGCCGCTCCGACCAAGTAGGCACTACGACAGGAGGCGGCGCCCGGGCAGTTCCGGACGCCGCCTCCCGCCGTACGGGCCGGGTGTCGGCCCGACCGGTTCACCTGCACGACCACGATGCACCCCCCTGCGCACCCGTCAGGTGGCAGCCGCTCAGCCGCCGTAGGAAAGCGGCAGATTCGGGCCACCGGGCTCATCCTGTTCCCCTGCGGCGACCAGCCCCAGCGCCCGGGCGATCTGGCACACCGCCAGGAACGCGGTCCCCTTCCGCAGGCCCGCCACTCCCGTGCCGCCCTCTTCCTCGCGGATGTCGAGGAGGACGGCCGCCGACGCGGAGTCGAAGGTCAATGAGCCCCAGACGGAACGGCCGGCGCGGCCCAGGCGCCAGCGGAACCAGACCTCCTCCTCGCCGCGCTCCGCGACGAGGGCCGCCCGGTCCGCTGCCCGGAGTTCGCCGAGGATCCGCTCGTGCCGCCCGTCCGCGCCCGGTGCCGGGCGGAGGCCGAGCACCTGGCGTTCCTCAAGTGCCTCGGCCGTGAGCGGGATTCCGGCGCCGCGCGCCCGGCGCCGCAGGAACAGACAGGCCGCCGCCACCCACACAAGGCTCACCGTCCCGAACCCCACGAGGCAGCCGACGACCTGTTCGCCCAGCCCTCCCCACGAGAACCCGTCCCGCAACAGGCCGATGAACAACTGCGTTCCCACGAGCGAGGAGAGCCACGCCAGAGCCGTCCCCCACAACGCGACCGCGAGTCTCGCCATCGCCCTTCCTCCCCTGCACCCGTCCCGCACAGCACGTCCTCCCCGACGCACGTGACGCGACGCAGCGCATCACGTCACGTCACGAACGGAAAGATCAAAAGCCAGAAACCTGTGAATGAGCAAGGAATCCGTGACCGGCGCACATCACGATCGAAATTCATTCTCTTCATAGAAAACCCGCGTTCCCCCCACACCCGTGATCACATATGGTCACCCCCACAGCGGGCCCTTGTTCTGGAGCGCAACGCCCAGGGGCCCGTTTCGAATGTGGGGATAGATGAGAAAGCTCGCCATAGGCACCGTCCTGACCGGTGCCCTGGCCCTGACCGGTCTGGCCGCGCCGATCGCGTCGGCGGCTTCGCCCGACCTGACGTTCGCCAACGTGACCGTCAACAAGGGGAAGGCGATCGTCGTCGGCACCACCGCCACGGTGAAGGTGCCGGTGACGTACACCCTGACCCGCCCGTCCGACCTGAACATCGACTACAAGACGACGTTCGCGGGCATCACGCTCTACCGCGGCACGCTCAAGTCGCCCGACAACGGCCTGGACCCCGAGTCCGCGCCGACCTGCACCACCACCGCCACGACGGACACCACGGTGACCGCGTCGTGCACGGAGACGATCGTCGTCGACCCGCAGGACAGCCTGTACGAGGCAGCGGACGCCACCACCTGGAAGGCCGCCGGCTTCTACAGCCACGTCGACCAGGACACCGACGACTCCGACAGCCACGTCAGCTTCGACTACGGCTACGACCTGTGGGGCGGCCTGGGCACGGCCCAGGTCAAGCGCGCGGCCAAGCTCACCGTCAACGCCACGCCGGAGCCGGTGACCAAGGGCAAGACCCTCACCGTCAAGGGCGCGCTGACCCGGGCCAACTGGGAGACCGGCAAGTACTCCGGTTACCAGGGCCAGTCGGTGACCCTCCAGTTCCGGGCCAAGAGCAGCAGCACCTACAAGAACGTGAAGACGGTGACCTCCGGCACGGCCGGGGCCCTGTCCAGCACGGTCAAGGCCTCCGCCGACGGGTACTACCGGTACACGTTCGCCGGTACGTCAACCACCGCCGCGAAGGCGGCCGCGGGCGACTACGTAGACGTGAGGTAACACCCGCAAGGCAAAGCACCACCCCGCCGCCCCCGCAGGTAACGACTCCGTTGCCTCGGGGGCGGTTTCTCTTGACGCCCGCTTCCCTCGGGCTTACGTTCCTGCCACCGAACAGGAAACCTTCCTAACAGTGCTCGACGGGGCTCACCGACGATCAACGGATGGACTTCCCCACCAGGTCACTGGGAAGCTGGACAGCTGAGAGGCAGGTGTCGACCCCATGGCAGGAACGGCCGGTACGCCGGGCACCCCGCGCGTCCTGCGCGCCATGAACGACCGTGCCGCGCTCGACCTCCTCCTGGAGCACGGGCCACTGTCCCGCACCCGGATCGGCAAACTCACCGGCCTGTCCAAGCCGACCGCCTCCCAGCTGCTGGCCCGGCTGGAGGCGGCGGGGCTCGTCCTCGCCACCGGCACCAGCCGGGGGCGGCCCGGGCCCAGCGCCCAGCTGTACGAGGTCAACCCGGCCGCCGCCTACGCCGCCGGACTCGACGTCACCCCCGAACGCATCCACGCCGCCGTCGCCGACATCACCGGCCGCACGGTCGGCGCCTGCGAACTGCCCACCCCCGGCAGGCGGTCGGCGAAGTCCGTCGTCCAGCAGGTGACCGACGCCCTCGACGGCGCGGTGAAGGCGGCCGGTCTCACCCGCGACGACGTCCACCGGCTCGTCATCGGCACCCCCGGCGCCTTCGACCCCAACACCGGCCGGCTGCGCTACGCCTCCCACCTGCCCGGCTGGCACGCCCCCGCCCTCCTCGACGAACTCGCCGCCGCCCTGCCGATGCCGGTCGAGTACGAGAACGACGTCAACCTCGCCGCAGTGGCCGAACAGCACTTGGGCGCGGCCCGCGGACACGAGGACTTCGTCCTGCTGTGGAACGAGGGGGGCCTGGGTGCCGCCCTCGTGCTCGGCGGACGGCTGCACCGCGGCTGGACCGGCGGCGCCGGCGAGGTCGGCTTCCTGCCGGTGCCCGGCACGCCCCTGGTCCGCCAGGTGACCAAGGCCAACAGCGGCGGCTACCAGGAGCTGGCCGGTTCGCAGGCCATCCCCCGGCTGGCCCGGGAACTGGGCATCGCGGAGATCCCGACGGGCCCGTACGCCGAGGTCGCCGCCGCCGTCGTCGCCCGCGCGGCGGAGGCCGACGAGGGCCTCCACCGACAGCTGCTGGAGACGTACGCGACCCGGCTCGCCACCGGTCTCGCCTCCCTCGTCTCGGTCCTCGACCCCGAACTCGTCGTCCTCAGCGGCGCCTCGCTCACCGCCGGTGGCGAGGTGCTGCGGGCCCTGGTCCAGGCCGAACTGGAGGAGCTGGCCGCCGCCCGGCCCCGGCTCCTCGTCGGCGCCGTCACCGAACACCCCGTGCTGCGCGGCGCGTTGGAGAGCGCGCTGGCGGCCACCCGCGACGAGGTCTTCGACACCTCGCACTGATCCACTTCTTCCTCTCTCACCTCACCCCGCCCGCCCCAGGGAGACCCCGTCATGCCCGAAGTCATGCCCGACGTCATCCGAAAAGCGGCCATTGCCCTGACCGCGTCCCTGGCACTCCTCGCCACCGCCTGTACCGGCCAGTCCGGTTCCGCCGCGAACGACGACGCGTCGAAGGACACGACCATCAACTTCTGGCACGCCTGGAGCGCGCCCTCCGAGGTCAAGGCCGTGCAGTCGCTGATCGCCGGCTTCGAGAAGGAACACCCCAACATCCACGTCAACGTCGTCGGCAACATGACCGACGACAAGATCAACCAGGCGCTGCGGGCGGGCGGCGACAAGGCGCCCGACGTGATCTCCTCCTTCACCACGAACAACGTGGGCAAGTTCTGTTCCTCGGGCGCCCTGGTCGACCTCAACCCCTTCTTCAAGAAGTCCGGCATCGACCCCGAGGCGACCTTCCCGAAGGCGATGAACGAGTACACCCAGTTCGACGGCAACCGCTGCGCGGCACCGCTGCTGGGAGACGCGTACGGGCTCTACTACAACAAGACGGCATTCGCGAAGGCCGGCATCAAGAACCCGCCCAGGACGTGGTCCGAATTCGAGGCCGACGCGAAGAAGTTGACGATCGCCAAGGGTGACTCGTACGCACAGCTCGGGTTCATGCCGAACTACCACGGCTGGGAGTCGACGACCGATCACTATTTCGGGCAGTTCTCCCCGACGTACTTCGACAGCAGCGGAAAGTCGAACGTGGCCAAGGACCCCGCTTTCACGGCCGGTTTCACGCTCCAGAAGAAGCTCGTCGACGAACTCGGCGGATTCCAGAAGCTGGAGAAGTTCCGTTCCACGCTGGGCGACGAGTGGGGCCCCAAGCACCCGTTCCAGACCGGCCAGGTCGCGATGCAGCTCGACGGCGAGTGGCGTCTGGGCATGGCCACGGAGGCCAAGCCGGACTTCGAGATCGGCGTCGCCCCGCTGCCCGTGCCCGACGACCAGGCCGACCAGTACGGCAAGGGCTACATCACCGGCACGATCACCGGTATCGCCGCCACCAGCAAGAAGCAGAACGCGGCCTGGGAACTGGTGAAATACATGACCACCGACACGGACGCGGTCGTGAACTTCTCCAACGCCATCCACAACGTCCCCTCCACGCTGGCCGCCCTGAAGTCGCCGAAGCTGAAGTACGACCCGCGTTTCAAGACCTTCCTCGACATCGCGGCGAACCCGGACTCGACCACGACTCCCGCCTCGATCAACGGCGGTGTGTACCTCGTGACGATCCAGCAGTTCGGCTACGACTACGAGAGCGGTAAGACGAAGGACCTCGAGTCGGGCCTGGCCGCGACGGCCAAGCAGATCGACACGGACATCGCGCAGGCGAAGTAGCACAGCGATGAGCACCGTCACCCTGGCGTCGAAGCACCGCCGCGCGGCACTTCGCAACCTCGCCTTCCTCTCGCCCTGGCTGATCGGCTTCGCGGTCTTCTTCGCGTACCCGCTGATCTCGACGGTCTACTTCTCGTTCATGCACTACGACGGTTTCAGGCCGCCGACGTGGAGCGGAACGAAGAACTGGACGTACGTCTTCCAGCACTATCCCCTCTTCTGGCCCGCCCTGCGCAACACCCTGTGGCTGGTCCTCGTCGTGGTGAGCCTGCGGGTCGTCTTCGGACTCGGCGTGGGCCTCCTCATCACGAAGATCAAGACGGGTACGGGCGTCTTCCGCACCCTCTTCTACCTGCCGTACCTGGCCCCGCCCGTCGCGGCCACCATGTCCTTCGCCTTCCTCCTCAACCCCGGTACGGGACCGGTCAACTCGCTCCTCGAGAAGATCGGCATCCCGGCGCCCGGCTGGTTCAACGACCCCGCCTGGTCCAAGCCGGCCCTCACGTTGATGTTCCTGTGGGGCGTCGGCGACCTCATGGTCATCTTCATGGCCGCGCTGCTCGACGTACCCAGGGAGCAGTACGAGGCGGCCGAGCTGGACGGAGCGTCGGCGTGGCAGCGCTTCCGCTACGTCACGCTCCCGAACATCTCCCCGATCGTGATGTTCGCGGTGGTCACCGGCGTGATCCAGGCGATGCAGTGCTACACCCAGCCGCTGATCGCGGGAAAGGTCGCCTCGGGCGTCATCCAGGGCGCGGGCACGCAGTTCGAGCCCGGCTACCCGGAGAAGTCGACCCTCACCCTCCCTCAGCTCGTCTACAACCTCGGCTTCCAGCGCTTCGACTACGGCTCCGCGTGCGTGGTGGCACTCGTTCTCTTCGTCCTGTCGATGGTGTTCACCGCGTTCCTGATGCGGCGCCGGGGCGGTCTCTTCCAGGCAGGTGACTGACCATGACCCAAGTACTCGACAAACGGGTGGAGTTGAAGGCGCCGGTCACGCCCGCCGAGCGCACGGCCCGGCGCCGGGCCGTGCTGGAGTGGATCGCGGTGCACTCCCTCGGCGTCACGGCCGCCCTCTTCTTCGTCCTCCCCTTCGTGTTCGTGTTCCTGACCTCGCTGATGAACGACACCCAGGCACTCAGCCGCGACCTGATCCCGCGCACCTGGGAATGGGCCAACTACAAGAAGGTCTTCGACACACCCGGCTTCCTGACCTGGTGGAAGAACACGCTGATCTACGCCGGTCTCGGCACCGTCCTGACGGTCGTGTCGTCGATCCCGGTGGCGTACGCGCTCGCCAAGTTCCGCTTCCGCGGCCGGAACCTGGCGCTCATGCTGGTGATCTCGATGATGATGCTGCCCCCGCAGGTCGTCATCATCCCGATGTACCTTTTCTGGGCGAAGCAGCTGGGGCTGTCGGGCACGCTGTGGCCGCTGATCATCCCGCTGGCGTTCGGCGACGCGTTCTCCATCTTCCTGCTGCGCCAGTTCCTGATGACGATCCCGAACGAGTACGTGGACGCGGCGAAGGTCGACGGCTGCAGCGACCTCCGCACCCTGCTGAAGGTCGTCATCCCGATGGCGAAGCCGGGCATCGCGGCCGTCGCGCTCTTCCAGTTCTTCTCCGCCTGGAACGACTACTTCGGCCCGCAGATCTACGCCTCCGAGAACCCGGGCGCCTGGACCCTGTCCTACGGCCTGGAGTCCTTCAAGGGCGCCCACCACACCGACTGGAACCTCACCATGGCCGCCACCGTGCTGGTCATGGCCCCCGTGATCCTCGTGTTCTTCTTCGCCCAGAAAGCGTTCGTCGAGGGCGTCACGCTCACCGGAGTAAAGGGTTGAACCAGCTATGAAACTCACCGTGGTCGGCGGCGGCTCGACCTACACACCCGAACTCATCGACGGCTTCGCCCGCCTGCGCGACACCCTGCCCATCGAGGAACTGGTGCTGGTCGACCCGGCGGCGGACCGACTGGAGCTGGTCGGTGGCCTGGCCCGCCGCATCTTCGCCAGGCAGGGCCACACCGGCCGTATCGTCACCACCGCCGACCTGGACGCGGGCGTCGACGGCGCGGACGCCGTCCTCCTCCAGCTCCGCGTCGGCGGGCAGGCGGCCCGCCGGCAGGACGAGACCTGGCCCCTGGAGTGCGGCTGCATCGGCCAGGAGACGACGGGCGCGGGCGGCCTGGCCAAGGCGCTGCGCACGGTGCCGGTGGTCCTGGACATCGCCGAACGGGTCCGCCGTACGAACCCGAACGCCTGGATCATCGACTTCACCAACCCGGTCGGCATCGTCACCCGCGCCCTGCTCCAGGCCGGGCACAAGGCGGTCGGCCTGTGCAACGTGGCGATCGGTCTCCAGCGGAAGTTCGCGGGACTGCTCGGCGTCACCCCCGCCGACCTCCACCTCGACCACGTGGGCCTCAACCACCTCACCTGGGAGACCGCGGTCCGGCTGGGCGGTCCCGAGGGCGAGGACGTCCTGCCCAAGCTGCTGAGCACGCACGGCGACACCATCGCCGCCGACCTGCGCCTGCCCCGGGCGCTCCTGGACCGGCTGGGCGTCGTCCCGTCGTACTACCTGCGCTACTACTATGCGCACGACGAAGTCGTACGGGAACTGCGCACGAAGCCGTCGCGGGCGGCCGAAGTGGCCGCGATGGAGCGGGAACTGCTGGCGCTGTACGGCGACCCGGCCCTGGACGAGAAGCCGGAGCTGCTCGCCAAGCGGGGCGGCGCCTACTACTCGGAGGCGGCGGTGGACCTCGCGGCCGCGCTGCTGGGCGGGACCGGAAGCCCGTACCAGGTGGTCAACGCGTACAACCACGGCACGCTGCCCTTCCTCCCGCCGGACGCGGTGATCGAGGTGCAGGCGGCGGTGGGCCCGACTGGGCCGGCCCCGCTGCCGGTCCCGCCGGTGGACCCGCTCTACGCGGGCCTGATGGCGAACGTGACGGCCTACGAGGACCTGGCCCTGACGGCCGCCCTGCACGGCAGCCGCCGCCGCGTCTTCCAAGCCCTTCTCGCCCACCCCCTCATCGGCCAGTACGAGTACGCCGAGACCCTCACCGACCAGCTGATCGCACACAACCGGGAGCACCTCGCGTGGGCCTGACCGGATGCGTCCTCGCCATCGACGCCGGCAACAGCAAGACCGACGTCGCGGTCGTGGCGGCCGACGGAGACGTCCTCGCCACGGCCCGCGGCGGCGGGTTCCGGCCGCCCATCGTGGGGGTGACGGCGGCGGTGGACGTGCTGGCGGAGGCGGTCGGCCGGGCGTACGCGGCGGCGGGCGTCACCTCCGTCGCCCACGTCTCGGCCTGCCTGGCCAACGCCGACCTGCCGGTGGAGGAGGAACAGCTGGCCGCCGCGCTGCACGCGCGCGCGTGGGGCACGACCGTGGACGTCCGCAACGACACCTTCGCCGTCCTGCGGGCGGGCGTGGCCGAGCCCCGCGGCGTCGCCGTGGTGTGCGGCGCCGGCATCAACTGCGTCGGCATGCGCCCCGACGGCCGCACCGCGCGCTTCCCGGCGCTCGGCCGTATCTCCGGCGACTGGGGCGGCGGCTGGGGCCTGGCGGAGGAGGCCCTGTGGCACGCCGCCCGCGCGGAGGACGGCCGCGGCGGCCCCACGGCACTGGCCCGGACGCTGCCCGCGCACTTCGGCCTCGACTCCATGTACGCGCTGATCGAGGCACTGCACCTGGAACACGTCGCACCCGCCCGGCGCCACGAACTGGCCCCCGTCCTCTTCGCCACGGCGGCGCAGGGCGACCCGGTGGCCCGCACGGTCGTCGACCGCCTGGCCGAGGAGGTCGTGGCCATGGCCATGGTCGCCCTGACCCGCCTCGACCTGCTGAGCGAGGAGACCCCGGTCCTGCTCGGCGGCGGCGTCCTGGCAGCGGGCCACGCCCAACTGAACGACGGAGTGCGGGACCTGCTCGCGTTCCGGGCCCCGAAGGCGGTACCGAGGGTGGTGACGGCGCCTCCGGTGCTGGGGGCGGCGCTGTTGGGGCTGGATCGGGCGGGGGCGGGGGATGAGGTGCAGGAGAGGGTGCGGGCTCACTACCAGTCCTGAGCCCTGAGTCCTCGGCCGAGCCGCGGGCGGGGAACCGAACAGATTCCCGCAGCGTATTCATGGGCAGGGGGTTGGACGGAGCCCGGCGCCCCACCGACGGTTTCCGCTGCGATCCGATCAAGATCCAGCGAAGCCCGGTGCGGATGTCGGTCCCGGCAGCGATACTTGCGTCGACGGATGACCACGGGGGAGGTCAGCAGTGACTCAAGCGCCGAAGGGCAGCGCGGCACCACCGAGTTCGGGCGTGCCCACGATGCCCGGGGTCCCACCGCAGCCGGGGACGCGCCCCGACCCGGCAGGGCCGCCCGACGTGCCCACGCCCGCCGCCCCACCCCGCAGAACCGCGTTCGCGGAGGGCGTCGACCGCCTGCGCACCGCCGCGACCACGGAACCCGGCCGCCTGCGCATCATCGGCGCGCTCCTCGCCGTCCTCGTCGTCGCGTTCGGCGCCGTCACCGCGTGGCAGATGACCGACCGCGCGGCGGCGGCCGACGACGTGCTCCACAAGAGCCAGCCTCTCACCTCCGCCGCCGCCGACATCTACCGCTCGCTCGCCGACGCCAACACCGCCGCCTCCAGCGGCTTCCTGGCCGGCGGGCAGGAGACGGCCGCGTCCCGCGACCGCTACGAAGCCGACATCGACACGGCCGCCGCCAAGCTCGTCACGGCCGCCAACAACTCCGACCCGGGCTCCCCCGCGGCGGCGACCATAACCAAGCTCAACAAGCTGCTGCCGGAGTACAAGGGCCTGGTCGAGCGCGCCCGCACCTACAACCGGCAGGGCTTCCCGGTGGGCGGCGCCTACCTGCGGTACGCGAACGAGAAGATGCAGCACGACATGCTGCCGGCGGCGCAGGACCTCTACACCAAGGAGAACCGTCGCCTGAGCGACGACTACGCGCAGGCGACGCCCTACCCCTGGGCGGCGATCGCCCTCGGCGTCCTCGCCCTCGCCGCGCTCGCCTGGGCCCAGCACCGCAACTACCGGCGCACGAACCGAGTGCTGAACCACGGCCTGGTCGCCGCCACGGCCACCGCGACGGTCGTCCTGCTCTGGCTCGTCGTCGGCCACAGCGTGGCCCGCGCCGACCTGAACGACTCCTACGACCACGGCGTCCGCTCGCTGAACGTGCTGCACGACGCCCGCATCGCCTCCCTCAAGGCCCGCGGCAACGAGAACCTCACCCTGGTGGCCCGCGGTGCCGAGACGGTCGAGGTGGGCACCGAGCAGGTCGACGCCTACGACCACGACTTCACCACGGACATGGACGACCTCGGCAAGGGCCTGGCCGCGGCGGAGAAGCTCGCCGACGACCAGCAGGGCACCAAGCCGGTCACGTCGGCCGTCGCCAACATGACGGAGTGGAAGAAGCGGCACACCGCCGCCCGCGAACAGGACGAGAACGGCAACTACCAGCAGGCACTCGACCAGGTGATCGGCGGCAAGGGCGCGACCGGCGAGTGCTTCGACAGTGTCGACACCCATCTCGCCAACGCACTCACCCACGAGCAGGGCGAGTTCCGGCAGGCGGCCGGTGACGGCCTGGCCGCGATGACCGGACTGCCGCTGGGCGCCGCCCTCCTCGCCGTGCTGGGCGCGGCGGGCGCGGTGCTCGGCATCGGGCGCAGGCTTTCGGAGTACCGGTGAAAGGGGGCGTGACGATGCATGTGCGACGAGTGCGGGCCGGCCTGAAGGGCTGGGGCGGAGTGGGCGCCATGGCGGCCGTCTGCGCCCTGGCACTGGCCTTCGTGCTGCTGCTGCCGCTGACCCAGTCACACGGCGACGGCAGTACGGGCGAGGGCGGTCAGGGTCTCGCCACCGGCAGCCAGGTGCGGGCCGAGGACTGCGACGCCCCGGAGAAGCAGACGCTGTCGCCGTCGAGTGCGGACGGCGCCACCATCGAGGCCATCAAGAGCCGTAAGGGCGAGAAGCGCAAACTGATCGTCGGCGTCGACCAGAACAGCTACCGCTGGGGCTACCGGGACCCGAACAACGAGGGCTCCGAGCTCGAGGGCTTCGACATCGACCTGGTGCACCGGATCGCCCAGGACATCCTGGGCGACGCGAACGCGGTCCAGTTCAAGGCCATCCCCACCAACGAGCGCATCCCGGCGATCAAGGACGGCCGGGTCGACATGATCGTGCGCACGATGACCATCAACTGCGCCCGCCTGGACGAAGTCGCGTTCTCCGCGCCCTACTTCAAGACCGGCCAGCAGGTCCTGGCGCCCAAGTCGTCGACGATCAAGGGCTACGACAGCACGCTGGCGAAGAAGAGGATCTGCACGGCGAAGGGCTCCACCGCGTACACCAAGCTGGACGAGGACAAGAAGGCGGGCCGGCTCTCCTCCTCCGCCGACATATCCACCACCGTCCCCAACCAACTCGACTGCCTGGTACGGCTCCAGCTCGGCGAGGTCGACGCGGTGGTCACCGACGGCGCGCTCGCCGCGAGCCAGGCCGCGCAGGACCCCACGGTCGAGCTGAAGGGCGCCGCGTTCACCACCGAGTACTACGGCGTGGCGATGAAGAAGGACGCCGACGATCTGGTACGCCGGGTCAATCAGATCCTGGTCGACTACCGCGGCGACGGCTGGCAGGCCTCGTACGACAAGTGGCTGTCGGCGACACTGGGGAAGGACGCGACGCCGTCGAAGCCGCCGGCACCGCAGTACCTGCGCACGAGCTGACCGGGCACGGCAGAAGGACCACGAACCGAACAACCCCCAATCCAGCAGCGAGAGGTGATCGATGGGCGTCACGGACCCCGCCGGGCCGGTGATGGACCGGGACGAGGTGGACCGTGCGCTGGCGCGGCTCGGCGCGGAGCACGAGGCGATCGAGACCTCGCTCCTCTCCCTCCAGGACCACGCGGGCCGCAGACTCCTCGAGGGCGCCGCGCTCACGGGCACCACCCGGGAGCGCTGGACGTCCGCGGAGGCGTCGATCACGCTGCTGTGGGCGTACTTCGACGCCTACACGGACGCGCTGCGCTCGGCGCGTGACATCCGCGCCCGCCGCCGCTGGTCCAGCCGCGAGGACCTGGTGGAGCTGACCGAGCTGCTGCGCGGCGAGTCCGTCACGGTCGCCGGCAGCGCGACGGCCACGGCGAACGCGCCGACGCTGTCCGGCTCGGCCCGGCTCAGCCAGAGCTTCTCGCTCGTCACGCTGGTGGAGCGGATGAACGAGCTGTACGCGTCCTCGCTGGACATGGTCGTCGCCGCCGACGCGGTCTGGTCGGCGCTGCCCGCCCGGATCGATTTACTGGCCGCGGAACTCCAGCGCACCCGCCAGCTCGCGCACTCCGTGGGCGTGCGCCCCGGCGAGCATCCGGCGGGCGACGACCTGGAGCGCATCACGCGCACCCTGACGGCCCTGCGCGAGCAGGTGGTGTCCGACCCGCTCGCCTACTGGCTCCCGGCGCGGGGCAGTTCGGCACCGGGCGGCGGCAGGCCGGACACGACGGTGTACGACCGTGAGGCCCGCGCGCTGGATGACGTACGCCGGGAGATCGACGCCGTGCTGACGGTCCGCCAGGACGCCGAGCAGCGGCTGGTCAGGCTGCGCGACGTGCTCTCCCGCGCGGACCGCACGCTCGCCGAGGCGCGCACCGCGCGCGGCGAGGTCCTCGCGAAGATCGCCGCCACGGAGGTGCCGGTCGTCAGCGGTCCGCCGACCGTGCTGCAGGAGCAGCTGGCGACGGCCGCCGAGTATCGCAGACACGCCCAGTGGCACCGTCTGTCGCCGCTCCTGGAGTCCCTGGAGCAGCGGGCGGAGGACGAACTGCTGCGCGCCCGCGAGTCGTTGACCGCGGTCACCGCGCCCCTGGCGGTCCGCGCGGAGCTGCGCGGCCGTCTCGACGCGTACAAGGCGAAGATCGCCCGGCATGGCCTCGCGGAGGATCCGTTCCTGATCGAGCGGTACGACGCGGCGCGCCGCATGCTGTGGAGCGCGCCCTGCGACCTGCGCGTCGCCGAACAGGCCGTGCTGCGCTACCAGCACGCGGCCGTCGAACTGCTCGGCGTCCCGCGCGTGCCGGGGCAGGGCGGGCCTCAGGACCGTAGGGGGGAGCAGTAGCCATGAGTCAGGCAGGTCAGGCGTGTCAGCGGCCGGGCTGCGAGGGGTCGTACGAGGACGTGGGCGACGGCGAGCTGTACTGCGACACCTGCGGTCTCGCGCCGGTCGTCTCGGCGGGAGGTCTGGTCGGCTCCCTGCCCAGCGGTGTCAGCGGGGGCGGCAAGGGTTCGGCGGGCAGCGGCAGTTCGGGCTCCAGCGCGCGCAGCGACCGCAGTTCGCGTACGTCGTCGCAGTCGTCGAAGTCGCGGCGCTCGGTCTCGGGACGCCTCTCGCGCTCCGTGTCGGGCCGGTCCACGGGCCGCTCGGTCTCGGTGCGCAGCTCAGGCTCCAGCGCGCAGGGCTCCGCCCGCAGCCGGCTCGGCGCCGGGCTGGTCACGGTCCCGCAGGTGCCGCGGCCCGACCCGCGCGCGATGGTCCTGGAGAACCCGGAGGTGCCCGAGCGCAAGCGGTTCTGCTCGCGCTCCGACTGCGGTGCGCAGGTGGGGCGTTCGCGCGGTGACCGGGTGGGGCGTACGGAGGGCTTCTGCACGAAGTGCGGCCACCCGTACTCGTTCGTCCCGAAGCTGCACACCGGTGACATCGTGCACGGCCAGTACGAGGTCGTGGGCTGTCTGGCGCACGGCGGGCTGGGCTGGGTCTACCTGGCCGTGGACCGCGCGGTGTCGGACCGGTGGGTGGTGCTGAAGGGCCTCCTGGACACCGGGGACGAGGACGCCCTGGCCGCCGCGGTCGCCGAGCGCCGCTTCCTCGCCGAGATCGAGCACTCCAACATCGTGCGGATCTACAACTTCGTGGAGCACCTCGACCAGCGGACGGGTTCGCTGGACGGGTACATCGTCATGGAGTACGTCGGCGGCAAGTCGCTGAAGGAGATCGCCAACGACCGCCGTACAGCTGACGGCAAGCGCGATCCGTTGCCGGTGGAGCAGGCGTGCGCGTACGGCATCGAGGCGCTGGAGGCGCTCGGTCATCTGCACAGCCGCAACCTGCTGTACTGCGACTTCAAGGTCGACAACGCCATCCAGACCGAGGACCAGCTCAAGCTGATCGACATGGGCGCGGTGCGCAGGCTGGACGACGAGGAGTCGGCCATCTACGGCACGGTGGGCTACCAGGCGCCCGAGGTGGCGGAGGTCGGCCCGTCGGTGGCCAGCGACCTGTACACCGTCGGCCGCACGCTCGCCGTCCTCACCTTCGACTTCCAGGGCTACACGAGCGTCTTCGCGGACTCCCTGCCCGACCCCGACAACATCGAGGTGTTCCGCCAGTACGAGTCCTTCTACCGGCTGCTGGTGCGCGCCACCGACCCCGACCCGGCGCGCCGGTTCGCCTCCGCGCAGGAGATGGCGGAGCAGCTGACAGGTGTGCTGCGGGAGGTCGTCTCCCTCCAGACGGGACGGGCGCGGCCCGCGCTGTCGACGCTGTTCGGGCCCGAGCTGAAGGTCACGGACACCGAGTTGTTCCCGCGGCTGGACGGGGACGTGTCGCGGCTGGGGGCGCGGGTGGTTCCCGTCCGGCGTTCCGCGTCCGCCGCTCAGCCGCCCGGCGCGGGAGCCGCACAGGCCTCTGGTGTTGCCGGTCTCGGTCAGGTCCCCGGCCCCGGACCCGCTCTCGCGCCCGGTCTCGTCAAGCCGGTTGCCGCCCCCGCCGCGGCCCTCGCCCTGCCGGTCCCCCATGTCGACCCCTCCGACCCCAACGCCGGTTTCCTGGCGGGCCTGATGGCCTCGGCACCGGCCGAGCTGATCAGTGCCCTGTCGGCCGCGCCGGCCCTGTCCGTGGAGACGCGGCTGCGGCAGATCCGCGCCTGGCTGGAGAACGGCGACTCGGCGACCGCGCTGAACGCCCTGGGCACCCTGGAGAGGGAGCGCCCGGAAGACTGGCGTGTGGTCTGGCTCCGGGGCGTGGCCGCGCTGGTGACCGGCGACCACGAGGGCGCCGCGCTCTCCTTCGACGCGATCTACGACGCCTTCCCCGGCGAGCCCGCCCCCAAGCTGGCCCTCGGCCTGTGCGCGGAGGTGCTCGGGCAGCTGGACAACGCGGCCGAGTACTACCGCCTGGTGTGGTCGACCGACCCCAGCTATGTGAGCGCGGCGTTCGGCCTGGCCCGGGTCCACCTCGCGGCCGGGGACCGTCGTAGCGCCGTACGGACGCTGGAGTCGGTGCCGGAAAGCTCCATTCACTTCATAGCCGCACGAGTGGCGGCCGTCCGTGCCCGGCTGCGACAACAGACCGAAGGCCCCTCGGTCGTTCCCTTCCTGGAGGATCTGACCGCCGCCGCGGCGCAGGTCGAGGCGCTGGACGCGTACGGTCTGGATCCGACGCGGCGCGAGCAGTTGTCCACAGAGGTGCTCGGCTGCGCGCTGGACTGGATACTCTCCGGTGGCCGGGCTTCCGCCCCGACCGCCGCCGAGGGACGGGCGCTGCTCGGCAGCGGCCTGGACGAACGGGGCCTCAGGTTCGGCCTGGAGCGCTCGTACCGCACGCTGGCCCGGCTGGCGACCGGCGGCGAGGAAAGGATCGACCTGGTGGAACGTGCCAATCGTTACCGCCCCCGGACGTGGGTGTAGTTGATGTCGCAGATGCCCCAGCAGGCCGCCTTGTCGCGGTGTCCGAGCTGCGAGGAGCCGCTCGAGTCGGGTGACCGTTTCTGCGGTGCGTGCGGATACGACCTGTCCGCCGTACCGCCGCATCCGGACGACCATCCGACGCTCACCATGAACGGCTCGGCGCCGCAACCGGCGGTCCCTCCGGTGGCTCCGGTCACCCCGCCGTCCGGCTCCCCGGTGTCATCCGTCACCGGCGTACGGTTCGATCAGCCCGGGGAGCCCGAGGAGTACGCCCTGCAGGCGCCCGACCCACGCGTGGCCGTCGAGCTCACCGCGGCGGCCGAGGAGGCGAAGGTGTGCGTGGCCTGCCGGGCCGGCTGGGTGGACGGCGACGGCTACTGCGAGGTCTGCGGGCACGCCCAGCCACGCGAACGCGACCACATGGAGCAGCAGGCGGGCCCGATCGCGGCCGTCAGCGACCGCGGCCTGCGCCACCACCGCAACGAGGACGCGTTCGCCGTCTGCGAGAGCGCGCTGCCCGACGGCTCCCCCGCGCTCGTCGCGATCGTCTGCGACGGTGTCTCCTCCGCGACGCGCCCGGACGACGCCTCGCTCGCCGCCTCCCGCGCGGCGAACGAGTCCCTGCTGACCGCCCTGCCGCGCGGCACGCACCCGCAGCAGGCGATGCACGACGCGATCGTCGCCGCCTCGCACGCGGTCAACGCGCTCGCCCGGGAACCGGAGACAGCCCGCGAACACGCCCCGCACCAGAACGCGCCCGCCTGCACCCTGGTCGGCGCCGTGGTCACCACCGGCCTGCTGGTCGTCGGCTGGGTCGGCGACAGCCGCGTCTACTGGGTCCCGGCCGACCGCGGTTCACCCCCGGCCCGGCTCACCGAGGACGACTCGTGGGCCGCGCAGATGGTCGCCGCGGGCCTGATGAGCGAGGCGGAGGCCTACGCCGACGAGCGCGCCCACGCCATCACCGGCTGGCTCGGCGCCGACGCCTACGAACTGGAGGCGCACACCGCTTCCTTCAAGCCCGACCGGCCGGGTGTGGTGGTGGTGTGCACGGACGGCCTGTGGAACTACGCAGAGGCGGCCGAGGAGATGGCCGAGGCACTCCCCCTCGACGCCGTCGTGCGTCCGCTGCACAGCGCCCGGGTTCTGGTCGGCCACGCCCTGGACGGCGGGGGCCACGACAACGTAACAGTGGCCGTGCTGCCGTTCCCTGCCCCGCCGTTGGGGGCAGGATCGGCCTGAGGCCGCAAACAGGGAAGAACCCCTGAAGCACCGACGGACCGGAGGGGACCGGCCCGTACCCAGTCATCACCCCACAACCGTGGGGTTTCGAGGGGGATTTGAGCAGGCATGGCCAATTTGTCGAAGTCGAACGTGCCGCAGTTCTCGATGGACGTCTACCAGAACGAGTACCTGCCGGAGGGTGGCCGCGAGGTCAACGCGATCGTCACGGTGACCGCGACCGGCGGCGGTACGGTCGGGAGCGCGGTCGGGGCGCCGCACCTGTACACGCCGGGGCAGGGCCCGTCCGCGGGCGTGGCGATCATGGTCGACTGTTCGGGTTCGATGGACTACCCGCCGACGAAGATGCGCAACGCCCGCGACGCCACGGCCGCCGCGATCGACACCCTGCGCGACGGCGTGCACTTCGCGGTGATCGGCGGCACGCACGTGGCCAAGGAGGTCTACCCGGGCGGGGGCCGGCTCGCGGTGGCCGATGCCACCACCCGCGACCAGGCCAAGCAGGCGCTGCGCAAGCTGAGCGCCGGCGGCGGTACGGCGATCGGCACCTGGCTGCGTCTCGCCGAACGCCTGCTGTCCTCGGCCGACGTCGCGATACGCCACGGCATCCTGCTCACCGACGGCCGCAACGAGCACGAGTCGGCACAGGACCTCAAGGCGTCCCTGGACCACTGCGCCGGACGCTTCACCTGTGACGCCCGCGGCGTCGGCACCGACTGGGAAGTGAGAGAAGTCACAGGGATCGCCTCCGCGCTGCTCGGCACCGCCGACATCGTCGCCGACCCGGCCGGGCTCGCCGCCGACTTCACGCAGATGATGGAGACGGCCATGGGCAAGGAGGTCGCCGACGTCGCGCTGCGGCTGTGGACCCCGGTCGGCACGTCCATCAAGTACGTCAAGCAGGTCGCGCCCACCGTCGAGGAGCTGACCGACCGCAGGACCGAGGCCGGGCCGCGCGCCGGCGACTACCCCACCGGATCCTGGGGCGACGAGTCTCGCGACTACCACGTCTGCGTCGAGGTACCGCCCGCGAACATCGGCCAGGAGATGCTGGCCGCCCGCGTGTCCCTGGTGATCCCGCAACCTGGGGGCACCTCCCGCTCGAGCGGAGCCGAGAGTGGGGGAGGCAGCGTCCAGAACCTGGGCGCCCAGGGTCTCGTACGGGCCGTGTGGACCGACGACATGACGGCGTCGACCTCGATCAATCCGCAGGTCGCGCACTACACCGGCCAGGCCGAACTGGCCCAGGCCATCCAACAGGGCCTCGATCTTCGCAAAGCGGGCGATATCGATGGAGCAACGGCCAAACTAGGCCGGGCCGTTCAGCTCGCCAGCGCCTCCGGGAACGCCGATACTGCGAAACTGCTTGCGAAGGTGGTGGACGTGGTCGACGAGACGACAGGTACTGTGCGATTGAAGGCGAAGGTCGCGGAGGCCGACGAGATGACTCTCGAGACACGGTCCACAAAGACTGTTCGTGTAAAGAAGTGACCTAGCAGGACACTGCAAAGCAGCGAGCCCGCCCCCCTTGGGGTTGGAGAAAAATCCGGTCAGAGTGGCCGGAAAAGGAGAGGGGGAAGCGCCGACATGCCGACCTGCCCGAACGGACACCAGTCGGGTTCCGACGACTGGTGCGAGGTCTGCGGTCACCGCATGGCCGGTGCCGTACCTCCGCCCCCTCCACCGCCCCCGCCCGGCGGCTACGGCTTCCCGCCCCCGCCGCCCGGTTCCGGCGGCCAGCCCGGCCCCGGCGGACGGCACCTGTCCGCCGTGCAGAACGGCGAGCCCGAGCTCTGCCCGCAGTGCCGTACGCCCCGCGAGGGCGGCGCGCCGTTCTGCGAGGAGTGCCGGTGGAACTTCCTGACCAACACGGCGACCTCCTACACCCCGGCCGCCCCGCGCCCGCCGGCGCCCGGCCCGGCCGTGCGCTTCCAGCAGCCGCCCGGTCCGCCCGGAGGCCCCGGTGCTCCCGGTGGTCCTGGAGCTCCTGGCGCTCCTGGGCCTTCCTTCGGCGGCGGTGACTCGTTCGACTACCAGAGCTCCCGCCCGTCGCAGGTGAACCGGCCCGCCGAACCGATCCCGCCGTTCGGCGCGGACCCGTCGGGGCGGTCCGGGCCGCCGCCCGGGCAGCCCGGTTCGCCCGGTTCATCCGGCTTCCCCGGTCCTTCCGGTCAGCCCGGCCGGCCCGGTCCTGCCGGCCCGCCCGCATTCGGTGCGGACCCGTCGCGGCCGGTCCCCCCGCCGCCCGGACCTACGCCGACCGCCGGTCCGGGCCCCGGTCCCGGGGGTCCTGGTTTCGGAAGTCCTGGGGGTCCTGGGGGTCCTGGGGGTCCTGGTCCTGGTTCGACCAGTGGTGCTCCGCAGGCGTTCCAGCAGTCCGGGCCGCAGGCTCCGCCGAGGTTCCCGCAGGAGACGGGCCGCCCGCAGCCGGGTGGCCCGCAGCAGGGCGGTCCGTCCTTCGGCGGCGGTGACGACGACTGGGTGATCTCCCCGCCGTCGGGCCCCGCTCCGGGCGGTCCCGGTGCTCCGGGTGGCCCCGGTGCGCCCGGTGGTGGTTACGGCTACCCGCAGCCCGGTTCGACGCAGGCCCCGCCGTCCGGCCCCGCCTTCCCGCAGCAGCCGGCGACGTGGACGGCGACCATCGGCCCGGACCGCACGTACTTCATGGCGATGATGCAGCGCTCCGGCCCCGAGGCCGCGGGCCTGAACCTGCCCGCGTACTCGCCCGAGCAGCAGCGCACGCTCACCGGCAACCAGATCACCATCGGCCGCCGTCGCCACTCCACCGGCGAGACCCCCGACGTCGACCTGTCGGTGCCGCCGGAGGACCCGGGCGTCTCGCACCAGCACGCGGTGCTGGTGCAGCAGCCGGACGGCAGCTGGGCGGTCGTCGACCAGAACTCGACGAACGGCACGACGGTCAACGGCTCCGAGGAGCCCATCCAGCCCTTCGTACCGGTGCCGCTGCAGGACGGAGACCAGGTACACGTGGGCGCCTGGACGACGATCACGATCCGGCGAGGTTAGTCGGTCGGTCAGCCGGTCAACCGGTCAACCGGTCGGTCAACCGGGGAGGGGCCACACGTAAGGCCCCTCCGGGTCGTCCAGCCACGCCCACTCGTGCTCGCCGCCGACCGTGATGCCGTACCGCTCGCGCTGTGGCATGCCCTCGCGCTCCCACAGCGCGTACGCCTCCTGCGGATCGAGGCTGCCGCGGGTCAGGGCCAGCAGGAACCGGAACAGTTCGTCGTCACGCGCCCGGCGCGGCACCCCGCCCAGCGGCGGCGGCTCCGGCTCCGGCCGGCCGTCGCCACGCAGGGGAACGAAGTAGGCGGGCGTGTGCAGGAAGTGGCCCTCGGCGTGCCCGGTGTCCCGTACCGTCAGCGCGATCAGGCCGGTGGCCAGCGGCGCCAGGATCCGGCCGCCCGGGCGGCACTGGGTGAGCCAGGCGCGCGGGACCGAGCTCAGCGTGCAGGTGGCGATGATCCGGTCGAACGGGGCGCGTTCGGGAACTCCGCGTGCGCCGTCGCCGGTGACGACGGCGGGGCGGTACCCGGCGGCCGTGAGGTGTTGGCGGGCCGCCTCGGTGATCTCGGGGTACAGGTCGACGGTGGTGACCAGGTCGTCGCCGAGGCGGTACGACAGCAGGGCCGCGTTGTAGCCGGTGCCGGCGCCGATCTCCAGTACGCGGTCGCCCTCCGCCACCCGCAGCTCGGCCAGCATCATCGCCATCAGGGACGGCTGGCTGCTGGAGGAGACCAGCTCGCCGTCGCGCAGCCGGGTGGCGAGCGGGGCGTCGGCGTAGGCGCCGCGCAGCCAGCGCTCACGGGCGCGCGGGTCGGGGCTCTCGCCCCAGCAGCGTTCGTACCCGCCCAGGACACCGATGTAGTAGTACGGCACGAAGAGGTGACGCGGGACCGCCGCGAACGCCTCCTTCCACGCCGGATCCGAGTCGAAGGCCCCGCTCGTCTCGATCTCGCGCACCAACGCCGCCCGCGCCGAGGTGGCGAGGTCGTCCAGGTCCTTGTCGAGCGTGTGCGTGCTCATGGGTCCACTCTCCTGCGGGAGGCGGCGCGAGGCGAATGACGGGGCCGAGTGGCGGAGCCGGCCGATCCGGAATCCCGCCTCAGAAGTGAGGTCCTAAGCCTTGAGTCCTCCGTCACCCCGTCTGAGACCATGGGGTACGTGAAAGAGATTCGGCGCGGCACGCTTCAGGAGCAGACCTTCTACGAGCAGGTCGGCGGGGAGGAGACCTTCCGCCGGCTCGTCCACCGTTTCTACGAGGGAGTCGCAGAGGATCCGATCCTGCGGCCCATGTACCCGGAAGAGGACCTGGGGCCGGCCGAGGAGCGCCTCACGCTGTTCCTGATCCAGTACTGGGGCGGGCCCACGACCTACAGCGACAACCGCGGCCACCCCCGCCTGCGCATGCGGCACGCCCCGTTCACCGTCGACCAGGCCGCGCACGACGCCTGGCTGAGGCACATGCGGGACGCCGTCGACGACCTCGGCCTGTCCGAGGAGCACGAGACGACGCTGTGGAACTACCTGACGTACGCGGCGGCCTCGATGGTGAACACACGTGAATGAACACACGTGAATGAACACACCTGAGTGACCCGCCCTTACTGACGCGCGGTGAGCGACGTGCGGATTCCGGTCGTACGGCACCGGAATCCGGTCACAATCCGGTCAAGCCCGGTCCATAAACGCTTACCTGTGGCCCGGCCCCTCTGACAGCATCACCCGGAGATCCGGACGACGGCGGGGGGCCGAGTGACGGGGTGGGCAGGGCAGGCACGGTTCGTTCTCCTGCGGGCGCGTACGCATCGCCCGCTCCTCGCCGCCGCGCTGCTGACCGTCCTGCTGACCACGGCCGTCCTGGCCACGCTCACCGCTTACGCGGGCGCGATCGGCGACGCGGCCCTGCGGCACTCCCTGACGGAGACCCGCAACGCCGCCGACGCCGCGCTGATCGTCAAGGCCGACGTACCCGCCGGCGGCCGCGCGGCCGCCGACAGCGCCGTACGTGACGGAGCCCGTGAGACGTTCGGCGGGCTGCCGGTGACCGTGCGGAGCCTGCTGCGGTCCGGCCCGTACGCGCTGCCGCGCTCCCTGCAACCGGCGGCCGAGCGGTCCGGGGACCCCGACCTCACACACTTCGCCGCCCTGGACAGCACCCAGGTGCGGATCGTCGCCGGGCGGCAGCCCCGGCAGGCCACGGCGGAGGTCGAGGTGGCCCTGCCCCAGTCCGCCGCCCGGCTCCTCGGCCTGGCACCCGGCGCCCGCCTCACCCTCGTCGACCGGCTCGGCGGTCCGGCGATACGCGTGCGGATCACCGGCGTGTACCGGCCCGTCGACGCCGACGCCCCGTACTGGCGGCTGGACGACCTCGGCGGCCGCGGCGTCAAGCAGTCCGGCTTCACGACCTACGGCCCCCTGCTCACCCCGCCCGGCGTCCTGACCGCCGGGCAGGTGAGCGCCGGTCAGTCGGGCTGGCTGGCGTCGGCCGACTTCACCACGCTCACCACCGGTCGGATCGACGCCCTGCGCGAGGCCGCCCGCACCGGAAGCGCGGCGCTGCGCAAACAGCCGGCCCTGAGCGGCACCACAGCCGCGAGCACCTCCCTCCCCGACGTCCTCGACCGCGTCGAACGCTCCCTGCTCGTCGCCCGCTCCACACTCCTGATCGTCGCCCTCCAGCTCACCCTGCTCGCGGCCTGCGCCCTGCTGCTGGTGGCCCGGCTGCTGAGCGCCGAACGCGCGGGCGAGACCCGGGTGTTGCGAGCGCGCGGCGCCTCCCGGGCGCGGATCGCGGGCCTCGCCGCGCTGGAGGCGCTGCTGGTCGCGGTGCCCTCGGTGATCTGCGCGCCGCTCCTCGCGGGGCCGCTGACCCGGCTGCTCGCCGGGCAGGGGACGCTGGCCCGGATCGGGCTGCGGCCCGACGTGCCGGCCGGCGGGGGCGCCGGGGTGTGGCTGGTGGCGGCGGGCGTGGCCCTGCTGTGCGCGCTGGCGGTGACGGTGCCGGCGCTGCGGGCGTCGTTCGAGGGCGCGTTCCTGAAGCGGGCCGGCGCGCTGCCCGCCCCCCTGCGCGCCGGCGCGGATCTCGGTCTGCTCGCGGTCGCCGGGGTCGCCTACTGGCAGTTGGGCAGCCGGAACTCCGGCGCCGTCAGCGGCGACAGCGCCGGGACCCTCGGCATCGACCCGCTGCTCGTCGCCGCGCCCGCGCTGGCCCTGCTCGCCGGGACGGTGCTGACGCTGCGGCTGCTGCCGCCGGTGGCGCGGCTGGCCGAGCGCCGGGCGGCCGGCGGGCGGGGGCTGGCCTCGGCGCTGGCGGGCTGGCAGTTCAGCCGGCGTCCGATGCGCGGCGCGGGCCCGGTGCTGCTGCTGGTCCTCGCCGTCGCCCTCGGCATGCTGGCGATCGGGCAGGGCGCCTCCTGGCACCGCTCGCAGGGCGACCAGGCGGACTTCACGGCCGGGGCGGCGGTGCGCGTCCTCGGCGCCGGGGAGGGCGGGTTGGGCCGCACCGACACGTACGCGGCCGTCCCCCACGTCACGGCGGCCGCCCCCGCCGTCCGTACGACACTGCCCCTGTCCGGCAGCCGCACGGCGACCGTACTGGCGCTGGACACGGCGCACGCGGCCGACGCGGTGCTGATCCGCCGGGACCTGGCGTCCGGGCACCCGCTGGCCGGACTCGCCCCGAGGCGGGCGTCGGCGGGGGCAGCGGTACCCGCGGGCACCGCCCGGCTGCGCCTGACCGCGACCCTGCACAGCTCGGGCCCGGGGATGTCCGCGGACGTGACGCTCACCCTCGAGGACCGCTACGGAACCCCGTACCGGATCCCGTCGGGCCGACTCCCCGCCGACGGCCGCCCGCACACCCTGACCCCGGACCTGGCCGGCGCCGGGGGCCCGCTGACGCTGACGGGACTGCAACTGATCATGGACCAGCCGATCGGACGCGCCCAGCAACACCGCCTCACCCTGGGCGAGCTGACCGCCACGGACACCGACGGGACGGTACGGCGGCTGCCGCTGCCCACCGCCTGGACGGCCGCCTACAGCAGCGACGGAACGTCCGAGCCCGGCGGCGGCAACGACCCGACCCGCCCCCGCGTCACCTCCTCCGCACCGCCCGCCGTCGAGTACGGCACGGGCTACGTCCCCCGCGAATACACCTGGGTCGTCTCGGCGTTGACGGTCCGCCTCCAGGTCGCGCAGCCCGCGGCGGCCGAGGTCACGGCGATCGCGACCGACCGCTTCCTGTCCTCGGCGGGCGCGCACACCGGGCAGCGCGTGGACGTGCCGTTCGGCGGCCGGACCGTGCCGGTACGGATCGTGCGCTCCGTACGAGAACTGCCGACCACCGTCGACTCGTCGGGCTCCTCGGACACCGGCGGGGCCCTGCTGGTCGATCTGCGGTCCGTGAACCGGCTGCTGGAGGCGCGCTACGGCGCGAGCGTGCCGCCCACCGAGTGGTGGCTGCGGACGGCGGCTCAGGACGACGCGGCCCGGGTGGCGGCAGCCCTGCGCGCCCGGCCGGAGGTGGATCCCGCGCAGGTGGTGGTGCGGGACGAGATCGCCGAGGAGCTGCGCGACGACCCGTTCGGGGCGGGCCCCGAGGCCGCGTTCACCGCGGCGGCCGGGGTGGCGGCGGCGCTGGCCGCGGTCGGCTTCGCGGTGAGCGCCGCCGGGTCCCTGCGGGAGCGGGACGCCGAGTTCGCGGTCCTGCGCGCCCTGGGCGCCCCGCGCCGCCGGCTGGCCCGCATGATCGCCGTCGAGCACGGAGTCCTGGTGGCGCTGGCCCTCCTGGTGGGCGCGGCCCTGGGCACCGTACTGACCCGGGCGGTGATCCCCCTGGTCGTACTGACCGGCCAGGCCACCCGCCCCGTGCCGCCGGTCCTGGTCGAACTGCCGCTCCCCCGCGTGGCCCTCCTGCTGGCGGCCGTGGCCGTCACCCCGCTGCTGGTCACGGCGGTACTGGCGGTGCGGCGGACGGATCCGGTGGTGACGCTCAGGGATCAGGGGGGTGAGTGAGATGGTCTCCAGGACGGTCCGGTGGCTGCGCGCCCGGCCGCGGCCCCCCTTCCGCGTCGGCCGTGCCGGACGTTCCCCCGTCGCCCCGTGGATCCGCACCCGGCTGCGGGTCGCCCCCGGTGCGACGTGCGCCCTCGCGCTGCTGGTGGCGCTGACCACGTGTCTGGCCGCCGCGTTCCCCCGGGCGGTCGACCGGTACGAGGACGCGGGCCTGCGCCACTCCTTCGAGCAGGCCCACCCCGACCGGACCACGGTGCAGTTCTACGCCCCTCTGCCCGTCTACGGCTCCCCGGAGCAGGCGGCGGACGCCCTGCGCCCCGGCACGCTGGCCGAGCAGTACGCGAAGATCCGCACCACCGTCCGACGGCCGCTCGTCACCGACCCCGCCCAGTCGACGTACGGCGTCAGCACCACCATCCCGCTGGCGGTCCTCGACCCTTGGCTGCCGCAGCCGAACGGCCTGCCCGCCCGCCTGGTGTTCGCCGCCCAGCACGGCCTCGCCGCCCACGCCGGGCTGCGCACCGGCCGCCTGCCGCGCGCCCCCGCCGCATCCGTGACCGCCGCCACGACGGAGGTGGAGGCCGCGGTCACCGCCGAGACCGCCACGACCCTGCACATCAAGGTGGGTTCGGTCGTCCACGTCCCCAGTCCCGGCCGTGCCCCGCTCACCGTCCGCGTCACCGGCATCGTCAGCCCGCGCACCCCCGACGGCGCCTACTGGGCGACGCAGCCCCTGCTGCGCGCACCCGCCCTGGCGCGCACGCCCGGCGGCGGTCTGGACGACGCGTACTGGCTCGGCGCCCTGCTGCTCGCCCCCGAGGCCGCCCCCGCTCTCCTCGGCATCCCCGCGCAGGCCCGCCCCTACTGGCAGCTGGCCCCCGACCCGGCCGCCCTGCACAGCCGCGACCTGGACGCCCTGAAGCAGGCGCTCGCCGCCCTGGAGTCGGGCCCCGGCCTGCAGAAGGTGCGCGGCTTCACCAACCCGCTCGCGGACGTCAGCACCGGACTCGACGACGTGCTGGCCTCGTACACCCGGCTGCGCACGGGCGTCGCCCCGCTCGTCTCCGTCGCCGCGTTCGGCACCGGTACGGTCGCCGTCGTCGTCCTCGTACTGGCGGGCGGCCTCGCCGCCGACCGCCGCCGCGCCGAACTCGCCCTGCTGCGCGCCCGCGGCGCCTCCCTGCCCGGCCTCACGGCCCGGTTGCTCGGGGAGACGGCGGTCGTGGCGCTGCCTGCCGGTGCCCTCGGCCTCACCGCCGCACTGCTCCTGCTCCCCGGTGGCCGCGACACGCCCGCCCTCGCCGCCGCCCTCACGGTCACGGCCGTCGCCTGCGCCGCCCTGCCCGTACGCGCGGCGGCCGCCCACCGGTCGGCGCACTTCCCCGACGGCCGCGAGGACGTGGCGTCCGTACGGCCGTCCCGGCGCCGTACCGTCACGGAACTCACCCTGCTGGCGCTGGCGGCGGGAGCGGTGGAGACGCTGCGCAGACAGGGAACGTCGGGCGACGTCGGCTCCTCCGGTGGCCAACTGATCTCATTGGCGCCGGTGTTGGTGGGCGTGGTCGCCGCGCTGCTGCTGGTCCGCCTCTATCCGCTGCCCCTGCGCCGGCTGGCCCGCCCGGCCGGCCGGCTGCGCGGTGCGGTGGGCCATCTGTCGCTGGCCCGCGCGGGCCGCACGTCCGTCTCCGCCGCCCTGCCTCTGCTGGCCCTGCTGACGGCCCTGACCACCGCCGCCTTCGGCGGCTCCGTCCTGGTGGGCGTGCACGACGCCCGTGACCGGGCGGCCCTCCTCGCCGTGGGCGCCGACGCCCGCATCGAGTCGACGACCGGCCCGCTCGCGTCCGCACTGCCCGACCGCGTCCGCCACGCCTCCGGCGTACACGGGCTCACCGAGGTGAGCATCGACTACACGGCCGAGCCGGAGGACGGCCGGCAGTCGGTACCACTGGCGGGCGTGGACCCGAAGTCGTACGCGGCACTGACGGGACGGACGGGGTACGGGGCGTTCGGGGCGGGGGAGTTGAGGCGCGGGGGTGGGGCCGGGGACTCGGTCGCCCCCCTCCCCGCCCTGGCCTCCCCCACCGTCGCCGAGACGTACGGCACCGGCCCGTTCCCGGTACGTCTCGCGGACGGTACGACCGTCACCGTCCGGATCGCCCTCACCCGGGACCGGACCCCGGCCGTGCCCGGCAGCGACTTCCTGGTCGTGGACCGCGCCGGGCTGGGCCGGGGCGCGGCCCGGCCGACGGCACTGCTCGTGACGGGCGACCACCTGGACGGGAAGGCCCTGCGCAAGGCCGCGGAAGGCGCGGGTGCCGCGGGTGCCGCGGGTGCCACCGCATCCGTACAACTACGGTCCGAGGAACGCGCACGCTACGTCGACTCGCCGCTCCAGTCCGGTGCCGAGCGCGTCTACACGGCCGCGGTCGCGGCCGGCGCCGGCTACGCCACCCTCGCCCTCCTCCTGACCCTCCTGCGCGCCGCCCCCGAACGCGCCGCCCTCCTCGCCCGCCTGCGCACCATGGGCCTGACCCGGAGCCAGGGCCGCCGCCTGCTGATCCTGGAGTCCCTCCCCCAGGCCGCCCTGGCCGCGGCGGGCGGCACGCTGACGGGCTGGGCGACCGTACGACTCCTGTCACCCGGCATCGATCTGACGACCATCGCCCTGGCGACAGCCCAATCACCGGCCGGGTCACCCGAGTTGCGAACGGACCCGCTGTCCCTGGCGGTACCGGCACTGTCGGTGCTGGTGGTGGCGGTGGGGGTCGCGGCGGGCCAGGCCTGGTGGACGGGGCGGCGGGGTTCCATCACGGAGTTGAGAGCGGGGGATTCACGATGAGCCGTGGCGGAGACGGAGGCGGAGGACGGGGCGGAGACGGAGGACGAGGCCGTGGCCGCTGTCGCGGTCAGTCGTGCGGCTGGAGCGGCAGCCCACCCAGCGCCCCGAGCAGCATTCCAGGAGGCCCCCGATGACAACGAACCCCACCCTCACCGAGCTGGCCAACCGGGCCGCCGCCGCCCGCAACACCCCCGCCTACGGCCACGACGCCCTGATCACCTGCGATCGCCTGGTCCGCATCTTCTCCACCGACGGAGTCGAGGTCCAGGCCCTCCAGGGCCTCGACCTCCTCGTCCGCGAAGGCGAGCTCATGGCCCTGGTCGGCGCCTCCGGCAGCGGCAAGTCCACGCTCATGAACATTCTCGCCGGCCTGGACACCCCCACCGCCGGCGCGGCCTGCGTCGCCGGCCACGACCTCCTCGCGATGACCGCGAAGGACCGCCTCACCTACCGTCGCCAGGTCGTCGGCTTCGTCTGGCAGCAGACCTCCCGCAATCTGCTTCCCTACCTCACCGCCGCCCAGAACGTCGCCCTCCCGATGCAGCTGTCCGGCGCCCGCCAAAACCGCCGCGCCCAGTCAGAACGCGCCCTGGAACTCCTGGAGTTGCTGGAGGTCGCCGACTGCCGCGACCGCCGCCCGCAGCAGATGTCCGGAGGCCAGCAGCAGCGCGTCGCCATCGCGGTCGCCCTGGCCAACGCCCCGGCGGTGCTGCTCGCCGACGAGCCCACGGGCGAACTCGACTCCCACACCGCGGAACAGATCTTCGCCGCCTTCCGCACCGCGAACGAGTCCCTGGGCACCACCATCGTGATCGTCACCCACGACCAGGCGGTCGCCGACGAGGTCCGCCGCACGGTCGCCATCCGCGACGGCCGCACCTCCACGGAGGTCCTGCGCCGCAGCGAGGTCGACGAGACCACCGGCCACGAAACGGTGGTCGCCCGCGAGTACGCCATGCTCGACCGCGCGGGCCGCCTCCAACTCCCCGCCGACTACACCCGGGCCCTCGGCATGCGCGACCGCGTGGCCCTGGAACTGGAGCCGGACCACATCGCCGTACGGCCGGACGACAGCGAGCCGCGCTGACCGCACCGACCACCCAATGATCACTTCCCGCTGTCTCGCGGCGAAGAGCCCTCTCGTGCGGCAGAGGTCAGCGAACGCTGACGCCCAACGCCCCAAGTCCAGCCCTGCGTACGGCGATCGACCCGTACGGCGTGCGCAGCCTGAGCCATGCGCCCGACGAGAACAGCCCCAACGGCACCTCGTAGGGCGCCTGTGTGCTGCCGGACACGGCCGGCGGCAGGAAGCCCAGCGACTGCGCCGCGTGCACGACCCGCACCGGAAGCCGGCTGTCCCCCACCGTCCGGGACCAGATCTCCCGCCCGATCCGGTCGAGTGCGCCGCGGGTACGCTCCTCGTCCGGCAGCTCCTGCGTACGGGAGCGGAATTCGGCGACGGCGGCGGCGACCAGCGCGCGCAGGGTATCCGGCGCAGGCAGCCCCGGCTCGGCCCGCCACCCACCACGCGGCGGCAGCACCCCGGCCCACGGCGGCCCGGTCACCGCGCCGGGCACAGCGGCCGTGGCCGCCACCTCGTCCACCTGCTCCAGGAGTTCACCGGCGGACACGGTCACGTCGAGCGTGACATCGAGCCCGTCCTCGTACGGCTTGGCCAGCCGCACCGCGCGGATCGCCAGCACCTCGAAGGACGGGGGACGCCCGAACACGGCGAGCGCGGTCCCGGCCGCCTGGAGGCGCACCGCTGCTCCACGGTCGTAGTGGAGCAGCCTGGAGAGGAAGGCCGCGAGGTCCGCCGCCTCCCCCTCGTCGGCGAGGTGGAGCACCGTCATGCGGCGACGGCCTCCCCCTCATCGGCGTTCTCGTGGTCGTCCATGTACTCCTGGAGGAACTCGCGCTCCTCCGCGGTGATCCGGCGGGGCCTCTGCTTCTCGAAGTCGAACGGCACGATCACCGTCGAGGCCCGGACGTAGACCTGGTCCGGGTCCTTGACCTCGTAGGTGATCGTGAAGGACGCCGCCCTTATCTGCGTGACCCACAGCTCGATGTCCACCGGCGCGTGCCGGTGGACGAGCTGCCGCTTGTAGTCGATCTCGTGGCGCGCCACCACCGACCCCTGCTGGAAGTCCTTGTCCGGACGGAAGAGGAAGTCGATACGGGCTTCCTCCAGGTAGCGGAGGAACACCACGTTGTTGACGTGGCCGTACGCGTCCATGTCCGCCCAGCGCAGCGGGCAGCGGTAGATGTGCCGCAAGTTCGATCAGCCCCGGGTCAGCTTCTTGTAGGTGGCACGGTGCGGACGGGCGGCGTCCGGCCCGAGCCGCTCGATCTTGTTCTTCTCGTACGACTCGAAGTTGCCCTCGAACCAGAACCACTTGGAGTCACCCTCGTAGGCGAGGATGTGCGTGGCGACTCGGTCGAGGAACCACCGGTCGTGGGAGACGACGACGGCACAGCCGGGGAACTCCAGCAGCGCGTTCTCCAGCGACGAGAGCGTCTCGACGTCGAGGTCGTTGGTCGGCTCGTCGAGGAGCAGCAGGTTGCCGCCCTGCTTGAGGGTGAGCGCGAGGTTGAGGCGGTTGCGCTCACCGCCGGACAGGATGCCGGCCGGCTTCTGCTGGTCCGGGCCCTTGAAGCCGAAGGCGGAGACGTACGCCCGCGAGGGCATCTCCACCTGGCCGACGTTGATGTAGTCGAGTTCGTCCGAGACCACGGCCCACAGGGTCTTCTTCGGGTCGATGTTCTCGCGGCTCTGGTCGACGTACGAGATCTTGACGGTCTCGCCGACCTTGATCGAACCGGAGTCCGGGTCCTCGAGACCCTGGATCATCTTGAAGAGCGTGGTCTTGCCGGCACCGTTCGGCCCGATGACACCCACGATGCCGTTGCGCGGCAGGGTGAAGCTCAGGTCCTCGATGAGGACCTTGTCGCCGAAGGCCTTGTTGAGGTTGTTGACCTCGACGACGACGCTGCCCAGACGCGGGCCCGGCGGGATCTGGATCTCCTCGAAGTCCAGCTTCCGCATCTTGTCGGCCTCGGCGGCCATCTCCTCGTAGCGCGCCAGACGCGCCTTGGACTTGGCCTGACGCCCCTTGGCGTTGGACCGCACCCACTCGAGCTCTTCCTTGAGCCGCTTCTGCCGCTTGGCGTCCTTCTGGCCCTCGACCTTCAGACGGGAGGCCTTGGTCTCCAGGTACTTGGAGTAGTTGCCCTCGTAACCGTGGAGACGGCCACGGTCGACCTCGCAGATCCACTCGGCGACGTTGTCGAGGAAGTACCGGTCGTGGGTGATGGCCACGACGGTGCCCGCGTACTTGGCGAGGTGCTGCTCCAGCCAGTTCACGGACTCGGCGTCGAGGTGGTTGGTGGGCTCGTCGAGGAGCAGCAGGTCGGGCGCCTCGAGCAGCAGCTTGCACAGCGCGACGCGACGCTTCTCACCACCGGAGAGGTTGTTGACCGGCCAGTCGCCGGGCGGGCAGCCCAGGGCGTCCATGGCCTGCTCCAGCTGGGCGTCGAGGTCCCACGCGTTGGCGTGGTCGAGGTCCTCCTGGAGCTTGCCCATCTCCTCGAGCAGCGCGTCCGAGTAGTCGGTCGCCATCTGCTCGGCGATCTCGTTGAACCGGTCGAGCTTGCCCTTGACCTCGGCGACACCCTCCTGGACGTTCTCCAGGACCGTCTTCTCCTCGTTCAGAGGGGGCTCCTGCAGCAGGATGCCGACGGTGTAGCCGGGCGAGAGGAACGCGTCACCGTTCGACGGTTGCTCGAGACCCGCCATGATCTTCAGGACGGTCGACTTACCGGCCCCGTTCGGACCGACAACACCGATCTTCGCGCCGGGCAGGAAGCTCAGCGTGACGTCGTCAAGGATGACCTTGTCGCCGTGCGCCTTGCGCGTCTTGCGCATGGTGTAAATGAACTCAGCCAAGAGAAACCGTCCGGCAGCTTGAAATCTGGCAGTGGGCAGATACACCCCATCTTGCCTGACCGCTACCTCTGGGGGGAAACGCGCCAGGTCGCCACTCCCTGACCTGGGGTTTCTTGGCTCGCCGCGGCGGCTCGACAGTCACTGCCGGTCGTCAACGGCCGTCATCGATCGCCCTCGCGCGGCCCAGAGACGCCCGAGATTGCCTGGCGGGTCCGGCGCAGTAGACGCCTGCGCGACGCTGTCCGGCGGCCCGTGCTGAACACGCCGGCGCACGTTCGCGAACGCTGACGGGCCTCCCCGGCAGCCCCCTGTCAGTGGTCGGAGTCAGCCGGCCTTGCGTCGAGGCGCACCCATGCCCGGGACGGACGCTTGCGCGTCCGTGAGCGGGAAGGTCTCGTTCTCTCCGAAGTCCGGGGCCTGGAAGGGGTTCGTCGCCGGAGGCGGCGATGCCGCGGTGGCAGCGGGCCGTGCCCCTTCCGGAGCGGAGAACAGCGAGGTCAGGTCGATGAGAGGTCTCCATTCGTTACAGCCAGGTCCATCGATGGACCTGGCGTGCCATGCCCGGGCACAGCGGTCCTACAGCTTGCTCATCTTGGAGTACGGGCTCAAGATCCGCTGTTGCACCGAACCGAAATCCACGAGCGCCGCGATCCCCTCCTCGATGCCGATGACCCGGCCGAGGCCGTACATGTCGTGCGTGACCTGGTCGCCCACGGCGAACTGCTTGGGAGGCGGCGCGACCGGGGGCTTGAAGGGGCTGCCGGGCAAATAACGCTTTGGTGCAGGTGGCTTTGTCATTGCCACCAGTATGCGCCTGCGTGGGGCCGTTCGCTGCGGCTGTCCACGTCCGCTGTTCGGCACTTGGCGAGACGGACGGAAACCCGACCGCGCTGCCGCACGGCGGGTCGCCGTGCGGTCGCTCACTGTTCAGGGGGCAAGGAGCAGGAACCGCCTCAGTCCCGCGTAGGCGTCTGCTTTCTGCCCGCGAGGAGCAGGGCCGCGCCGCCGATGACGACCAGGCCGATGGCTACTCCGGCGATCAGCGGGGTGGTGCTGGAGCCGCCGGTCTCGGCGAGGTTCGTGCCGGTGGAGGTGCCGCCGACCGTGGCGGGGCTCGGCTCGCTGAGGGTCTGCGTGGCGGTGCCGCCGGCGCTGCCCTGGGTCTTGCAGTCGAGGACGCCGGTGAATCGCTTCTCGAAGCCGGCCGGGCCGGTGATCGTGAAGTCGTAGGCCTGGTCCTCCTGGAACGGGATCGTCACCGTCCGCGACTCTCCCGCCGCGATGCTGTACTCGACGCCCATCAGCTCGAAGGTGAACGCCTTGTCGCCCTCGTTGGCCGCGGCGATGTCCACGTGGCCCTTGGCGCAGTTCTTCACCGCCGACAGCGCCGGTACGGCGCCCTTCGCCGCCCAGGCCGCGCTCGCCGTCGCCGAGACCGTCGACTCGCTGGAGCCGGCCAGGATCTGCGTCTGGCTCCTGCTCTCGGAGGTGAAGGCGCGACCGACCGGGACGGTGGTGGAGGCCTGCACGGTCAGTTCGGCCGTGCCGGACGTGGCGTCGTCGGGCACGTCGAAGTACAACTGGCTGCCGTCCCGCGCGGCAGTGACGGCCCTGCCGTCCTTGCCGACGATCCGCACCCCGCTCATGGCGGCGTCCGCCGGTGGGGTCACCGTCACGCTGTCCGCATTGGTGTGCACGGTCACCGGGCCGAGCAGCCCGCCGGGGCGACCGGAGACCGCGGACGGGGCGAGGGTCAACGACGCCTTGGGCTCCGAGACGGTGCGGGCGGTCTTCTGGAGGTAGTCGGCGAGCTTCTCGGCCTGCGGGTCCACGGCGTCGACGTCGGCGGCGTCCGAGTAGCGCCAGATGGCCACCTGGGTGCCGGCCGCCGCGTCCTGCTCGGTGAGGCCGCCGTTGATACCGGCTTCCTCGGCGAGCGCCGCCAGGTCGTTGACCTGCGGGTAGGAGTTCTGCAGGATCCAGCGGATCCGGCCGGCGTCCTTGTTGACGCCCAGGGACGTGCCGCTCCACGGCGTCTCGTGGTACCTGGCGTCCCGCTGCGTGGGGTTGTGGAGGTCGACGCAGTACGTCTGCAGGGTGCCACCGCCATCGACGGACATCTCGAACAGGCCCGCCGACACCTGCTGGTCCCCGTCGTCTCCGTGGATCACGGCGGCGCCGTACGTCTTCAGACTGCCGATGGTGGCGATCGCCCCGCCCTGGTTCTGCGACGTCTCGGCGGCGGCCGGGCCGGCGGCGACCATCGCACCGGCGGCGACGACCCCGGACACCAGTACCGCGGCGGCGAGGCGAGCCGCCCCTCGCCTGCGCAGGGACAGCGCGGAGAGCGAAGAAAACACAGAATTCCCCTTCGAGCAGGACCCGTTGGCGTGGGGTTACGGGTCCCACCAGCAGAATCAGGAGCCTCGAGAGCTCTGCCCGGCATCCTAAGGAGGCGGCGCACCGCCTTCCCCCGTCACATCGTCGGACAAGCAATCCGACTCGGAATCGTTATCGCCGAGACCGCCTCTGAGCAGGGCTTATCGACAAATCAACCGGGCCGTTCAGGGCGGGACTCGGACGCATTCATCGATAAGCCGCAGTTCGGTCAGCTCGGGGCGTTGCCTGACATCACGTCACCGTTGCGGGTTCCGAACGCTGTTGGGTGGTCGCCGCTTCGGAACTCTCGGCCGGTGTCTCCCAATTGGGCTCCGGTTGCGGCGGTGTGGCGGCCGTCCCCATCTCCGGCCTGCCCGTACGCCGGAAGGCGGAGGTGCCCCGCGCGAGATCGTGGCCGATCGCCACCGCGTCGATGTCCGCCGACGTCCAGCTCTGCCCCTCGCGCACTTCGGTGCGCACCTTCAGCCGACCCTGCACGATGACGGGCTCGCCCACCGACAGCGACGCCGCCGCGTTCGTGGCGAGCTGGCGATTGGCCCACACCGTGAAGAAGTTGGTGTGCCCGTCGGTCCAGGTGCTCTTCTCCCGGTCCCAGTAACGCGAGGTCACCGCGAGCCGGAACCGCGCGGACGGTCCCGCCGCCAGCTCCCGGTACACCGGCTGCGTGGCCACGTTGCCCACCGTGCACACGATCGTCTCGTTCATCGCGAACCCCTCCCTGACCCGGGAGCTCATGCCCCGGGCGGACACACGTACGGGCCCGTCCCGTACGGCTGCGTCTGCCGCGCCGGCCGCGATCGCTCGCGCACCGCCGCTGCCGTGACGACCGCGTCCGTCGCGATCGCCGCAAAGCCAGACTGCCTCCGCCGGAACGAGCCCGCTGAGCCCTGTGGATCACCGCCCGCCTGTGGAAAACTCCGTCACCCGGCCGGGGGACCCACCCCCTCTCCCGTTGTAGATCACCTGACGTCGTGGATCACCTGACGTCGTGGATGGCCCTGCCGCCGTGGATCGCCATGCCGCTGTGGGCCCGTCTGCCCTCGCGGATCACCCCGGCGCCGCGGGTCCCCCTGCCGTGGGTCCCCGTGCCCTCGCGGATCCCCGGCCTCCGCAGGTCCCCGCGCCCTCACAGATCCCCCGCCGCCGTGGGTCCCCGCGCCCGCACAGATCCCCCGCCGTCCCTGCCGCTGTGCACCACTCTGTCGCCGCGAGCCCCCCTCCCTCACCGACTTTCCCTCATCGATCCCCTGCCGCCGCGGGCCCACCAGCCCCGCGGATCTTCACGCCGCCGCGAATCCCCACCCGATGACGCCCCCGGACTCACCGGGCCACAGCCCCCACCCCCGTGACCCGGCCGTACTGCTCCCGCACCTCCCGGTACCGCAGCAGCTCCGCGGCCACCGGATCCAGCACCCGGGCCCGCCCGCAGCCCGCGGCCGCCTCCCGCAATCGCCGCTCCGCCTCCTGCCCGTACCGTTTCGCTGGTCCGCGCGCCGCCATCCGGCAGCTCCACTCGACGAGCGGCCCGCCGATGATGCCGGCCACCATCAGCAGCACGGGCACGCCAAGATTCGGCGCCATGACCCCGACGATCTGAGCCACCAACCACACTCCGCCGACGATCTGAAGCAGCGTCATGGCCGCCTGCGTCAGGACGGCCGCCGGCCACCAGCCCGGCCGCGGCGGCCGCCCGGGAGGCAGCCCGGCCCGCGCCGCCAGCTCGTCCAACGCCTCGGGCAACCCCTGGGAGCCCCGTACGGAGGCCTCGCGCACCGCCTGCGCCCACGGCGCGGGCAGCCCGGCCGACGCCCGTTCGGAGACCTTCCGCACCGCCTGTTCGACGCGCTGCCGCGCCGTGGCCTCCTCGTCCGTCTGTGCCCGCAGCGCATGACGTCCCGTGGAGGGATCGGTCCGGGCCTGGCACCACCGCCACAGCCGTAGCCAGGGCGTCCCGCACGCGCGGTTGGCGTTGCGCAGCCAGGCGCGTTCGGCCGCCTCGCCCGCCGCCGTGGCGCCCACCGCGTCCGCCAGCCGCGCGGCGAACTCGTCCCGGGCCTCCTCGGTGAGGCCGCTACGCCGTCCGGTCGCGTACACCGGTCGCAGCCGGGCCGCGGCCGCGTCGATGTCGGCCGAGACACGGCGGGCCGCCGCCCCACGCTCCGCCACGAACTGGCCGAGCAGCTCCCGCAGTTCGCCGACCCCGTCCCCGGTCAACGCGGACAGCGCGAGCACGGTCGCGCCCGGGTCTCCGTACTCCCCGAGGGCCATCCCGTCCTCGTCGAGAAGCCGCCGCAGATCATCGAGGACCAGCTCGGCCGCCTCCCCGGGCAGCCGGTCGACCTGGTTGAGGACGACGAACATGACCTCCGCGTGACCCGCCATGGGCCGCAGATAGCGCTCGTGGAGGACGGCGTCGGCGTACTTCTCGGGATCGACGACCCAGATGACCGCGTCGACGAGCGCCAGGACGCGGTCCACCTGCTCGCGGTGCTGCACGGCCGCCGAGTCGTGGTCGGGGAGGTCGACCAGGACGAGGCCGTGCAGCTGTGCTTCCGCATCCGCGCTCTGCACCGGGCGCCGCCGCAGCCGTCCCGGGATGCCGAGCCGGTCGATGAGGCTCGCCGCGCCGTCGCTCCAGCTGCACACGATGGGGGCGGCGGTGGTCGGCCGCCGCACGCCCGTCTCCGAGATCGTCACCCCGGCGAGCATGTTGAACAGCTGCGACTTGCCACTGCCGGTGGCACCCGCGATGGCGACGACCGTGTGCTGCCCGGAGAGCTTGCGCCGCGCCGCCGCCTCATCCAGGACCCGGCCCGCCTCGGCGAGCGTCCTGCTGTCGAGCCGGGTGCGGGAGAGCCCCACGAGCTCCCGCAGCGCGTCGAGCCGCGAGCGCAGCGGCCCGTCGTACGCGAGCGGGGCGACGGTCTGCGGCCCGGACCCCCGGTTCTCGACGACAGCGGCAGCAGCGGCAGCCGACTCAGCGGCACTTCCCTCCGTCACCCGCCTCGCGATCAGTCCGTCGTCCCAGGCGCCGGCGGAATCTTCCCTACGGTCCGTAGTGTCGGCGCGATCGGCACGATCGGCGCCATCCATACGGTCCGTATGGACCACTCGCTCCGTACGCTCCGTACGCTCCGCGCGCTCCGCGCGCTCCGTACGGTCCATTCGCTCCGCACGCTCCGTAGGCTCCGTACGACGGGAGTCGTCATCGCCACCCTGCACGCGCGCGTGGGCCCCGTCGTCCGCAGGTTCCTCGGAACGCTCGTCCTCGACTGCGTCGTCTTCCTGAAGAGCTCCCTCCGGAGGGCCCTCCACGGCGCCCTCATCAGAGTCCTCCGCAATGGGCTGCTCGGCAGGTTGCCCGCCAGGTGGTCCGACGCGAACGCCCTCCACAGGAAGGCCGTTTTCGCGATCGCCCTCCACAAAGGCACGGTTTTCGGCGTGATCGCCCACGAGGGCCACCTCCCCGCCGTGATCGGCATGTTCCGTGTGGTCCTGGTCAGTGACGGCGGTCACCGGTCACCTCTCCTTCTGCAGTACGGACAGCGCGGCGATGAGTTCGGCCTGGGGCTCCGCCTGGACGTCGAGCCCGTCGAGTGGCGCGAGGCGGCGCTCGCGTTCGGTTTGCAGCACCCGGTCCACGTGCTCGGTGAGCAGACGCCCGCCCCGGTCGCGCAGCCGCAGCGCGCCGTGCGCGCCGATCCGCTCCGCGAGCCCCTCGCCCGCGGAGCGGGCCCTGCGGCCGCCCAGCAGGGCGGTGGCGGCCAGGGCGGCGGTCACCTCGGGGTCGGGGGCGACGCTGCGTTCAAGGCCGCGTACCTCTTCCTCGGCGTACTCCTCGAGCTCCCGCCGCCAGCGCCGCACGGCCATCCCGATCCGGTGCTCGGCGCTCTCCAGCGAGGGGTCGCGTTCTGTCAGCTCGGGTGCGCCCGCGGCGGGTTCGCGCCGCCAGGCCTCGTCGATGCGTTCATCGGCGGCGGTGACGGCGCACAGCAGAAGTGAGCCGAGGCTCTCCATGAGGGCGTCGAAGAGTTCACCCGCGGTGCAGTCGAGCGGGAAGGCGCGCCACCGCTTCAGCGCGTCGCCGGCGAGTACGGCACCGCCCTGCAACCGTCCCCGTACGCGCGTGTACTCGCTGTCGTACGCCCCGTCGACGGCGGCGGTGAGCCGGAGCGCGGCCGCGTGCTGCGCGGCCGCGGCGCCGGCGAGTTCGGGCATCCGCGATTTGAGGGAGTCGAGGACGCCGTAGGCCGTCCGGGCCATGGCGTCCTGCCGGGCGGCGGGATCCTGGGTGTGCTGGATCAGCCAGGTCCGCAGGGATGCCACGGCGGTGGCCGGAAGCAGTCCTCCGCCCCAGGCCGACTCGGGCAGTTCGGGCACGGTGAAGCGGGGTACGTCGCCGAGCCCGGCCTTGGTGAGCAGGGCGCCGTACTGCCGCGACACCTCGGAGACGACCTGGTGGGGCACCCGGTCGAGCACGGTCACGAGCGTGGCGCGGTACTCCTTGGCGGTGCGCAGCAGATGCCAGGGCACGGCGTCGGCGTAGCGGGCGGCTGTCGTGACCATGACCCAGAGGTCGGCCGCACAGATGAGTTCCGCGGCGAGGACGCGGTTGTCGGCCACGAGGGAGTCGATGTCGGGCGCGTCCAGGAGGGCGAGGCCGCGCGGCAGGGTGTCCGCGGTCTCGATGCGCAGGATGCGCTTGCCGTCCTCCCCGGGCAGCGCCAGATCGTCTCCGGGCTCCCGATGGGGCACCCACACGCGCGTGAGGTCGGGCAGGACGCGCATGCCGCTGAACCAGTGATGGTCCTCCGGGTGGCACACCAGCACCGGGGTCCGTGTCGTCGGCCGCAACACCCCCGCCTCGCTGACCCGGCGCCCTACGAGTGAGTTGACGAGGGTCGACTTCCCGGCGCCGGTGGATCCCCCGATGACGGCCAGCAAGGGCGCTTCGGGCTCCCTCAACCGGGGCACCAAGTAGTCGTCGAGCTGGGCGAGCAGTTCGTCGCGGTTGGCACGCGCGCGCGGGGCCCCCGCAAGGGGCAGCGGGAAGCGTGCGGCGGCGACACGGTCGCGCAGGGCGGAGAGTGCGTCGATCAGCTGAGGCCGTACGTCCAAGGTCACCACATGCGAAGAATGCCCAATTTTGGGGGATTTCTGAAGCATATAGGCATGTCTGCGCGCCGATAGAACACAAGGGACGGAAGGGGCGACTGGGACAAGGGCACAGCCCAGGCATAACGAGTGCACAACACCCGAGGCGTGAGGCCCCAAAAGCGATGCAGGATTCGTACCTGCCTGCGATTATCAGGACCGCTTCACTGAACCTCCACATTGAGCCACGGAGGCGAAGCAACAGGGACAAGGAGCTGGGAGCCCTATTCTTGTCTCCGGCAACGTCAGGGATCAGCCCGCACCCGGGTACCACGAACGAGGCCACCACACCCGGCCCCCGTAGCTCAGTGGATAGAGCAGGCGCCTTCTAAGCGCTTGGCCGCAGGTTCGAGTCCTGCCGGGGGCGCCACGCCTCGCCCTCCCTCCGGGAGGGCATTTTCACTGGTCAGAGTAGCCGCAGCCACACGCGGTACAGGGCCGACCCGGCCTCCAGTGATCACGGAGACGGTCCGGGGCCGTTCAGCCGCCATCGGGCTTCCACGGGTGGCCGCGGCAAAATACGTGGCGCCGACCGAGGTGACAGTCGACGCTCACAGCAAGCACCGCCCGCGTAGTCGCACGTCCCGACCGAGGGCGGGGGCGTCCGGGGTGCGGCAGACGTCCCGGTCGGGGCGGTTGCAGACCGACCGAAGGGCGAGGCGGCGAGCGCGGCGAAGACGCGTCCGAAAAGCAGCCGGCGGCTGCCACCGCCCCCATCGACTGACGGTTACCCAACTGACGGCATCAGCCGTCAGATCTTCTCGTACAAACGCACATTTCATTCGAATGATGCGAAATCTCCAGCATGGACGGGTAAAGCCTCCTTGAATTCGGGGAGGTGCCGAAATCGTATGGAGCAAGGAACGCAAACATGAGCCCTGAACGCCGGATAAACACGCCGTCGGCCAAGGTGAGCTGTCCGTTGAGAATTCGTCGATCGACTCGATGACCACGTACACCGGCGGCGTCCCCGCGCGCGTCATACAGCGCACTCTCGCCCTCATCGCCGCGATCTGACGCAGCGACGCCGACAGGCAAAACGCCGTACGCTCACCGACCACCCACGATTACCCTCGCAGCATGAGCAACCTCAACTGGCCAACAGCAGTTGACAGTTGCTCTGGTCGACTTCGGTCAGCGGACGATGTGCCGTCACGACAACCATCCTCGGGAAGCCACCTGGTCACCGTCGAGCGCATGAAGGAGGCCTCGGACCTGATCGGCCGGTTCTGCGCCGCGCCGCTGAGGGGCCGGAAATACAGGGATGGCCGGGACCCGGTATCGGGTCCCGGCCATTCTCCGCTGTGCCGGTGGACTACGCGACAGGTGCAGACGTGAACAAGAGCACCAGACTGCCTCGGTTGGACGTCAGAACTTCTTTCCACCGATGGTGATGTGGCTGTCGCAGCCGCCACTTGCGCAGGTCTGCGATTGATTGCTGACGACCTCGACGAGGTTTCCGTCCTTGTCGCGATACACACTCTTCTGCACGCAGCGAACGTTGCCCTTGCCGTCGTCGACGCACGTGCCGGAGCCACCGGAGCCATCATGGCCGAAGGCCTGGCCGGCACCGATCAGAGCGATGCTCCACAGGACTCCCGCTGCGGCTGCGATCTTCTTTGAATTCAGCATCTGCATACTCCTTTACGGTCGATCCCCCGTGTACAGGACGACAGAGGCGTTCTAGAACTTGAATCGGCACAAACCAGGGCGGGCCCCGGGCCCGGACGGTTGGGTTCGGGCACCGGGGCCTGCCCAGATCACCTGGTCAGTGACCCATCAGCCGCCGAGGGCGAGGCTGTTCGTGCAGGACGCCGAGAGGCTCTGGTCGACAGGCTGGTTCGCCAGGATGTTCAGAACCTGGAGGTTGACGCGGCTGAGGTTCAGGACGCCCGACTGACTCTCATTGCCGCACGAGTTGGACTGGTGGTTGTCCAGCTTGAACGCCGGCTCGTCACCGTTGGCGTGGCTGACGCCAGCGCCGAGGAAGCCGACGCTGCCGAGCATGGCCATGACGACAGCGGCCTTCTGGTACTTGCGCATTACCTCTCCATTTCTCGTGTCGACACGATCCGTGATGGACCGGTGACTGACAGTTGCCAAACCTAGGAGACATTCGCGACTTTTGATAGCCGAAACGCCGAATCGCCCAAGTTTCTTGAAAATGTGCACGGGACCGGCTCTTTCGCGCGACGCCACGGAACCCGACCGAGCCCCGAGCCGCCGCAGACGGCGCACACGCCGACGAGCCGACGGGTCGACAAAAAGCCAGAGGCGGGCCCCGGGGTCCGGACACTTGGCCCGGGCCCGGGGCCCGCCTAGATCAGCTGATCAGGGACCGTCAGCCGCCGAGACCGTTCGCGCAGGAGAACTTGACGCTCTGGTCGACGGGCTGGTTCGCCAGGATGTCGAGGATCTGAGCGTTGACGCGGGTGAGGTTGAGAACGCCCTGCACGCTCTCGTTGCCGCACGCGTTGGTCTGAGTGCTGTCCACATCGACCCCGTCGCCACCATGGGCCTGGCTGACGCCGGCGCCGAGGAAGCTGACACTGCCGAGCATGGCCATGATGACAGCGGCCTTCTGGTACTTGCGCATTACCTCTCCGTTTCTCGAGTTGACACAGTCCGTGATGAACCGGTCACTTACGGTCGTAAATGTAAGTGATGCGTGAGGCTTTCGACACATGAAACGCCGAATCACGTAAGTTTCTTGAAAAATGCCCGTTGTGGCGCTTCTGCGCGCAGGTCGGGCGGCCGAACCCGGGGTAGCCCCTCCGGCCAACTGCCGTGTCGCATGGCGTCACTGCACCTGGCCGAGAGCCGAGCCACCGCCGGCACCTTCCTGGGCCGGACCGTGTTGCGGGAACCGTCGGCGGCCATGAGCAGAAACCACCGCCCGTCCGGCGAAGCCCCTTTCCAAAAGGGTGATCCGAGGCCGTGACCGGCCCGGGGGCGGCGCGTTGAAGGGGCAGTGCGGTCGCGCGTCCTGCTGCCGCGCTTACCAAGTCAGTAAGGAGAACGTGATGTCTCGCATCACGAAGGCGGCCACCATCGCTCTCGGCACGAGCGCCGTGGTGCTCGGCGGGGCCGGTCTCGCCGCGGCCGGCGCCAACGCCGAGGGCACGGCGGTCGGCTCGCCCGGCGTTGTGTCCGGCAATGTGATCCAGGCCCCGATCCACGCGCCGATCAACGTGTGCGGAAACACCGTCACCGTGATCGGCGCTCTCAACCCGGCCATCGGCAACGTCTGCAAGAACGGCCACAAGACGTCCGGTTACGGCGACTGACATCCGCCGTACCGACCCGAGAGCCCCGGCGCCCGCGAGCGAGCGCCGGGGCTCTCGGCATGAACCCGCGTCACCTCACGCGTAGAGGTTCGCGTACCGGTTCAGGCGTACCGGTAGATCCGGCCGACGTCCTCCAGCTCGTCCGGCGTCACGTCCCACGGCGGCAGCTTCTGGTGCCGTGCCACGATCCGGTCGTGCTGCTCGTCGCCGGAGGCCGGCGGTGTCGCGGGGAGATAGCGGGCCCCGCGGTGCCGACGCTGCCAGCGGTACCACTGCAGGTCGATGAAGGCGTGGTGCAGCCAGAAGACCGGGTCGTTGACGGAGGCGCCGCCGAGCATGGCCCCGCCGACCCAGCGGTGGACCCGGTTGTGGTTGCGCCAGGAGGCGCTGCCCCGGCCGGTGCCCCAGCCCTCCAGCTTGTTGCGGAAACCTCGCGTGACCGTCGAGTCCCAGGGCGCCACGTCGTAGGCGGAGTCCTTCAGCGCCCACTCCAGTTCGCTCTTCGTGGGCAGGTCGATGGGAGCGCGGGAATGGCCGAGGTCCCGGGTGAGGAACGCCCCTTCGGTCACGCCCTCCTTGATGGTCCAGTTGCCCTCCCGATAGGCGAACGGACCGGTCATCACCTGTCGGTCGGAGCGGCGCCCGTTGCCGCCGAGGAGGTCCGACGTCCAGGGGACGGAGGTGGTCGTGCGGTCGCGCGTCCAGTCCCAGTACGGAACGGTCACCGAAGAGTCCACCCGGCGCAGCGCGCGCTCCAGATCGAGCAGGAACCGGCGATGCCAGGGCAGGAAGGAGGGCGCCATGTGCGCGGTGCGCAGTCCGTCCTCGCCGTCAGAAGGGAAGTACGCGACATGCGTCCGCACGAACTCGTCGTACTCGCCACGCCGTTTGACCTCCAGCAGCGCCTTGACGAACCGGCGCCTCTCGGCCCCCGTGAGCGTGCCGGCGTCCCTACGCACGTACGCCATGCCGGTCCTCCCAGTGCAGGTGTCCCGCGCCGTCCGGTCCCTGAGCCGGGTCGCGCAACCGCTGACCGGGGCCGAGTTCGTCGACGGCGGCGCGGGCCGCCTCGAGCGGCGTCCGGTACGACCGGTAGTGGTCGACCATGCTCAGCCAGGTGCCGTCGGCGCGGCGCATCAGATGCAGAGGGCGGCCGTCCACAGTGACGTGCCACTGTCCTTTCTCGGTCGCGCCGCGAACGAGGGTCCACATGCCTCGGATGCGGCGGCCGCAGTAGGTCTGATCGAAGGCGGCGTCACCGCCCGGCGCGTCCCCGCGCGCGGATCCGGGGTGTGAAGACCGGAAGGCGGCGCCCACCGGAGCCAGGGCCGCGACGGCGAGCGCGCAGGTGAGCAGACCACGCGCCGCATCCCGTCGTGTTCTGCTCTCCGGTCCGGGCCGCTCCGGGCCCGGTGCTCCGTCCTCGGCACCTGCCGGTACTCCGCCGATGCTGACGACCATGGTTGACTCCTCGTCCGGTTCGGTTGTCCGTAGCGGTAACCGCCGAACGGCCCGCGCGGTCACCGCCGCGCGGGCAGAACAGTGCACGCCTGCGGCCGTACCCGTGATCCCCGGGGGCCATGACTGCGCGCGGAGCAGGCCGACGGCACTGGCCCTGCACATGGAGAAGCGGCCCTCGAATCCCACCGAGGGCCGTCCCTTCGTACGGCGTGGCTCAGCCCTAGAGCGTCAGACCGCCGTGCAGCGGCTTGACGTCACGCAGTGCGGCCGTGGCGTCCTTCGTCGTGCCGCGCATCGGCCTGGTGTCGTTCAGCGCGGTCGCGGCGCTGTGGATCAGCGATTCCCTGTGCGTGGCCTCGGCCACGTCCGACTCCTCGTGCAGCGGCAGGTCGATGGGAACCTTGGTGTTCACGCCGCCGCTGAAGCCGGCGTTCGCCACGTCGATAGCGAACGCCGGCCCGCCGACACTGGCAGCGATCAAGGACCCGGCAACGACGGCGGCAGCCTTCAGGGACTTCATCATGTTCCTTTCTTCGGCAACGGGGGTCACCGGAGGGGAGATTCTGTCGCCGTGCCTAACGAGCCCTGACCAGAGCGGAAACCGGAGACACCGAAGATTGCAAGTCCTCATATGAGATCTCCGGGACGGAAAACCAACGGAAGAACAACAGTCGCGGTGCCGCCCCCGAAAGCCGGCAACACGACTGGACGGGCGGGAGCCGCACCGTACGACGCTCACGAGGCCGGCGGCAGCACCGTCGTCGGCAGCGTGATCTCAGGCAGCGTGACGACCGGCGCAGGAGACACCGACGTCGATGTCGACGTGCTGGGCGGCGTCGGATCCGGCAGGTCGCTGTCGATCAGCGCGGCGACGAGGTTCTCCACCTCGGTCAGCAGGCCGTCGACCGACGCCGACACCTGGCTGACGTCACCGGAGGTGACCGACTGCAAGAGGCTTTCGAGGGCCTTCTCCACGGCGTCCAGCGCGTCACTCGTGGGGTCGGCGGCACGCCGCTCGGAGACCCTGGGCTTGGCGGCGCCCCGAGTGGGAGCGGGCCGCAGCTCACGCGTCGCCGGAGCCTTGGCGGCCGCCTTGACCAGGGCGCTCTTCGCGGCGTCGCCCATTTTCCCGGCCTCGGCGGGGGGCAGTTGGCCGTTGTCCGCCTTGAGTACGGCGTTCAGCAGGTCGGTGACCGGGGTGAGCTCGTCCCCGAAGGCGTTGAGTTTCCTGACCTGAGCGCGAAGCGCGTTCGAGCCGGGGAGCGGCGCATCGGGCAACGCCGCATGGCTGCGCTCGCGGGCCGAGTCGGCTGCCATGGCGGCGGGCCCGGTGATCCCGACCAGGAGGGCGGCACACAGTGCGCTGGACGCGACACGCCGTGCGGGCAGAGCATGCATGGGGAATTCCTTTGGGTGGGCGTCGGATCTTGAGCCCACCGTGTAAGCACCTATGAATACCCGCAACCGATCATATGGCTTTCGCCATTTCACATTCCCTCTGTCGCCGCGTCCTGGCTGATCAGACGGTATGCCACACCGATTACACCCCGGCCCCATTCGGGGGAACGGCACCGGCCGCCCTCCGCCGTGGAAACCCGGAGAGAGCGGCCGGCCGAGGAATGGGCGCGAACGTCAGTGGTTGACGCAGTAGTTGCCGTACGCAGAGTTCAGGAAACCGACGACGTTGACGGTGTTGCCGCAGACGTTGGCCGGAAGGTGGATCGGGGCCTGGATGACGTTGCCCGACACAACGCCCGGGGAGTTGGTGGCGACACCGCTCGCGTCGCTGTTGGCGGAGGCTGCGCCGGCACCGGCAGCGACAGCCGCGGCAGCGGCGGAGGTGAGGACCAGGCCCTTGGCAATACGCGACATGGAGAAGTGCTCCTTGAGTTGACGCAAAACAGTTGAAGCAAACACCCGGGCGGCCACGCCCGGCTCCCTCTCAACGCGCGGGAGGGTGCCGGGGTTGTGCCGCCAATGGCGTGATCCTGAGAAGGGACTGGCTGCACCATTCCGACACACTTGTCGGGTTTCTCCATATTTGTTCGGCCGACGGCTAGTGTGACGCACCTCCCAACTCACCCCTCCGGGCGGACACATCGCACTCGTGCCGCTGCTGCCACCGCCACCTGTTCCGAAAGGGCAACGACGGTCATGTGCCATTCCCTGGGTCCGCTGCTTCGCCGTGCGACGGTGGGCGGCCTCGCTCTTGCCGTGATGTGGGTACCCGGCGGCGTTCCGGCTGCCGCGCCGGGCGCGCCGCTCGCACCGGAGGCGAACAGCCTCACGTTCGCCCAGCGGTACCACGCGCACCAGCACGGCGGCATCGTGCGCGCGGCCAACGCCTCCATCACCTGCCGCGCGGCAGCTTCGTGCCGGGAAGTCCAGGCGGGCGGGAACGGGGTGAACGGCGACTTCGACATGTTCTACATCGACGTCGACAACGACCCGAACACCTACAACGCCTCCAGCGCGGAGGTCCGCCTGCCCGCCGGCTCCCGGGTGACGTACGCGCGCCTGTACTGGGGCGGCAACCTGCGCGTCGGCGAACAGAAGCCGCCGGCGGACAACGAGCGGGTACTGATGGCCGAACCCGGCGGGGACTACAAGCAGCTTCTCGCGGACACGGTCGTCGGACACCACGTGGCTGACGGCGCGGAAGCCTTCCAGGCCTCGACGGACGTGACGCAGCTGGTACGGGACAGCGCGCCGGGCCTCTACACCGTGTCGCAGGTCAACGTGGCAAGCGGCAAGTCGGCGGCCGGGGCATGGGGCGGTTGGACGCTGGTCGTGGCGTACGAGAACCCGTCGGAGCCGCTGCGCGACCTCGCGATCTGGGACGGCTTCGCGCCGCTGAGGTCCGGCGGGGCCCAGGAGATGCGGCTGCGCGACCTGAGTTTTCCCGCAGGCGCGGGGGGCTACGCGGGTCTGGTGGCCTACAACGGCGACCGCGGCACCACCGGCGACTCGCTCACCCTGACGACCGGTCAGGACGCCATCGACCTCAGCGACTCCGCCAACCCCGCCGACGACGTCCTGAACTCCACCATCAGTGGGCCCGACGGGTATCGCCCGGCGCGTGTGCCGGCGTACGACAACAACCTCGGCTACGACTCAGACGTGTTCGATCTCGGCAGGGGCCTGCAGCACGCCGGTGACCAGGCGACGCTCCGGGTCACTTCCCAGCGGGACGCGGCGTGGGTCGGTGTGCTCTTCGCCGCCGTCGACGCCCAGCGATGAGCGCATCGCCACCCGTACCGAACGCCTTCGTGAATGAGGAAACCGCGCAGATGCACCTGTCACCCAGCGGCCATCGGCCGCGGGTCCTGCACCTCACCCAACCGGTGGACGGCGGGGTCGCACGCGTCGTGACGGACCTGGTCCGCGCACAGCTGGCGGACGGCCTGGACGTCACCGCCGCCTGCCCCGACAGCGCACTCACCGCGGAACTGCGGGCGCTCGGCGCGAACGTACGGCGCTGGCACGCGACGCGGTCGCCGGGTCCGTCGCTCGTGCGGGAGGCACGGCACCTCGCGCGGCTGATCGACGAGGTACGCCCCGATCTGGTGCACGCGCACAGCGCGAAGGCCGGGCTCGCCGGGCGGCTCGCGGTGCGCGGGCGGATTCCGACGGTCTTCCAGCCGCACGCCTGGTCGTTCGAGGCGGTCGGCGGGGTCACCGCGGCCCTCGCGCTCAGGTGGGAGCGCTGGGGGGCACGCTGGGCCGCCCGGGTGTTGTGTGTGAGCGAGGCGGAGCGTGCCACCGGCGAGCGCGCCAGGATCACCGGCCGGTGGACCGTCGTCCCCAACGGCATCGATCCCGAGCGCTTCCACCCGGCCCCCGCCGGCACCGTGCGGGCCGGGCTCGCACCGCTCGCCGGTATCCACCCGGCAGCGCCGCTCGCGGTCTGCGTGGGGAGGCTGTGCCGGCAGAAGGGGCAGGACGTCCTGCTGCGGGCGTGGGACACCGTCGTACGCAGGGTGCCCGATGCCCGCCTCGTCCTGGTCGGCGACGGGCCGGACCTCGACCGGCTTCGCGCAGGCGCCCCCGAATCCGTGCTGTTCACGGGAGCCGTCGCCGACGCCTCCCCCTGGTACCAGGCCGCCGATGTCGTGGTTCTGCCGTCCCGCTGGGAGGGCATGGCGCTGGCCCCGCTGGAGGCGATGGCCTGCGGGCGGCCCGTGGTGGTCACGGACGTCGACGGTGCCCGCGAGAGCCTGCCGTCCTCCTTCGCCGCCCGGTGCCTGGTCCCCCCGGAGAACCCGGCGGTGCTGGCCGAGGCCGTCACAGAGCTGCTGCTCGACCGGCCGCTGCGCGAGTCGCTCGGCGACCGGGGCCGCCGGCACGTGCTGTCCACGCATGACGTGCGGCACACCGCCGAGGCGGTCGCGGACGTCTACCGCGACCTGCTCGGCACCTGGCCCCCCGTCGAAAGGGCGGGCCTGCCCCGAGCGGGCATGGGGGTCCCCCCCACCGAGCGAAGCCGAGAGCGGGGGAGCGCCGAGGGCCGCAGCGCTGAGCGCGGTCGGCCGCTCGACACAGGCTGTGGCGCCGACGGGAACCGGACGACACAGCACGTGGAGCCAACCGAGCACAGGGAGTCGAACCACTCGTGACCGCCGAACGTACCGTCCCCTCTCCCGGCGTAAAGCAACGGGACCACCAATCCTCATCAGTCTCGGTGATGCCGCCGCGCGGCACCACCACCGGTTTCCGGTTCCCCGCCCCGCGGACTCCGGCGCGGCCGGCCTCACCGGTGCCGCTGCTCGTCGCGGACGGCGTCGCCGCCCTGCTGGGCACCCTGGCGCTCATCGAGGCCCACCACCACCCGCTGCTCCTCGCCCTGCTGATCGTCGCATCGCTGCTGCTGCGCCCGCGCGGCGGCCGGCCGCCGGTGCCGGTGCTGCTGGAGGAACTGCCCGCCGTGTGGGGCCGTATCGCGGTGGCCTGGCTGGCGCTCGCGGCGCTCGCGGCGGCGTACCGGCCGGAGCACGCGCTGTCCGTCCGTACCGTGCTGACGGGCCTTGCCCTGCAGGCGGCGGCGGGCTGTGCGCTGCGCGGCGCCGTGCACGGGCGGCGGCGCGCCGCACTGTTGCGCCACCCGCATACCGCGCTTCTTGTCGGCCCGGCGGCGACCGCGCAGCGCGTGGCCGCCGCCGTACTGCGTCACCCGCGGTGCGGCGTGCGGCCGGTGGGAATCGTCGCCGAACAGTCGGACGGCGCCGAAGGCCTGCCGGTGCTGACGACAGGCGAGGAGATCAAGCGCGCGGTCATCCAGAACGGGGTGCGGGCGGTGCTGGCCGTTCACCCCTCCGTACGCGCCGAACAGGAACCGCTGCTGGGCGCGCTCGCCGAGGCGGGCTGCGTGGTGTGGGAGGTCGACGCCGACTCCCCGTCGTACACGACGCAGGAGCGGCTGGCCGGGTTCTCCTGCCGGCGGCTGGACATGTCCCCGGCGCGCCGCGACAGCCCGGGCAAGCGGATGCTCGACATCCTCGTCTCGGGGACGTTGTTGCTGCTGGTCAGTCCGCTGCTGCTGGCGTGCGCCGTGGCGCTGCGGATCAGCGACGGGCCGGGCGTGGTGTTCCGGCAGGAGCGCATCGGCAGAAAGGGAAAGCCGTTCACGCTGCTGAAGTTCCGTACGCACCGGCCGGTCGACGAGCACGAGTCGGCGACCCGGTGGAGCGTGGCGAACGAGAACGAGATGCGCCGGTTCTGCCGTATGTTGCGGCGCACCTCGCTCGACGAGCTGCTCCAGCTGTGGAACGTGCTCCGGGGCGACATGAGCCTGGTCGGCGTGCGGCCCGAACGCCCCTACTTCGTCGCCCAGTTCAGCCAGACCTACCCCGGTTACGCGGCCCGCCACCGTATGCGGGTCGGCATCACCGGCCTCGCCCAGATCCACGGGCTGCGCGGCGACACCTCGATCGAGGACCGCAGCCGGTTCGACAACGCCTACATCGACAACTGGTCGCTGTGGCAGGACGTCTGCATCCTGCTGCGCACGGCGGCCTCGCTGGTACGCCCGACGGGGGGCTGAGGGACGTGAGCCACGCCCTCACAGCGCTCCCGCGCCACGCCCTCACACCGCTCCCGGGCCGGGCCGCCGCGGCGGCGCCGGTCCTGCCCGCGGTGGCCGTGGTCGCCTTGCTGACGCTGCCGCTGACGCCGGGCGGCGCGGGACCCGCCGACGTGGTCTCCGGGCTGATGGTGGGGTACTGCGTGATCCGCCTCCTGCGGGAACGGCGGCGCCCGCTGTCGCCCGCGACGGCCATCGTGCTGGGCCTGCCGGTCGTGGGGCTCGCGCTCGCCGCCATGGAGGCGTCCTCGCCGGAGGCCGGGCTCACCGGCCTCGGCCGTTATCTGCAGATCTTCGTGCTCGTCCCCACGGCCGTGCTGCTGCTGATCCGCGGCCGGGCCGACTTCCGGCTGCTGGCCTGGTCGGTCGTGGGACTCGCGCTGTGGCAGGGCGCCATCGGCGTGCACCAGTACGCCACCCGGACCGGCGCCTCCTACCAGGGCGCGAACATCCGGGCGGTCGGCACCTTCGGGGCGCAGGACGTGATGGGCATGGCGGCGGCGGTCTCGCTGGGCCTGGTGTGCGCGGTCGGGATGGCGCTGGGCCGGGCGTCCGTACGGCAGCGGGCCATCGCCGCCGGGTGCGCTCTGGCGCTGCTGCTGCCGCTGGCGGTCTCCTTCAGCCGGGGCGCCTGGATCGCGACCGTCGTGACGTGCGCCGTGCAGCTGGTGCTGTCCGGGCCGCTGCGCGCGCTGAAGGTGGTCGCGGCCGCCGTCGCCGCGAGCGTGATCCTGGTGGGCGGGTTCGGGGTCGGCACGGTGCTCCTGCAGCAGCGGATCGACAGCATCGCGCAGGTCACCGACGCCCCCGACCAGGCCGTCGTCGACCGGTACACCCTGTGGGCGTCCGCCACCGGCATGTGGCGCCAGCACCCGCTGACCGGTGTCGGGCTGAAGGGCTTTCCCGAGCACCGGGACGGGCACGCCACCCTGGCGCTGTCGTCGGGCGCCGAGATCGCGGGCGCGGGAGTGTCCTACCGGAGGCAGCCGCTGCTGTCGCCGCACAACATGTACCTGCTGGTGCTGAGCGAGCAGGGCCTGATCGGGCTGCTGGCGCTCGCCGGGAGCTGGCTGGCGCTGCTGGTGTGCGGGCTGCGGGGGCTGCTGCGCGTCCGCGACCGCGGACCGGGCCTCGACTGCGCGCTCGTCGCCTGCGGACTGCTGGTCTGGCTGCTGACCGACTTCGTGTACGGAGACATCGGCGGCCCCTCGACCGTGCTGACCGCCATGGCCCTGGGGCTCGTGGCCTGGTGGGCGCTGGCCGGCGACGAGCGGGCGGAGGTCGTGCCGCGGGGTGGGGTACGCGAGCGCGTCGAGGAGGCCGTGGCGCGATGACGGTGAGGCCTTCGCACATCCCCGGATCCAAGCCTTCGCGCACCCCCGGATCCGAGCCTTCGCACACCCCCCGATCCGGGACCCACGGCGCGGCGACCGTACCCACGGCGCGTGCCGCCACCCTGGCCGGGGACGGCGCCGACCCGGCCTCGGCCTCCCGGAAATTCCTCGCCAGGGCCACGCTCCTCACGGCGTCGCTGTCCATCGTCGGTTCCCTGCTCGGCCTGGTGCGCGACCAGGCGCTGGCTCGGCTGTTCGGTGCCGGGAGCGACACGGACGCCTTCCTGGTCGCGTGGACCGTGCCGGAGTTCGCCGCCACGCTGCTCATCGAGGACGGGCTGGCGCTGGTGCTGATCCCGGCGTTCAGCATGGCGCTGGCCCGCCGCGCCCGGGGCGTCCCGGGCGACCCGGTCCGCGCCCTGGTCGTCGCCACCCTGCCCCGGCTGTGCCTCGCCTTCGCGGCTGTCGCCGCGCTGGTGGCCGGCGTGGCTCCCTACCTGGTCAGGGCCCTGGCGCCGGGCCTGCCCGATCCCCGGCTCGCCGCCGACTGCACCCGGCTCACGGCGATCGCCGTACTGGCCTTCGGGCTCGCCGGGTACTGCAGCGCCGCCCTGCGGGCACACCGCCGCTTTCTCGCGCCCGCGGCGATCTACGTGGCCTACAACGCCGCCATCGTCGCCGCGATGTTCCTGCTCGGCGAACGCTGGGGCGTGCGCTCCGCGGCGCTCGGGGTCGCGGCGGGCGGCTGTCTGATGGTGGCGGTGCAACTTCCCTCGCTGTGGCGGCAACTGACGTCACGCAAGCGGCCGCCCGGCGGGACCGGGGCCGCCGTCGAGGAGCGGCCGGTGCAACTCGCCCTGGTCGCTGCCGTACTCCTGTTCGCCCTGTGCCGTCAGTCGCAGGTCCTCGTCGAACGCTTCCTCGCCTCCACCCTGCCCGCCGGGGCCATCTCGCACCTGAACTACGCGCAGAAGGTCGCCCAGATCCCGATGACGCTGTCGCTGATGGTGATCACCGTCACCTTCCCGGTGGTGGCGCGGGCGCTCGCCGACGGCGACACCGAACGGGCCCGCAGCCGAGTGGAGCGGGATCTGGTGATGACCTCCTGTCTGGTGCTGCTGGGCACGTGCGCGGTGATCGCCTGTGCCCCGCAGATGACCGAACTGCTCTTCCAGCGAGGTGCCTTCACCGCGAGCGACACCGCGGCCACGGCCGACGTCATGCGCGTGTACGCCGTCGGGCTGCTGGGCCAGACCCTGGTGGGCGTCCTGACCCGCACGTACTTCTCGGCCGGCCGGCCCCGTTGGTATCCCGTCGGCGCGATGGCCGCGGGCATCGCCGTGACGTCCTGGATCGGCGCCGCAACCGTGAACGTCTGGGGCGTGGCGGGGATCGCCGCCGCCAACGCCATCGGCATCACCGTCACGGCCGGCCTGATGCTCGCCGGCCTGCGGACGACCCGGCGCAACAGTCTCCCCAGCGTCTCGATCCGCGTCCGGCAGGTACTGGCCGAGCTGAGCAGGCCGGTGCGCGCGGCGATCATCGCCACCATCGCCGGGGCGTTCGTCGCGAACCGGCCGGAGTCCCCGGTGGCGGGCCTCGCGGCCGGCTGCCTGACCGTGATCGCCGTCTACGTCCCGATCACCTGGGTCCTTGGCGCCCAGAGCAACGCATCCGCACTGCGCTCCGTACGCACCGTCACACGAAGGCTCACACATGGCCGCTTCCGTTGATTCCGTCGACACCGGCAGACTCCCCGCCCCGCGCCCGGGCCCGGTCCCGTTCGTGGTGATGTACCACTCGGTGGGCGACTGCTCGGACGACCCGTACCGCATCACGGTCACGCCCGAGCGGCTCGGCCGGCAACTGGCGTGGCTGCGTCGGCGCGGGCTGCGGGGTGTGTCCATGGCCGAGTTGCTCGCCGCCCGCGCCCGCGGCGGGGGGCGGGAGCTGGTCGGGCTCACCTTCGACGACGGGTACGCCGACTTCGTCACCGGCGCCCTGCCGGTGCTGCGCCGTTGGGGCTGCGGCGCCACCCTCTTCGTCCTGCCCGGTCGGCTGGGCGGCGACAACGCCTGGGACCCGCTCGGCCCGCGCAAGCCGCTGCTGACCGCGGACGGCATCCGGCACGCGGCAGCCGAGGGCGTGGAGATCGGCTCGCACGGACTGACCCACGTCGACCTCACCCGGGCGGACGACCTCACCCTCAAGGCCGAGGTCGCCGAAAGCCACGCGTTGCTCGCGGACTTGACCGGCGCCCGGGTCGACGGCTTCTGCTACCCGTACGGCACGGTCGACGCCCGCGCCGTCGAGGCCGTACGGGAAGCGGGATACGCCTACGCCTGCGCCATCGATCCCGGCCCGCTGACCGGTCCACACGCCCTGCCCCGCGTGCACGTCGGCCAGAACGACACGGCCTGGCGCCTGCACCTCAAGCACCGTCTGCACCGGCTGCGCCGGCGCCCGGTGGAGGGCCTGTGACATGAGGGCTCTGCACATCATCACCGGCCTCGGCGTCGGCGGGGCCGAGCAGCAGCTGCGGCTGCTGCTGCGCCACCTGCCCGTCGACTGCGACGTCGTGACGCTCACCAACCCCGGTGCGGTCGCCGAGGGGCTTGCCGCCGACGGCGTCCGCGTCGTGCATCTGGGCATGGGCGGCAACCGCGACCTGGCCGCGCTCCCGCGCCTGGTCCGGGTGATCCGTGCCGGCCGCTACGACCTGGTGCACACGCACCTGTACCGGGCCTGTGTCTACGGCCGTCCCGCCGCCCGCGCCGCCGGGGTCCGGGCGGTCGTCGCCACCGAACACTCCCTGGGCGACTCGCAGATGGAGGGCCGCAAGCTGACGGCAGGGGTGCGGGCGCTGTACCTCGCCAGCGAGCGCCTCGGCTCGGCAACGGTCGCCGTCTCCCCGACGGTGGCCGACCGCCTGAAGCGCTGGGGCGTACCCGCACCCCGCATCGAGGTCGTCCCCAACGGCATCGACGTGGACCGCTTCCGCTTCGACCAGGAGCGGCGCGAGCGCACCCGCCGGCGCCTCGGCCTGCCGGAGGGCGCGTACGTCGTCGGCGGGGTCGGCCGGCTCGCCCGGGGCAAGCGGTTCGACGTCCTCGTCCACGCGCTCACCCGGCTCCCGGACGACCACTGGCTGATGCTGGTGGGCAGCGGACCCGAGGAGCACGTGCTGCGCCGCACGGCACACGAGGCCGGCGTGGCCGAGCGGGTCCTGTTCACCGGCGAACGCCCCTACGTCGCCGACGGCTCCCCCGGCCCCGACCTGCCCTCGCTCACCTCCGCGATGGACCTGCTCGCGTCCCCGTCCACGGAGGAGGCCTTCGGCCTGGCGGCCGTGGAGGCGCTGGCCTGCGGACTGCCCGTGCTCTACGCCTCCTGTCCGGCGATCGAGGACCTGCCGCCGTCGGCCGTCGCCGGCGCCCGGCGCGTGAGCGGCGGCCCCGAGGCGTACGCCCGCGCGATCGCCGAGGTCCGGGCGGCGGGCCCCCAGCCGCGCACGGCCCCGGAGGGCGCGCACCGCTACAGCATCACCCGCAGCGCAGCACGGCTCATGGGCGTGTATGCGGCAGCGGTCTCCAGCTCGTCGTCGTCCCTCTCACCTCTGGGAGCAAGCCCGTCATGACCAACACTCCGACCAGTCAGCACCGCCAGTTCCTGGCCCGTGTCGGGAGGCTGCCGTCGTGGTCCGTGCTCGCGGCCGGCACCCTCGTCGGCGGGCTGTTCGGCGGCGCGTACGGCATGCTGACACCTCCGACGTACACGGCCACCAGTTACGTCGTCGCCGTACCGGCCGGGACGACCGAGTCGAACTCGGCCCTCGGTTTCGCGCAGGCGTACGGCCGGGTCGCCACGCAGCTCGCGGTGCTGGCGGACGCGCAGAAGCGGGCGGGCGTACCGGTGCGCACGCTGCAACGGAGCGTGCAGGCGGCGACCTCACCGGACGCTCCGATGGTCGCCGTGTCGGCCACCTCCTCACGCCCGGGTCTCGCCTCGACCATGGCCAACGCCGTCTCCCACGCGCTGACCCGGCAGGCGAACGGCGCCCAGGGCAGCACCCATGTGCAACTCGTGCAGTTCTCGAAGGCGGTCAAGCCGACCGAGCCGACGTCCGCGTCGTCGGCGGTGACCGGCCTGGTGGGCGCGAGCGCGGGCGGCCTGCTGTGCGGCCTGGCCCTGCTGGCGCGGCCGAGGGGGACTCGTCAGGACGACGACCCCGCCCCCGCCGCCTCGGTGCCCGGCCCGGCCGCCGCCGCCGATGCGCAGGGAAAGCGGGGAAAGCGGTGACGACGGCCGGCGGGCGCGGCGCGTCGGCGGCGGATCCTGAGGCGATGCGGCCGCCACCGGCCGGGTCGGTGGATGCGTCGGCGGGAGCGCTACCACCAGTCGAGGCGGACGCAGAGCTTCCCGCCGAGCCAGTGCTCCACCCAGCTGCCCAGGTCCAGCGTCGAGCAGTCCGCCGGGGTCGGCGGTGCGGTGGGTGCGGTCGGCTTCGGCGTCGGGGTGGGAGCCGGGGTGGGAGTCGGGGTCGCCTCGTCGGTGCGGCCGGAGAGGACGGACCGGTAGACCCGGGACGACCTCGGGTTGGCGTCGCACTGCCACACACCGTGCGGGCAGTAGTCGGTCAGCGTGTTGTAGAGCGGCCTGTGCTCGTCGATCCAGGCGAGCATCCGCCGCATGTACTCGGCATTGTCGCCGTTGCGGAAGAGTCCCCATTCGGGGTAGGAGATGGGTTTTCCGTGGGCTCTCGCGAATTCCAGGTGCGCCTGAAGGCCGTAGGGCTCTCTCAACTGCTGGTCGAACGACAATCCGGCCGGCTGGTCGTAGGAATCCATGCCGATGATGTCGACCGTGTCGTCGCCCGGATAGCACTGCGTCCAGGGAATGTTGTCCAGGCCGCGGCTCGGCGTGAAATCGAACCGGAACTTCTGGCCCGGCACCGAACGCATGGTGGTGACGATCCTGTTCCAGTACGCCTTCCAGGCCCGCGGGTCCGGCCCGCAACGGTGGGTGTACGTGGTGCCGTTCATCTCCCAGCCGAGTACGAGGATCGTGTCCGGCACCTTCAGCTGAACCAGGCGCTCGGCGAGGGCCCGGAAGTGGTGATCGAACTCCCCTGCCGCACCCTGCCGCAACAGCTGCCCGACGTCGCCGTCGGAGACGCCCTCCTCGTTGCGCTCCTGCATGGGGACGTTGAGGACGAGCATCCGGTCGGCCTTCTCGTTGCGCCAGTGTGCCCACGCGTCGAGGAAGCCGGGGGCGCCCTCGATGTCGCGCCAGCGTTCGCCAGGCAGATAGGTGTGGCCGACGCGGAGTTCGGCGCCGCCCAGCCAACGGCTGAGCAGCGCCATGCGGGCCACGCCACTGGCGTCGGAGCTGAGGAAGGCGCCGAAGGCCGGAGCCCGCTCGGCCGGCACCGGGGTGGTCGCCGCAGGCGTGACGACCGGGGGCTTGGCCGTGGGTGCGGGACGGGCGGCCGGGGCGGTCACCGTGGGTGCTGTCCGGGGCGGCGGCGGGGGAGGATCCGGGGCTGCCTCCACTTCCACCCCCGCTGCGGGACCGGAGGCCAGGGCGGCGGACGCGACGACCGCCGCCGTGCCCACGGCCAGCCGGCGGATCCGGGCCCGCTTGTGCTCTGGCGCCATGCCTGCACCTTTCTTCTCTTCGCTCTCGTCCGGACTTCTGTCTCAATTCTCACTATTGACGCATTGTCATATGAATTCAGGCACAGGAAATTCAATGGCGCCACCGCCGTTGCGGCTTTCGAGTACAGCGCTCGCCCGTGCGGGTGAGCCGATCCGAAAAGAACGGAGAATTCGTGTCGCAGCTCGACACCCGAGTCCCCGCCGTACTGCTGCGGATCGACCGGAATCCCTTTCACCACGGAACGCTGGGGGCCGTACGTTCGCTCGGCAGGGCGGGAGTGGAGGTGCATGTCGTCGCCGATTCGACGGGAAGTCCCGTCCACAGATCGCGTTACGTACGGCGAATGCACCCCCCGCCGCTCCCGGACGCATCCCCGGACGACATCCTCGTCGTGCTGCGCCGCGTGGCCGACCGGATCGGGCGTCCCGCCGTCCTGGTCCCGATGGACGACGCGAGCGCGATCACCGCGGCACGGATGCGGGACGATCTCGCACCCTCCTACCTCTTGCCGGCGATGCCCCGCTCGCTGGCCGAACGCGTCGCCGACAAGGCGGAACTGGCCGCCGTGTGCGCGTCCGCGGGGGTCCCGCACCCGGTGACGCTGGTCCCGGACAGCCCGGCGGGGGTCACCGACGCCGCGCGGCGGCTCGGGCTGCCGATCGTGGCGAAGTGGAGCCGGCCCTGGCTGTTGCCTGCCGGCAGCGGACTGCGCAGCACGGTGCTGGTGCGCACCGAGCAGCAGGCCCGGGAGCTGTACCTGCGCACCGAAGAGGCGGGCAGCACGCTGCTGCTGCAGGCCTACCTGCCGCCGGGACCGGACCGGGACTGGTTCTTCCACGGCTACGCCGACCACTCGGGCACCGTGCGCGCGGGCGGGCCGGGCCGCAAACAGCTGGCCTGGCCACGTGGCGCGGGGCTGACCGCGGTGGGCTGCTGGACGCCCAACCCGCAGGTGCAGGCGCTGGCCGAGCGCCTCACCGACGAGCTGGGCTACCGCGGGGTCTTCGACCTCGACTTCCGCCGCTGCGGCGCGACGGGCCACTACCACCTCCTCGACTTCAACCCGCGCCCCGGCGCCCAGTTCCGGCTCTTCGCGGACAGCGCCGGGCTGGACGTCGTACGCGCCCTGCACCTGGACCTGACGGGCCGTCCACTGCCGGACGGGGCCCCGATGGCCGGACGGACGTTCGTGGTGGAGAACTACGCGCCGCTCGCCGCGCTGCGTCCGGCGCCGGGCGGGCGCGAACTGGCCTGGTACGCCCGGGACGACCGCACTCCCGGATGGGCGATGTGGGCCCTGTGGTGCCGCCATGTGTCCCGCCGGCTGCGGGAGCGGCTGGGCCCGACGCCCGCGGCACCGACGCCACTCCTGATTCCCCGGGCGACCTCGCCCGCCCTTACCGACGACGAGAAAGCGAGCAGTTGATGATGTACGACCTTCTGGTGGTGGGTGCAGGCCCGTACGGCCTGTCGATCGCGTCCCACGCCGCGGCCGCCGGGTTGAACCTGCGCGTGTTCGGCCGCCCCATGGCGTCCTGGCGGGACCACATGCCCCGTGGCATGTTCCTGAAGTCGGAGCCGTGGGCGTCCAACCTGTCGGACCCGGCCGGGCGTTGGCGTCTGGACGTGTACTGCGCCGAGCACGGCATGACGGCACGTCACGCGGAGCCGATCCCGGTCGAGGCGTTCGCGTCGTACGGCCTGTGGTTCGCGCGCCATGCCGTGCCCGAGGTGGACGAGCGCATGGTGACCCGGGTGGCGCACGGCCCCGGCGGCTTCGCCGTGATCACCGAGGACGGGGAGATGCTGCGCGCGCGGACGGTGGCGCTGGCGGTCGGTGTGATGCCGTTCGTCGAGGTACCGCCGGCCCTGCGCGGACTGCACCCCGCGCTGGTGACGCACAGCAGCCACCACAGCGACCTCGACCGCTTCCGCGGCAAGGACGTCACGGTGATCGGCGGCGGCCAGGCGGCCCTGGAGACCGCGGCGCTGCTCACCGAACAGGGCACCCGCGTACGGGTGCTGGCGCGGGCCGACCAGCTGCGGTGGAACGACATGCCGCCGGCCTTGGAGCGCCCCTGGTGGCAGTCGGTCCGCTCCCCGCACAGCGGCCTCGGCCCCGGCTGGCGGAACTGGTTCTACGCCGAGCGCCCCGACCTCTTCCGGCACCTGTCGGAGCCGAAGCGGGCACGCATCGCGGCCACGGCGCTGGGTCCGGCGGGCGCGTGGTGGGTGCGGGACCGAGTGGAGGGGGCGGTGGAACTACTGCCGGGCCACGAGGTGACCGCGGCCTCCGCGGTGCCGGGCGGTGTACGGCTGGACATGATGAGCCGCCAGGGCACCCTGCGCACTCTGGAGACCGAACACGTCATCGCCGCCACGGGGTTCCGGGCACGCTGCGACCGGCTCGGACTGCTCTCCGACGAGCTTCGCGGGACGCTGGCGGCCCTGACTGACGGCTCCCCCGCGGTCGGGCGTGAATTCGAGTCCTCCCAGCCCGGCCTGTTCCTCGCGGGCCTGGTGACCGCCTCCGGCTTCGGGCCGGCCATGCGCTTCGTCCAGGGCGCGCCCTTCACGGCGGCGACACTCGTCCGAGGCGTACGCCGCCGGCTCAAGAAGACCCCGACGGGCGGGACGATCCCGGTACCGGGAGGCAGCAGCCGAGACTGGTCGCCGGCGCCGGCACGCCGCTGACACGGAGCCGTACACGGGTGGGCCGCTGACGCAGAGCGATTCGTCAGCGGCCCACCCGTGTGCCGTGCTCGGCCGGAGCGACTACCGCTGGGAGGCGGTGCGGCCACGGCGGTACATCATCACCCCGCCCATGATCAGTGCGGCACTGGCGGCCGACGTCGCCAGCAGGGTCTTGCTGCCGGTCTCGGCCAGCTGGGGCGGCTGCTCCTCGTCGGCCGGAGGCGGCGTCTGGCTGCTCCGCGTGGGCGGAGGTGTCGGCCGCGGCGTCTCACTGCGCGTGGGCGGCGGGGTGGGACTGCTGGTGGGCGCAGGGGTCTCGCAGTCGTCGGTGGGCGAAGGCGTCCGGCTCCCGCCCGACGACGCGGGCGTGTCGTCGACGGTGCCGTAGTCGGAGTCGCCGTAGCCCTCCGTCTTGTCCGAGGTGTTGCTGCAGGAGTTGCCGAACGCGCTGTTGAGCGCCGCGATCCCGTTGACGGTGTTGCCGCACAGGTTCACCGGCACGTGGACCGGCACCTGCACGGTGTTCCCGGACAGCACACCGGGGGAATCCTTGGTGGCTCCTGCCGCGTGTGTGTCGGCAAGGGCGGAGCCGCAGGACAGGGACAGAATGCCCGTGGCGGCGGCCGCCGCGAACACTCCCCTGCTCAGGGTCTGTCGCAATGTGGTCATCTTCCTGCTTGAAGAACTGGGAAAGCCGGCCTCGGAACGGAGATCGACGTCCAAGGCCGGCCATGACGCAGCCGGGAGGCTGGTGCGTTGGGCGGTCAGTCGCTTTTGCTCTTGCTGCCGACCGCCGGGTTCAGCCTTGAGCGAGGAACAGACGCAGGGGAGAACACGGAACGCGAGTCGCCCGTCTGCCTCGCGCCACCACGCCTTCGCCCCTCATCGCGTGCCTCGCTGCTTCATCAACCAGTCGTCGCAGGATTGGTTTCGGGAATTCACCCGGTTGGACCGCTACGACACCACGTCCTTGCGGGCGAACCCGCGAAAGGCCAGGGCGAACAGCACCACGGCGTACGTGAGGGAAACCGCCGTGCCCTGGATCATGCCGGACCACTCGGGGTGCGGCTGTACGACGTCGGCCCAGGCGAACTGCCAGTGCGCGGGCAGGAAGTCGCGCCAGTGGCCGAGGGCGGTGACGGCGTCCAGGACGTTGCCGACGATGGTCAGGCCGACCGCGCCGCCGACCGCGCCCAGCGGGGCGTCCGTCTTGGTCGACAGCCAGAACGCCAGCCCCGCGGTGACCAGTTGGGACACGAAGACGTACGCCACGACCACCAGGAGGCGCGTGGCGGCGGTGCCGGAGGCGAGCTCGCCGCCGGTGGGTATCTCCAGCGGGCCCCAGCCGTAGGCCGCCGTACCGACGGCGAGCGCCACGACCGGCAGCAGCACCATCGCGGCCAGGCTGAGGCCGAGCCCCACGACCAGCTTGGACCACAGCAGCCGGGCCCGGGGCACGGGCGCCGCGAGCAGATAGCGCAGGGAGGCCCAGCTCGCCTCCGAGGCCACCGTGTCCCCGCAGAACAAGGCCACCGGGATCACCAGGAGGAAGCCCGCGGAGACGAACAGGTTCACCGCGGCGAAGTTGGCGCCGGACGCGGTGGCCGTGTCCATCAGGGTGACCTGGTTGTTGCGGCCGCCCGGCTCGCCGCCGATGGCGAAGGCGACGACCAGGACGAACGGCAGGACGGCGAGGATCCCGCCCATGACCAGCGTGCGGCGCCGCTTCAGCTGGCGGACCAGTTCGACCCTCAGGGGCAGGGTGCGGCCGGCCTGGTAGCCGGAGGCGGTCTCGACGGGCTCCGGGTGCTCGGCGAGCGTGCTCATGCCGTACCTCCGATCAGGGTGAGGAAGGCGTCTTCCAGGCGGCGGTGGGGGCCGACGGACTCCACCGGGATGTCGAGCCGGACGAGTTCGGCGACCAGGCGCGGTGCGCTGCCGCCGGCGTCCAGGCGGACGAGGAGCCCCTCCTCGGTACGCACCGCCGAGGCGACGCCCGGCAGCGCGGCCACCTTCTCGACGACCGGCTCCTCCACGGGCACGACGGTGCCGACCAGGAGGGTGTCGCCGGAGCCGACGATCTCCTTCACCGGACCGGCCTGGACCAGCCGGCCCCGGTCCATCACGACGAGGTGGGTGCAGGACTGCTCGACCTCCGCCAGGAGGTGGCTGGAGACGATCACTGTCCGGCCGGCCGCCGCATAGCGGATCATCACCTCGCGCATCTCGCGGATCTGGGGCGGGTCGAGGCCGTTGGTGGGTTCGTCGAGGATGAGCAGGTCGGGCAGGCCGAGCATGGCCTGGGCGATGGCGAGGCGCTGGCGCATGCCCTGGGAGTAGGTGCGCACCGCGCGGGCGAGCGCGTCGCCCAGGCCCGCGATCTCCAGGGCCTCGTCGAGGTGCGCGTCCTCGGCCGGACGGCCCGTGGCCCGCCAGTACAGCTCGAGGTTCTCGCGGCCGGACAGGTGCGGCAGGAAGCCCGCGCCCTCCACGAAGGCGCCGACCCGGGACAGCACCGGCGCGCCCGGCCGGATCGCGTGGCCGAAGACGCGGATCTCGCCGCCGTCCGGCCGGATCAGGCCCATCAGCATGCGCAGGGTCGTCGTCTTGCCCGCGCCGTTCGGCCCCAGCAGGCCCAGTACCTGGCCCTTCTCCACGCGGAAGGACAGGTCCTTGACCGCGTACCGGTCGCTCGACTTCGCGTACCGCTTGCTCAGGTCGGTGATCTGGAGGGGGACGTCGGCCGCTCCGGGGTCGGGGGCGGGGGTGGCGGTGCGCCTGCGCGCCGTCAGCAGCAGGGCGAGCGCGATGGCCACGCCGCCCAGGGGCAGCCACCACACCCAGGCCGGCAGCGCGGCGGCCGCGGTCGTCAGGGCGGGGGCGGTCGGTACCTTCAGGTCTCCCTTCAGGGAGACGGTGTACGTCGCCGGGGCCGCCGGGGAGGCGTAGCCGAGGTCGGTCGAGGCGAGGACCAGGCGGAGCCGGTGGCCCTTCTGGACCTGGTGGTCGATCGCCGGGAGCGTGAGGGTCACGTCCTTGCCGGACCTGGCGCCCTCGACGCGGACCGGTGTCACGAGCTGGGAGGGCAGCACCTGCTGGGTGCCGCCCGGGCCGACGTCGTAGACCTTGGCGAACAGCACGGCGTCGTCGCTGGTCGACGTCACGTGGACGGTCGCGGTCGGGGTTCCGGTGATGGTGAGGTCGTCGGTCACCGGTGCCGACTCGAACGAGGCGTACTGGCCGGGGAAGTCGAGCGACACCCCGACGCCCAGGGCCGACAGCTGGGCGAGCCCGCCGCCGGTGCCGAGTCCGGGCAGGGCGGAGACGGCGGGCGGGCTCGCGCCCGCGGGGTTGTCGAAGCGCTGCTCGCGTCCGGTCAGCGCGATCGACCGCTCGCCGCTCTCCAGGCCGGGGTAGGTGTCCCCACTCGCGCCCCGCAACTGGGCGGCGCCGTCGGTGGAGTCGACGCCTCCGGTGCGGGTGACGCGGAAGGCGGGGCCGGTGTCCGTGCCCTTGTCGTCCTTGAGGTAGCGGTCGAACCACGCCGTCACGCGTGCCTGGACGCGGCTGCTCTCCATGTCTCCGCCGTCGTGCCCGCCCGCGATCCAGTCGACGTCGACGGGGGCGCCGTTGGCGCGGATCGCCTTCGCGGCCGCGTCGGCCTGCCCGAGCGGGAAGAGGGAGTCGGTCTGACCCTGCACCAGGAGGGTGGGCACCTTGATGCGGTCGGCGACGGCGGACGGGGAGCGCTCCTCGAGCATCTCGCGGGCCGCGGTGTCAGGGGTCCCGGACTCGGCCACCCGCTCGTACATCCGGCACAGCGTGGCCTCGAACTTGGCGCAGCCGCCGCTGCTGCTGTAGAAGATGCCGGTCCACAGCTTCTTGAACACACCGTTCGGGAACAGGGCGTCGGCGAGGTTCCAGTACGTGATCGCCGGGGCGATGGCGTCCACCCGGTCGTCGTACCCGGCGGCCAGCAGCGAGACCGCGCCGCCGTAGGAGCCGCCCGCGACGCCCACGCGCGGGTCGCCGGCCTTGTCGAGCCGGACCTGGGGCTGCTTCGCCAGCCAGTCGATCAGCTTGGAGACGTCGGCGACCTCGCCCTCGGGGGCGTTCAGCCCGATCTTGCCCGTCGACTTCCCGAAGCCGCGCGCCGACCAGGTCAACACCGCGTACCCGTCCCGCGCCAGGTCCTCCGCCTGCTGCCGTACGTCGTCCTTGCTGCCGCCGAAGCCGTGCGTCAGCAGGACGGCCGGGCGGCGGCCGGCGGCGGCGGAGGTGAAGTACGAGGTATCGAGGCGCACCCCGTCGACGGCCATGACCCGGTCGGCGCGGCGCACCGGGGCCGCGTCGTCGGAGGCGACGGCCGTCCATGTCCCGGCACCGGCGAGCACGACGACGGCGGCCGCGGCGGCCAGCAGCCGCCGCGGCTTCCGTAGCCCACGCAGTGCGGGCAGTCGAAGATCCATGCGTCAACCGTACGGGCCGCCACCGACATCCGAAGCAGCCCTTGGGCGGAACGCCCGCCCCTCCCCCGGGCGTACGGGCCCGGGGTCTCGTACCGCAGCCGCGGTACGCCGTAGCGGCCCGAAGGCACTGAGCCCCGTGCGACGGCTCAGGCCTGCGCGTCCTCCGGGATCGACACCAGCCAGCGGGTGTCGCGGCGCGGGCGCAGGTAGAGGGCCCAGTAGAGGGTGGCGACGGCCGTGATGCCGCCGGTCCACAGCAGGTAACTCGTCTCCTGCTGGGTGAGGATGTAGGCGAGGACCGCGATCAGCAGCACGGGCATCGCGGGCCACAGCGGCATGCGCCACGCGTGCGTGTGCCGGTGCGAGCCGCGGCGGGCAAGCAGGGCGGCGACCGCGACGAGCAGGTACATGCCGGTGACGGAGACGCCCGTTACGCCGTACAGGGTGTCCAGGTTGACGAAGCAGAGCAGCGCTCCGGGGACGCCGACCGCGAGCGTGGCGACCCAGGGGGAGCCGAACCGGCCGAGCTTGGAGAAGACGTTGTTGACCGGCTCGGGCCAGGCCTTGTCGCGGGCCGAGGCGAACAGGACGCGGGAGTTCTGGATGACCATGACGATGCCCGCGTTGATGATCGCGAGGGCCACGCAGAGGCTGACGAAGGTGCCGACGGCGGAGTTGGACCAGGCGGTGACCATGGAGCTGATGTCGCCGCCGGTCAGCTCGGTGAGGTCGGAGGCGCCGAAGGTGATGGCGACGACCGGGACCAGGATGATCACGGTGGAGATGGCGAGGGTGGCCAGGACCGTGCGGGCGACGTTGCGGCGCGGGTTCTCCAGCTCCTCGGAGAGATAGACGGCGGTCGAGAAGCCCTGGGTGACGAAGAGGGCGATGGCGAGCCCGGAGACGACCAGCATGGCCGTCACGGTGTCCGTGTGACCGTCCGCGCCGGCCACCTGCATCGACACCAGGCTGCCGGCGCCGCGGTGGCCGTGGGCGAAGCCCAGGACCGCCACGACGGCCGCCGCGATGACCTCCAGGACCAGGAAGATGCCGGTGATCCAGGCGTTGGCGCGCAGGTCGAGCAGGCCGGCGAGGGTGGCGAGCAGCATCACGCCCGCGCCCGCCAGGGACGGGTCGAGGTGCACGATCGGCGCGAGGTAGTCGGCCGTGCCCATCGCGATCACCGGCGGGACGATCATGACGACCAGCAGGGACAGCACGAAGACCAGCCAGCCCGCGAGGCGTCCGGCCAGCGTCGACACCATGGCGTACTCGCCGCCCGCGCTGGGGATGAGGGTGCCCAGTTCCGAGTAGCAGAACGCCACGGCGATACAGAGGAGGGAGCCAATGGCGATGGTGAGGGCGGTGGCGGTGCCGAGCGAGCCGAACAGGTCGGGGACGACCACGAAGAGCGTGGAGGCCGGCGTCACGCAGGAGAGCGTGAGCAGCGTGCCGCCGACGACTCCGATGGAACGCTTCAGCTTCCCGGGACTGCTGTCCGGGGCCTCTTCGACGGCGGTGGCGACAGGGCGGAGCGTGTCGGTCATGCGGCGGTTCCGATCGACTCGTGCGAGGTGCTACGGGCGGGAGCGCTATCGCCTCCGGCGGCTTGGGTCGTACTTTGCTTCGTCCGCTCCCGACGCCGCATCGAACCCCGACGAAAACCGGTGCGTCAATAGGTGTTTGCCTACGGAATTCGTAGATCGAAGTCGCCGATGATCGCGAATACGTCACTTCAGCCGGACCCTTCCCCGCCCGCGGCCCGTACGAGAATCGCAGCGCCCGCGTCAAAAAAACGTGAAGACGTCCGGAATCCGGACGGCGAAACGTCCCGATCCCGTCTCCGCACCGCAAATACGGACGTGTGAATGTCAGTGCGTCCCACTAGAGTCCACGGCACAGTCAAATCACAGCAACGGGTGGGGACAGATGAAGCTGAGGTACACGGCGGCCTGGGTGGGGTTCACGGCCGCCGCGCTGGTGGCGACCTCCGCGTGCGGCGCGGGGCAGACGGCCAAGAAGGCGGCCGACGGCGTCGCCGACAACACCGACAAGATCATGGCGGCGCTCTCCCGGGCGACCGACCGCACCGAGCAGCTCGGCTCGGCCGAGGTGAAGATGTCCACCGACATGGGCACGGGCACCCCGGTCACGATGGATGGCACGTACTCCTGGGGCGACGGATACGCGTTCGACGTCGAGATGGACACCGAGGCCGCCCAGATGCAGCAGCTGACGACCTCCCCGACGGTCCGCACGCTGTTCGTGGACGGCGCCTACTACTACGACATCGACCCGCAGTCCTCCGGCCCGCTCAAGGGCAAGGAGTGGATGAAGATCGACTCGTCGGCGATCTTCGGTGAGCAGGGCGCGCAGGCGCTCAGCGGCAGCGCCGGGGGCAGCCCGTCGGCGTCCATGAAGGGCCTCAAGTACGCCAACGACGTCGACGACCTCGGCAAGGAGACCGTCGACGGGCAGAGCACGACCCACTACAAGGCCGTGGTCGACCAGGCGCACATGGGGAAGTTCAAGGAGGCCTACGGCGACGAGAACAACCTCTTCGGCTCCATGACCGGCGGCGGCGACTCGATCACCATGGATGTCTGGGTCGGCGACAAGGACCTGCCGGTGCGCATGACGCAGAAGTTCGGGAAGGCGACGGTCACCATGGACTTCGAGAAGTTCGGCGCCACGGCCGCGGTCAAGGCGCCGCCGGCCGCTCAGGTCGGTGACGTCACCGAGGAGATCAAGAAGGCCAACGAGCAGCAGGGCTGAGCCCGGACACGACGGCGCCCCGCCCTCCCGGCACCGGGAGACGGGGCACCGCGGGCCGTACGGCTACGACTCAGTGGTTGCGCGGGAAGCCCAGGTCGACGCCCGCCGGGGCCTCGGACGGGTCCGGCCAGCGCGTGGTGACGACCTTGCCGCGGGTGTAGAAGTGCGTGCCGTCGTTGCCGTAGATGTGGTGGTCGCCGAAGAGCGAGTCCTTCCAGCCGCCGAAGGAGTGGTAGCCCACCGGCACCGGGATCGGCACGTTCACGCCGACCATGCCCGCCTCGATCTCCAGCTGGAAGCGGCGGGCGGCGCCGCCGTCCCGGGTGAAGATCGCGGTGCCGTTGCCGAAGGGCGAGCTGTTGATCAGCGCCACGCCCTCCTCGTAGGTGTCGACGCGCAGCACGCACAGCACCGGGCCGAAGATCTCGTCCTGGTACGCCTTCGCGCTGGTCGGCACCTTGTCGAGCAGCGAGATGCCGACCCAGTGGCCGTCCTCGAAGCCGTCGACGGTGTAGCCGGTGCCGTCGAGCACGACCTCGGCGCCCTCGGCCGCCGCGCCTTCGACGTACGAGGCCACCTTGTCGCGGTGCGCCTTCGTGATGAGCGGGCCCATCTCGGAGGTCGGGTCGTTGCCGGGGCCGATCTTGATCTTCTCGGCGCGCTCGCGGATCTTCTCCACCAGCTCGTCGCCGACCGAACCGACCGCGACGACCGCGGAGATGGCCATGCAGCGCTCGCCGGCGGAGCCGTAGGCGGCCGACACGGCGGCGTCCGCGGCCGCGTCCAGGTCGGCGTCCGGGAGGACCAGCATGTGGTTCTTGGCGCCGCCCAGGGCCTGGACGCGCTTGCCGTTCGCGGAGGCCGTGGTGTGGATGTAGCGGGCGATCGGGGTCGAGCCGACGAAGGAGACGGCCTTGACGTCCGGGTGCTCCAGGAGACGGTCGACGGCCACCTTGTCGCCGTGCACGACGTTGAAGACGCCGTCCGGCAGGCCCGCCTCGGCGAGCAGCTCGGCGATCTTCAGGGAGGCCGACGGGTCCTTCTCGGACGGCTTCAGCACGAAGGTGTTGCCGCACGCGATGGCGATCGGGAACATCCACATCGGGACCATCGCCGGGAAGTTGAACGGCGTGATGCCCGCGACGACGCCCAGTGGCTGCCGGATCGAGGACACGTCGACCCGGGAGGCCACCTCGGTCGACAGCTCGCCCTTCAGCTGCACGGTGATCCCGCACGCCAGCTCGACGATCTCCAGGCCGCGCGCGACCTCACCCAGCGCGTCCGAGTGGACCTTGCCGTGCTCGGCGGTGATCAGTTCGGCGATCTCGTCGCGGTGCGCGTCCAGCAGGGCGCGGAACTTGAAGAGGATCGCGGTCCGCTTGGCCAGCGACGAGGTGCCCCAGGTCGCGTAGGCGTCCTTCGCGGCGGCCACCGCGGCGTCCACCTCGTCGACCGTCGCGAACGCGACCTTCGTGGTGACCGCGCCGGTCGCCGGGTCGGTGACCGGCCCGAACGTACCCGACGCGCCTTCGACGGTCTTGCCGCCGATCCAGTGGTTGACGATCTTCGTCATGCCCAGTTGCTCCTTCACAGATGGCGGCGTCGGGTGGAGACGTGCCGTTCGTACAGCTCACGAGCCTTGACCGCCGACGATCGGGTCGCGGTCTCGGCCACAGGTACATCCCACCAGGCCTGCGCCGGAGGCGGGCCCGACACTGTGTCTGCGGTTTCGGTCTCCACGTAGACACATGTGGGAGTGTCGGCGGCCCGCGCCCGTGCGAGGGCTTCGCGCAGTTCGCGGACCGTCTTCGCGCGCAGCACGCGCATACCGAGGCTGGCCGCGTTGGCGGCGAGGTCGACGGGCAGCGGCGCCCCCGTGTACGTACCGTCGTCGGACCGGTAGCGGTAGGCCGTTCCGAACCGCTCGCCGCCGACCGATTCCGACAGGCCGCCGATGGACGCGTAGCCGTGGTTCTGCACGAGCAGCATCTTGATCGCGATGCCCTCCTGCACGGCGGTGACGATCTCCGTCGGCATCATCAGGTACGTGCCGTCGCCGACCAGCGCCCAGACCTGGCGGTCCGGCGCCGCGAGCTTCACGCCGATCGCGGCCGGGATCTCGTAGCCCATGCAGGAGTAGCCGTACTCCAGGTGGTACTGGTCGCGCGAGCGGGCCCGCCACAGTTTGTGCAGGTCACCGGGGAGGGAGCCGGCCGCGTTGATGATCACGTCGGTCTCGTCGACGAGCGCGTCGAGGGCGCCCAGCACCTGCGGCTGCGTCGGCCGTATGTCCGGCTCGTCGGCCTCGTAGCAGGCGTCGACGCGCTGCTCCCAGCGCTCCTTGTCCTCGGAGTACTCGGTGGTGTACGCGTCCGCGACCTTGTGGTCGTGCATGACCAGGGCCTCGGTCAGCTCCTCGAGGCCCCTGCGGGCGTCCGCGATCAGGGGCAGGCCGCCGAGCTTGTGGCCGTCGTAGGCGGCGATGTTGAGGTTGAGGAAGCGCACGCCGTCGCCCGTGAAGAGGGTGTGGGAGGCGGTGGTGAAGTCGGTGTACCGCGTCCCCACGCCGATCACCAGGTCGGCCGTGCGGGCCAGTTCGTCGGCGGTCGCGGTGCCGGTGTGGCCGATGCCGCCGACGTCCTGCGGGTGGTCGTAGCGCAGGGAGCCCTTGCCGGCCTGGGTGGAGGCGACCGGGATGCGGGTGGCCGCGGCGAACTCCGCGAGGGCCTCCTCGGCGCGGCTGTGGTGGACACCGCCGCCCGCGATCAGCAGCGGCCGCCGGGCGGCGCGGATCGCCCGGACCGCCTCGGCGTGCTCGGTGGGGTCGACGCCCGGGCGGCGGACCACCCAGGTGCGCTCGGCGAAGAACTCCTCCGGCCAGTCGTACGCCTCGGCCTGCACGTCCTGCGGCAGGGCGAGCGTGACGGCGCCCGTCTCCACGGGGTCGGTGAGGACGCGCATCGCCTGGAGGGCGGCCGGGATCAGCGCCTCGGGGCGGGTGATCCGGTCGAAGTACTTCGACACCGGGCGCAGACAGTCGTTGACCGACACGTCGCCCGCGTACGGCACCTCCAGCTGCTGGAGGACCGGGTCGGCGGCGCGGGTGGCGAAGATGTCGCCGGGCAGGAGCAGCACCGGCAGGTGGTTGATGGTGGCCAGCGCGGCGCCGGTGACGAGGTTCGTCGCGCCCGGGCCGATGGAGGTCGTCACGGCGTGCGTGGACAGGCGGTTCGACTGGCGGGCGTAGCCGACCGCCGCGTGCACCATGGACTGCTCGTTGCGGCCCTGGTGGTACGGCATCTCCTCGGCGTACTCGACGAGCGCCTGACCGAGCCCGGCGACGTTGCCGTGACCGAAGATGCCCCAGGTCGCTCCGATCAGCCGCTGCCGTGTGCCGTCCCGCTCCGTGTACTGGGCGGACAGGAAGCGGACGAGCGCCTGCGCGACCGTGAGCCTCGTCGTCGAGGTCGTCGAGGTCATCGGTAACCCCCTGTGCTTTCTACGTGGTCCGGATGGAAGCAGATCCGCCACTCCCGCGTCCCGCCCGGACCCGCCATGACGTTGAGGTAGTACATGGCGTGGCCGGGCTGGGCGATGGACGGGCCGTGCCATCCGTCGGGGACGAGGACGGCGTCGCCGGAGCGGACCTCCGCGAGGACGTCGGATCCGCCCTCGCGTGAGGGGAATACGCGTTGATAGCCGAACCCGTTCGGGCCGTCGATCTCGAAGTAGTAGATCTCCTCCAGCTCCGACTCCTCGCCGGGCCGGTGCTCGTCGTGCTTGTGCGGCGGGTACGAGGACCAGTTGCCGCCGGGCGTGACGACCTCGACGGCGATGAGCTTGTCGCAGTCGAAGGCATCGGCGGAGGCGAAGTTGCGCACCTGGCGGGCGCAGGTGCCGCTGCCGCGCTGCTCGACGGGAACCTCCGGCGCGGGGCCGTAGCGGGCGGGGAGTCGTCGCTCGCACTTCGCTCCTGCCAGGGCGAAGCGGCCTCCCACGCCGGAGGCGATCTGTGCCTGGACGTCGCGGGGCACGTAGGCGAAGTCGGTGACTCCGCCGAACACGCTTTCCCTGCCCAGGAGTTGGAACTCTTTCCCCTCTGTTCGCACGGTACATCCGCCTTCCAGCGGAAGCACGATCCACTCACTGTCCCCAGTGGTGAACATATGCGTACCGCCAGGCGCCAGTTCGACGATCCGCAGGCTGCTGTGGGTCCAGCCGGCCCGCTTGGGATCGATGTCGAGCGCGTAGTGCGCGTCGGCGGTGGCGCCCCGCGGGATGTACAGCTCGTCGCTCATGCGGCCCTCACAACAGTCCTACGGCGGTGTCCACGGCGGCGGCCACGTCCCCGTCCGCCGGGTACAGCAACGAACGGCCGACCACCAGGCCCTGGACGGTGGGGAGCTGGAGCGCGCCGCGCCACTTCTCGTACGCGCCGGCCTGATCCTCGACGGAGCCACCGACCTCGCCGCCGAGGAGCACGGCGGGCAGCGTGGAGGTCTCCATCACCCGGGCCATGTCGTCGGGGTTCTCGGTGACCGGGACCTTCAGCCAGGTGTACGCCGAACTGCCGCCCAGGCCGGAGGCGATGGCGATGGAGCGGGTGACGGCGTCGGCGGACAGGTCGTTGCGGAGCCGGCCGTCGGGGGTGCGGCGGCTGATGAACGGCTCGACGAAGACGGGGAGCCCGCGGGCGGCCATCTCGTCGATGGCGCGGGCGGTGGACTCCAGGGTGGTGAGGGAGCCCGGGTCGTCGTAGTCGATGCGCAGCAGCAGCTTGCCCGCGTCGAAGCCGAGGCGGTGGATGTCCTCGGGGCGGTGGCCGGTGAAGCGGTCGTCGAGTTCGAAGGAGGCGCCCTGGAGGCCGCCGCGGTTCATGGAGCCCATGACGACCTTGTGGTCGAGGGCGCCGAGCAGGAGCAGGTCGTCGAGGATGTCGGCGGTGGCCAGGACACCGTCCACGCCGGGGCGGGACAGGGCCAGGCAGAGGCGTTCGAGGAGGTCGGCGCGGTTGGCCATGGCGAGGCTGCGGTCGCCGACGCCGAGGGCGCCGCGGGCCGGGTGGTCGGCGGCGACGATCATCAGCCGGCCGGTCTCGCCGAGCAGTGGCCTGCGGGGGCGGCGGGCGGCGGCCTCGGCGATCGCCTCGGGGTGCCGGGTGCGGGTGCGGACGAGTTCGGCGACGTCCACGCGCACGGGCGCGGCTGCGGAGCCGCCCTCGTGCCGGACCTCGCCGACGCGGCCGGCCCTCACAGCACCGCTCCGGCGGTGAGCGCGGCGTCGACCTCGTCCGGCGTCGGCATCGCGGAGGAGCACTCCAGGCGGGAGGCGACGATGGCGCCGGCCGCGTTGGCGTACCGCATGGTCTTCTCCAGGCCCCAGCCGTTGAGGAGTCCGTGGCACAGAGAGCCGCCGAAGGCGTCGCCGGCGCCCAGGCCGTTGAGGACGTTCACCGGCAGCGGCGGGACCTCGGCGGACTCGCCCTCGCGGTTGACGGCGAGGACGCCCTTCGGGCCCTGCTTGACGACGGCGAGTTCGACGCCGGCGTCCAGCAGGGCGCGGGCGGCGGCGTGCGGCTCGCGCACCCCGGTGGCGACCTCCACCTCGTCGAGGTTGCCGACGGCGACGGTGGTGTGGCGCAGGGCCTCGGTGTAGAAGGGGCGGGCGGTGTCCGGGTCGGCCCAGAACATGGGGCGCCAGTCGAGGTCGAAGACCGTCGTACCGGCCTTGGCGCGGTGGGCGAGGGCCGCCAGCGTCGCCGTACGGCTGGGCTCCTCGCTCAGGCCGGTGCCGGTGACCCAGAAGATGCCTGCCTCGCGCACTGCGTGCAGGTCGAGTTCGTGGGCGTCGATCTCCAGGTCGGGTGCCTTGGGCTGCCGGTAGAAGTACAGCGGGAAGTCGTCCGGCGGGAAGACCTCGCAGAAGGTGACCGGGGTGGGCAGCCCGGGGACCGGGGTGACCCAGCGGTCGTCGACGCCGAAGCCGCGCAGGGCCTCGTGCAGGTAGGCGCCGAAGGGGTCGTCGCCGGTCCGGGTGATCACGGCCGTGCGCCGGCCGAGCCGGGCCGCGGCGACGGCCACGTTGGTGGCGGAGCCGCCGAGGAACTTCCCGAAGGCCGACACCTGGGCCAGGGGGACACCCGTCTGCAGCGGATAGAGGTCCACTCCGATCCGCCCCATGGTGATCAGGTCGTACGCCATCGGGTTCCCTTCGCTTCGGCTCCTCCTGGTTGTAGTGCCGGACCCCGAGCCCTGTCAATGTTTTGTCCAGACATTCGGACGAGAGCTTGACACCTTCTTCCCGGGGACCGCACGCTGACGGCCATGACGTCGTTGTCACCGCAGCCCTCACTCTCCCGTATCCGGATCGGTTCGGCGCCCGACTCCTGGGGCGTCTGGTTTCCCGACGACCCACAACAGGTGCCCTGGCAGCGCTTCCTCGACGAGGTCGCCGACGCCGGCTACGAGTGGATCGAGTTGGGGCCGTACGGATACCTGCCGAGCGACCCCGCCGTACTCGCCGAGGAGACCGCACGTCGCGGTCTGAAGGTATCGGCCGGAACTGTGTTCACCGGCCTCCACCACGGGCCGGACGTGTGGGACAAGACCTGGGCGCATGTCTCGGACATCGCCGCGCTGACCCAGGCGATGGGCGCCGGGCATCTGGTCGTCATCCCGTCCTTCTGGCGGGACGACAAGACCGGCGAGGTGCTGGAGCCGGACACGCTGACGCCGGAGCAGTGGCGCCATCTCACTTCCCTGACCGAGCGGCTGGGGCGGGAGGTGCGCGAGCGGTACGGGCTGGAGATCGTCGTCCACCCGCACGCCGACACCCACATCGACAGCGAGGCGAACGTCGTCCGCTTCCTCGACGGCACGGACTCCGGCCTGGTGTCGCTGTGCCTGGACACCGGGCACTACGCGTACTGCGGCGGCGACAGCGTCAAGCTGATCGAGACCTACGGCGAGCGCATCGGGTACCTGCACCTCAAGCAGGTCGACCCGGAGATCCTGGCGGAGGTGCGGGCGCGGGAGATCCCGTTCGGGCCTGCCGTGGCCCGCGGCGTCATGTGCGAACCGCCGTCCGGGGTGCCCGCGCTGGGGCCGGTGCTGGAGGCGGCGCAGAAGCTGGACGTGGACCTGTTCGCGATCGTCGAGCAGGACATGTACCCGTGCGAGCCGGACAAGCCGTTGCCGATCGCGCAGCGGACGCGGGCGTTCCTGAGGTCGTGCGGGGCATAGCCCTCCGGGGGCTCGGCCGGGCGCCTGCTCGTATGCCGGGGTCTGTGGTGGGCGAGCGCGGGTTGTGTGTGGCATAGCCCTCCGGGGGTTCGGCCGGGCGCCTGCTCGTATGCCGGGGTCTGTGGTGGGCGAGCGCGGGTTGTGTGTGGCTTGTCGCGCAGTTCCCCGCGCCTCTGAGGTGTCGCCGTTGCCGCTCGTAGCATGGGTGCCCTTCGGCTGAGTGCGGGAGGGCTGATGGCGGCGACTGCGGTGCGCAGCCGGTCAGGGCACGGTCCTGGCGGTTCCTGGGAGACCGTCGTCGCGCCACCCCATCCACGGCTGCGGCCCGGCATCATCAGCTACCGCGGGATCCGGCTGGCCCTGGACCGGCCGCGGCGCAGGCTGGAGACCCCGATCGGGGCGTCGACGCTGCTGCTGGGCTTCGCCGAGCCACTGCGGATCTCCCGTGCGGGTCGCCCGCCGGCCACCCTCGTGTCGGTGTACTCGGGGCCGACCACGACCGCGGCCGTCGGCGAGCACGGCGGCCGTATGTCCGGCATCGAGGTCCTGCTCATGCCCTGGGCCGCGTTCACGCTCTTCGGCACGCCCCAGCACGAACTGACCGACCGGGTCGTGGACCCGGACGACCTGCCGCACGCCCTGGGCGCACACCGGAACACATCGCGCTGGGCCGGTGTCGGTGAACTGGCCGCCGCGCTGGCCGCGTTACCGACCTGGGCGGACCGGTTCGGGCTGCTCGACGACGTGTTCACGCGCTGGTCGGCGGCGGGCGCACCGAGTTCGGCGCGGGTCGTGCGGGCCTGGTCGGAGCTGGTGCGGACGGGGGGTGCGATGCCGGTGACGCGGCTGGCCGAGCAGGTCGGCTGGAGCGTACGGCAGCTGGAGAACCGGTTCCGGGAGCAGATCGGGCTGGGCCCCAAGGCGGCGGCTCGGGTGCTGCGGTTGCAGCGGGCCCGGCGGCTGCTGGTGGCCGGGCGAAGTCAGGCGGAGACCGCGGCGGCCTGCGGCTTCTACGACCAGGCGCACCTCAGCGGGGAGTTCAAGGCGATGACGGGGTGCACGCCCCGTGAGTTCACCGTGGCCCGGCAGGTGCCGCCGCCCGGGTCGCCCACGGCGGACCGGATGCCCGGGGAGGCGACGAGTCTCGTCCTCGCGTCCGACCGGAGTGCGGATTTCTCCAAGACCGGCGGGCCGCACTGACGGCAGGCTGATCTTCTGGCCGTCCGCACCCGGGGGGGAGCGGCGGGGGAAGCCGGTGGGCCGGGCTCTGCGCAGAGGGTCCGGCCCACCCTGCTGCGTACGTTCCGAGAAAGTCGACGCGCCCTTCTGCGGGCCCACGTACGCCTTTGCGTCACCTCTGTCACAAACACCCCCTTCGTGTCACACATGTCACGTGTACGCGGGTCTTCCGTCACACCCCGTCGACAGGCAAGGCCCTGCCCTCACTCTCCGTCGTTCACCGGGCACAGGCTTGGTGATCGCCAGCGCAGCGCCCGGCTCCCCCGACGGCCGCCCCCGGCCGCCGCCGCGGCGCGCGCAGGGAGGTGCAACTCATGACCGACCGAAGGCTCTGGTCGTACAAGGAGATCGCGGCACACATCCAGGTGCAGCCGGACACCGTACGGTCCTACCGCAAGCACGGACTGCTGCCCCCACCCGACCACGTGGAGAGCGGCAAGCCCTACTGGTACGCCGAAACCGTCCACGCGTGGGTCGCCGCCAGGCCCGGGAACCGGGGCCGAAGAGTGGACTGACCTCGCCTCCGAAGCCCCGGAAGCCCCGGAAACCAGTTCTGTGCCCCACCTCGAGTGGGGCACAGTTCGTCGCATGGATTTCTCCGTCAAACCCGTGCTCACCGGCGAGAGGGCCCTGCTGCGGCCGTTCACCGGGAGCGACGCCGACACCATGTGGGAGATCATCGGCGACCCCGAGGTCATCCGCTTCACCTTTCCGCCGAACAGCGAACTCACCCTCGACCGGCTGCGTTCCTGGTACGGCACCCGGGATGAGCAGTCCGACCGGCTCGACCTCGCCGTCACCGACCGGACCACCGGTGAACTCGTCGGCGAGGTCGTCCTGTACGAGTGGGACCCGCACGCCCGCAGCTGCACCTTCCGCACGCTGATCGGCCCGCGCGGTCGCGGCCGGGGCCTCGGCACCGAGGCGACCCGGCTGATCGCCGGACACGCCTTCGAACAACTCGGCCTGCATCGCGTCCAGCTGGAGGTGTACGGCAACAACCCCCGGGCCCGGCGCGTCTACGAGAAGGCCGGGTTCGTGGTGGAGGGAGTACGGCGGGAGGCGGCGTTCCGGGACGGCGAATGGGTGGACGAGGTACTGATGGCGGTCCTGGACCGTGAGTGGGCCGACCACCGCGGACGGCCCGAGGACCGCTCGGTCAGCTCCACGGCTCGATGACCGTGACCCCGGCCCCAGGCGCCGTCCCCAGCGCCGCCAGCGCCTCCGGCACCGCGTCCAGCGGGATGGTCGACGTCACCAGCAGGTCGGGGCGCAGGACGCCCGCGCCGACGAGCCCGAGCATCGCTGGATAGGTGTGCGCGGCCATGCCATGGCTGCCGAGCAGTTCGAGCTCCAGGGCGATGGCGCGGGCCATCGGGACGGGGGTCGTGCCGTCCGGTGAGGGCAGCAGGCCCACCTGGACGTGCCGGCCGCGGCGGCGCAGGGAGTTCACGGAGGCCGCGCAGGTGGCCGGGGAACCGAGGGCGTCCAGGGAGAGGTGGGCGCCGCCGGCGGTGAGCTCGCGGATCGCCTCCGCCGTGTCCGCCGTGCGCACGGCGTCCACGCACTCCGCCGCGCCGAACTTCCGCGCCAGGTCCAGAGCCCGCGGCGATACGTCGACGGCGACGACCCGCGCCCCGGACGCGGCCGCGATCATCACCGCCGACAGGCCGACGCCGCCGCAGCCGTGCACCGCGACCCACTCCCCCGCCGCCACCCGGCCCTGCTGCACCACCGCCCGGAACGCCGTGGCGAACCGGCAGCCGAGGGAGGCCGCGGTCGCGAAGGACATCCCGTCGGGGACGGCGACGAGGTTCACGTCGGCGTGGTCCAGAGCCACGTACTGGGCGAAGGAGCCCCAGTGCGTGAAGCCCGGCTGGGTCTGGCGCTCACACACCTGCTGGTCGCCCGCCGCGCAGGCCGGGCAGGTGCCGCAGGCGCAGACGAACGGGACGGTCACCCGGTCACCGGGGCGCCAGGCGGTGACCCGGGGGCCCACCGCCTCCACGACACCGGCGAGTTCATGGCCCGGGACGTGCGGGAGGGTGATGTCCGGGTCGTGACCCTGCCAGCCGTGCCAGTCGCTGCGGCACAGCCCCGTGGCCGCCACCCGCACCACGACCCCGTGCTCCGCGGGCCGCGGGTCGGCCACTTCCCGCACCTCGGCCGCTTCCCCGTACCGCTCGAACATCACAGCCCGCATGCGTCCGTCCTCGCCTTCCGCCGCGTCCGAGCCCTGGAGCCGACCGCCCCGGGGATCATCGATCACCTTCGGCGGAACGCTATCCGGGCGGGCCCGCCTGGTCCCGGTCCGGGGCGGACCCCGGTGGCCGCGGCCGACCACGCTGTCGCGGCGCTCCGCGCGGACCTCCGTTGAGGAAATACCCCCTAGGGGTATAGTGTTAAGAGTATGGCCCCCCGTGGGCCCCGCAGGCCCCACACGCCTCGACGAGGAGTAACAACATGACCGCTGAGACCGATACCCCGGCTTCCGTGACCGCCGTCTACAAGGTGAGCGGGATGAGCTGCGGACACTGTGAGGGCTCCGTCTCCAGTGAGATCTCCGAGATCCCCGGCGTCAGCTCGGTGAAGGCCGTCGCCTCCAGCGGTGAGGTCACCGTCGTCTCGGCGGCCCCGCTGGGCGAGGAGGCCGTGCGCGCCGCCGTCGACGAGGCCGGCTTCGAGCTGGTCGGCAGGGCCTGAGCGGCCTCCCGTACACGTTTCCCGAGCGGGCCGCGCCGACCAGCTGATACTGGATCCGCACGGCCCGTTCCGTTCTCTGGAGTACGGACACCATGACCAGCACCGCCACACACACCCCGACAGACGCCCCCGGCGAGCCGGCAGCGACCGCCATGACCTCCGCGACCTCCGCGACCTCCGAGGTCGAGCTGCTCATCGGCGGGATGACCTGCGCCTCCTGCGCGGCCCGCGTCGAGAAGAAGCTCAACCGCATGGACGGCGTCACCGCCACGGTCAACTTCGCGACGGAGAAGGCGAAGGTCACCTACCCCGCCGGGATCCAGGTCGTCGACCTGATCGCGACCGTCGTGAAGACCGGGTACACGGCCGAGGAGCCCGCGCCGCCGGAGCCCGAGCGGCAGGAGGAGGCGCCCGCGGCGGATCCCGAGCTCGCGTCCCTGCGCCACCGCCTCCTCGTCTCCGCCGTCCTCGCCCTGCCCGTCGTGCTGCTCGCGATGGTCCCGGCGTGGCAGTTCGAGAACTGGCAGTGGCTCTCGCTCACGCTGGCCGCCCCCGTGGCGGTCTGGGGCGGGTGGCCCTTCCACCAGGCCGCCTGGACGAACCTCCGGCACGGCGCGGCGACCATGGACACGCTGGTGTCGGTCGGCACGCTGGCCGCGTTCGGCTGGTCGGTGTGGGCGCTGTTCTTCGGCCACGCGGGCATGCCGGGCATGCGGCACGGCTTCGACTTCACCCTCACCCGTACGGACGCCTCCTCGGCGCTCTACCTCGAGGTCGCCGCCGGAGTCACCGTCTTCATCCTGCTGGGCCGCTATCTGGAGGCCCGCTCCAAGCGCCGCGCCGGCGCGGCCCTGCGGGCGCTGCTGGAGCTCGGCGCGAAGGACGTGGCCGTGCTGCGCGGAGGGCGCGAGGTGCGTGTCCCGGTGGCGCAGCTGGCCGTCGGAGACCGGTTCGTCGTACGGCCCGGGGAGAAGATCGCGACCGACGGGACGGTCACCGAGGGCATGTCGGCGGTGGACGCGTCCATGCTGACGGGCGAGTCGGTGCCGGTGGACGTGGCGGCCGGGGACCCGGTGGCCGGGGCGACCGTCAACGCCGGGGGCCGGCTCGTGGTCGAGGCCACCCGGGTCGGCGCCGACACCCAGCTGGCGCGGATGGCGAAGCTGGTCGAGGACGCGCAGAACGGCAAGGCCGAGGTGCAGCGGCTCGCCGACCGGATCTCCGGGATCTTCGTGCCCGTGGTGCTGCTGCTCGCGGCTCTCACCTTCGGCGGCTGGCTCGGCGTCACCGGCGACACGGCCGCCGCCTTCACCGCGGCTGTCGCCGTGCTGATCATCGCCTGCCCGTGCGCGCTGGGCCTGGCCACGCCGACCGCGCTGATGGTCGGCACCGGGCGCGGGGCGCAGCTCGGCATCCTCATCAAGGGCCCCGAGGTGCTGGAGTCCACGCGCCGCGTCGACACGGTCGTCCTGGACAAGACCGGCACGGTCACCACCGGCCGGATGACCCTCCAGGAGGTGTACGTCGCCGACGGCGCCGACGAGAAGCAGGTGCTGCGGCTCGCGGGCGCCCTGGAGCACGCCTCCGAGCACCCCGTCGCCCGGGCGGTCGCCGCGGGCGCCGAGAAGCGGGCGGGGACACTGCCGGCGGTCGAGCACTTCGAGAACGTGCCCGGTCGGGGCGTACGCGGACGTGTGGAGGGCCACGAGGTGGCCGTGGGGCGCCTCGCCGAGCTGTCCGCCGTCCTGCCGGAGGAGTTGGCCCGTGCCAAGGACGAGGCCGAGCGGGGCGGCCGTACGGCCGTCGTGGTCGGCTGGGACGGAGCGGCCCACGGGGTCCTCGTGGTCGCGGACGCGATCAAGGAGACCAGCGCCGCGGCCGTACTGGAACTGCGCGCGCTGGGGCTCACGCCGGTGTTGCTGACCGGGGACAACCGGGCGGTGGCCGAGGCCGTGGCGCACACGGTCGGGATCGACCAGGTGATCGCCGAGGTGCTGCCCGAGGACAAGGTCGAGGTCGTACGGCGGCTGCAGGGCGAGGGACGGACCGTCGCGATGGTCGGCGACGGCGTCAACGACGCGGCCGCGCTCGCCACCGCCGACCTGGGCCTGGCGATGGGAACCGGGACCGACGCGGCGATCGAGGCGGGCGATCTGACGCTGGTGCGCGGAGACCTGCGGGTGGCCGCGGACGCCATCCGGCTGTCGCGCCGGACGCTGTCCACGATCAAGGGCAACCTGGTGTGGGCCTTCGGCTACAACGTGGCCGCGCTGCCGCTGGCCGCCGCGGGGCTGCTGAACCCGATGATCGCGGGGGCGGCGATGGCCTTCTCCTCGGTGTTCGTCGTGACGAACAGCCTGCGGCTGCGGAGTTTCCGCTGACGCGCGCCGAAGTTACCCGAGGTTACCGGGAGTTCGCCGCATCCGAAGTAAGAGTCCCCCTGGAGTCCGGCGCGAGCCTCACATAAGCTCTTCACAAGGCTTGCGCATCATCCTTACGCTTGAGCCCTGATCGGCGTATCAGGGCTCTTGCGCATCTAAGGGACATACGCAAGAGACGCAGATCACAGTGATGCGAACGTAACCATCGAAGGGATTCGAAGGTCTAAGTTGGCGATGTCAGAAAGCGTCTTGGGGGGCGCGGACTGGCATCTGAGGATGTCTTGGGGGACTTCCTCAGAGATGCGTTGCCGGGGCACGTACACCGGGGAGCTTTGAGCGGCCCTCCCAGCGTGCGTTGTCCCGGCAGATCGCAGACGCCCAGTAGTACGGCGAGTTTTGCTCGTTCTGCTCAACAACCGCACACAGCAATACAGCGATCAGGCGCTGCCTCAGACGCCCGGCCGGATCCCGTGGGGGGAATCCGCACCGGGACATGGGAAGGCGCCCTGTACGCCGGCCCGTGGGGGGACCGGCGGCAGGGCGCCTTCTGCTGTCTCTGATGGCTGGGACCTGCCCCGTCCCCTACGGGGATCAGCGCTCCTCGACCGCGACGAAGTCGCACTCGACCACGCCCGCGGCCCAGCGACGGGGCGCCCCACGAGGCGCCCCCACCGGCAGGTGTCAGCGCTCCTCGACCGGAACGAAGTCACGCTCGACGACACCCGTGTAGATCTGCCGCGGGCGGCCGATGCGGGAGCCGGGCTCCTTGATCATCTCGTGCCACTGGGCGATCCAGCCCGGGAGGCGGCCGAGGGCGAACAGGACCGTGAACATCTCGGTCGGGAAGCCCATGGCGCGGTAGATCAGGCCGGTGTAGAAGTCCACGTTCGGGTAGAGGTTGCGCGAGACGAAGTACTCGTCGGACAGCGCGTGCTCTTCCAGCTTCAGGGCGATGTCCAGCAGCTCGTCGGACTTGCCGAGGGCCGAGAGGACGTCGTGCGCGGCAGCCTTGATGATCTTGGCGCGCGGGTCGAAGGACTTGTACACCCGGTGGCCGAAGCCCATCAGGCGGACGCCGTCCTCCTTGTTCTTCACCTTGCGGATGAAGGAGTCGACATCGCCGCCGTTGGCCTGGATGCCCTCGAGCATCTCCAGCACGGACTGGTTGGCGCCGCCGTGCAGCGGGCCCCACAGGGCGTTGATGCCGGCCGAGATCGACGCGAACATGTTCGCCTGCGAGGAGCCGACCAGGCGGACCGTGGACGTCGAACAGTTCTGCTCGTGGTCCGCGTGCAGGATCAGCAGCTTGTCGAGCGCGGAGACGACGACCGGGTCGAGCTCGTACTCCTGCGCCGGGACCGAGAAGGTCATGCGCAGGAAGTTCTCGACGTAGCCGAGGTCGTTACGCGGGTAGACGAACGGGTGACCGATCGACTTCTTGTACGCGTACGCCGCGATCGTCGGGAGCTTGGCCAGCAGCCGGATCGTGGAGAGGTTGCGCTGCTTCTCGTCGAACGGGTTGTGGCTGTCCTGGTAGAACGTGGACAGCGCCGAGACGACCGACGACAGCATGGCCATCGGGTGGGCGTCGCGCGGGAAGCCCTTGTAGAAGTTCTTGACGTCCTCGTGCAGCAGTGTGTGCTGCGTGATCTCGTTCTTGAACGTGGAGAGCTCGTCGACGCTCGGCAGCTCGCCGTTGATCAGCAGGTAGGCCACCTCCACGAAGGTGGAGCGCTCGGCCAGCTGCTCGATCGGGTAGCCGCGGTACCGGAGAATGCCCGCCTCGCCGTCGAGGTAGGTGATCGCGGATTTATAGGCGGCGGTGTTGCCGTAGCCGCTGTCCAGAGTCACGAGACCGGTCTGGGCCCGGAGCTTCCCGATGTCGAAGCCCTTGTCACCGACGGTGCTGTCGATCACCGGGTAGGTGTACTCGCCGTCGCCGTACCGCAGTACTACAGAGTTGTCGCTCACGTCTTCCCTCACCGACGTTGTGCCTCATCTTCGAGGTTGCCCTGACTGTCTCTACCATCCCCCATTTGGCGCACGAGAGTGCACTCGGGGTCGACCATTGGGCTTATTGGCGGCACTCAGTGCCGCCAACTTGCTCATCCTGCCCCCTTCGTCCCGCATCCGGAAGTGCTCTGTGACCTTCGCGACTCATTTGATCGATCATTTTTGGTGATCTGTGCCACCGATGTGCGGCTCAGGAGGAGAAGACGTGCGGCTCAGGAGCCGGCGAGCCTGAAATCCAGTGCCGTACAGCGCCGTCCCGCCGACACCGTGCGCACCGCCTGCCCGATCGCCTTGCGTGAACCCACGAGGACGACCAGCTTCTTGGCCCGGGTCACGGCCGTGTACAGCAGGTTCCGCTGGAGCATCATCCACGCTCCGGTGGTGACGGGGATCACCACGGCGGGATATTCGCTTCCCTGCGAGCGGTGGATGGTCACCGCGTACGCGTGCGCCAGTTCGTCCAGTTCGTCGAATTCGTACGGAACCTCCTCGTCCTCGTCCGTCAGCACCGTCAGGCGCTGGTCGACCGGGTCGAGCGAGGTGACCACGCCCACGGTGCCGTTGAAGACGCCGTTCTCGCCCTTCTCGTAATTGTTGCGAATCTGGGTGACCTTGTCGCCGACGCGGAAGACCCGGCCGCCGAACCGCTTCTCCGGCAGATCGGGGCGGCCGGGCGTGATGGCCTGCTGGAGCAGGCCGTTGAGCGTGCCGGCGCCGGCCGGGCCGCGGTGCATGGGCGCCAGGACCTGGACGTCCCGGCGCGGGTCGAGCCCGAACTTGGCCGGAACGCGACGGGCCGCCACGTCCACCGTGAGCCGCCCGGCCTCCTCCGTCTCGTCCTCGACGAAGAGGAAGAAGTCCTTCAGCCCGTCGGTGAGCGGGTGCTGCCCGGAGTTGATGCGGTGCGCGTTCGTCACCACCCCCGACTGCTGGGCCTGGCGGAAGACGCGGGTGAGGCGAACGGCGGGGACGGGGCTGCCGTCGGCCAGGAGGTCCCTGAGGACCTCCCCCGCGCCGACGCTGGGCAGCTGGTCCACGTCTCCGACGAACAGCAGGTGGGCGCCCGGGGGCACCGCCTTGACCAGCTTGTTGGCCAGGAGCAGGTCCAGCATGGACGCCTCGTCGACCACCACCAGGTCCGCGTCCAGCGGACGGTCCTTGTCGTACGCCGCGTCGCCGCCGGGCTTGAGTTCCAGGAGGCGGTGGACGGTGGAGGCCTCGGCGCCGGTGAGCTCGGCCAGGCGCTTGGCGGCGCGGCCGGTGGGCGCGGCCAGGACGACCTTCGCGCGTTTGGCCCGGGCCAGCTCCACGATCGAGCGGACCGTGAAGGACTTGCCGCAGCCTGGGCCACCGGTGAGGACGGCGACCTTCTCGGTGAGCGCGAGCCGGACCGCGGCCTCCTGTTCGGGGGCCAGCTCGGCGCCCGTACGCCCCTTGAGCCAGGCGAGCGCCTTGTCCCAGGCCACGTCGTGGAAGGCGGGCATCCGGTCGGAACCCGTGCGCAGCAGGCGCAGCAGCTGGGCGGAGAGGGAGAGTTCGGCGCGGTGGAAGGGGACGAGGTAGATGGCGGTGACGGGTTCCGAGCCGCCGTCGGGCCCGGGCACCTTCTCCCGTACGACACCGGGGTCCTCGCCCTCCTGCGGGGGCGCCGCCAGTTCGGCCAGGCACTCGATGACAAGTCCGGTGTCCACCTGGAGGAGCTTGACCGCGTCGGCGATCAGTTTCTCCTCGGGCAGGTAGCAGTGGCCCTGGTCGGCGGACTGCGAAAGGGCGTACTGCAGGCCCGCCTTGACGCGGTCCGGGCTGTCGTGCGGGATGCCGACGGACTGGGCGATCTTGTCGGCGGTGAGGAAGCCGATACCCCAGACGTCGGAGGCCAGCCGGTAGGGCTGGTTCTTCACGACGGAGATCGAGGCGTCGCCGTACTTCTTGTAGATGCGCACGGCGATGGAGGTGGACACCTCGACGGTCTGGAGGAAGAGCATGACCTCCTTGATCGCCTTCTGCTCCTCCCAGGCGTCGGCGATCTTCTTGGTGCGCTTGGGGCCGAGGCCTGGGACCTCGATGAGCCGCTTGGGCTCCTCCTCGATGATCCTCAGGGTGTCCAGGCCGAAGTGCTGGGTGATGCGGTCGGCGAAGACGGGTCCGATGCCCTTGACGAGCCCCGAGCCGAGGTAGCGGCGGATGCCCTGGACGGTGGCGGGCAGGACGGTCGTGTAGTTCTCGACGGTGAACTGCTTGCCGTACTGCGGGTGGGAGCCCCATCGGCCCTCCATCCGCACGGACTCGCCGACCTGGGCGCCGAGCAGCGCGCCGACGACCGTCAGCAGGTCACCGCCGCCGCGTCCGGTGTCCACGCGCGCGACCGTGTAGCCGTTCTCCTCGTTGGCGTACGTGATGCGTTCGAGCACGCCTTCCAGCGTGGCCAGTCGCCGCTCTCCCGCCTGATCGGTCATGATCCGACGGTACCGCCCGGCACTGACAGGCCCGTCCTGCCGGGCCTGTCAGTGCCGGAGGGTACGGGGCCGGGAGCCCTGGGTCAGTTCTCCGTGACCGTCACACAGGTGCCGACCACATAGCCGGTGACGCCACTCCTCGTGACCTTCACCCAGCGCTTGCTGACGATGCCGCACTTCTCGTACGAGGAGGTGCCGTAGTACATCGTGCAGGACGCCGACGCGCTCTCACCCTTGTTGACCTGGGCGAGGGCCGTGCCGCTGGTGCTCGTCCGGTCACGGATGATCACGGTTTCGAGGGCCTTCGCCGTGCACCCGGCCGCGGCCGCGTCCGTCTGGGCGACGGCGGGGCTGCCGATGATGAGCGTGGCCCCGACCAGGGCGGCAGCCGCCGCGGACGTACCGAGTATCCGACCTGCGCGCATATCTGTTTCTCCCCTGTGATTGGCGCGGGCATGCCACCCGCTGCGGTCAGGGGCAGCCTAGATCACTTGAGTCCCATTCATCACAATCCGGTCTCGGGATGCGGGTGAGGGCTTGATTAACCCCCGTGTAATCGATTCCAATCCTCCTTACACGTCGATGTAATCGATTCCACGAGGAGGTGGAGCGGCGATGGCGAGCATCAAGGATGTCGCTGCCGAGGCGGGCGTGTCCGTCGCCACGGTGTCGCGCGTCCTGAACGAGCACCCGTCGGTCAGCGCGGACGCACGCACGCGCGTGCTGGCCGCCGTCGAGGCGCTGGGCTACCGCCCGAACGCCGTCGCCCGGTCCCTGCGCACCGACCAGACCCGCACCCTCGGCCTGGTCATCAGCGACGTACTGAACCCGTACTTCACCGAGCTGGCCCGCTCCGTCGAGGAGGAGGCCCGCGCGCTGGGCTACAGCGTCATCATCGGAAACGCCGACGAGCGGCCCGAGTTGCAGGACCACCACGTACGGACCCTCCTGGACCGCCGTATCGACGGGCTGCTGGTCTCCCCCACCGACGGCGGCTCCCCGCTCATGCTGGACGCCGCGCGCGCGGGGACGCCGATGGTCTTCGTGGACCGGTGGATCCCGGGCGTGGACGTGCCCGTGGTCCGGGCGGACGGGCGAGCGGCCGTGCGTGACCTCGTGGCCCATCTGCACGGGCTGGGGCACCGGCGGCTCGCGATCATCGCGGGTCCGGCGGCGACCACGACCGGCAGCGAGCGCGTCGAGGCCTTCCGCGCGGCCCTGGCCGAGTGCGGGATTCCCCTTCCCGACGCCTACATAGGCCAGGGCGACTTCCAGGCCGAGAGCGGGCGGCGGGTCACCGAGCGTTTCCTCGACCTGCCCGAGCCGCCCGAGGTCGTCTTCGCCGCGGACAACCTGATGGCACTCGGCGCGCTGGACGCCGTACGCGCGCGTGGGATGCGGGTTCCCGACGACATCGCGCTCGCCGCGTTCGACGACATCCCGTGGTTCGTGCACACCGATCCGCCGATCACCGCGATCGCCCAGCCCACGGGCGACCTGGGGCGCGCCGCCGTGCGCGCGCTCGTCGACCGCATCGAGGGACGGCCCCCCGAGTCCGTCACCCTCCCCGCCCGTCTCGTCGTACGCCGCTCGTGCGGCGAGCCCTCCCCCGCACAAAGGAGCACGTCGTGAGCAACCCGGACGAGTTGCTGCGCATCGAAGGCATACGCAAGACCTTCCCGGGCGTGGTCGCGCTCGACAGCGTGGACTTCGATCTGCGCCGGGGCGAGGTGCATGTGCTGCTCGGTGAGAACGGCGCGGGCAAGAGCACGCTGATCAAGATGCTCTCCGGCGCCTACCGCCCCGATGCCGGCCGGATCGTCGTGGACGGCGAGGAGGTCCGCATCCACGGTGCGCAGGATTCCGAACGCCTCGGGATCGCCACCATCTACCAGGAGTTCAACCTCGTTCCCGATCTGACGGTCGCCGAGAACATCTTCCTGGGCCGCCAGCCGCGCCGCCTCGGGATGATCGACCGGAAGAGGATGGAGGCGGACGCCGCCGAACTCCTCGAGCGGGTCGGCGTCAACGTGTCTCCACGCGCGCGTGTGCGTGAACTCGGTATCGCGCGCCTGCAGATGGTCGAGATCGCGAAGGCGCTCAGCCTCGACACCCGCGTGCTGGTCATGGACGAGCCGACCGCCGTGCTCACCTCCGAGGAGGTCGAGAAGCTCTTCTCCATCGTGCGCAAGCTGCGCGAGGACGGCGTCGGAATCGTCTTCATCACGCACCACCTGGAGGAGATCGCCGCCCTCGGCGACCGCGTCACGGTCATCCGCGACGGCAAGAGCGTCGGCCAGGTGCCCGCGTCCACGCCCGAGGACGAGCTCGTACGCCTCATGGTGGGGCGGTCGATCGAGCAGCAGTACCCGCGGGAACGGGCCGACAAGGGTGCCGCGCTGCTCACCGTCGAGGGCCTGACCCGGGACGGCGTCTTCCACGACGTGAGCTTCCAGGTGCGGGCGGGCGAGGTCGTCGGCATCGCGGGCCTGGTCGGCGCCGGTCGTACCGAGGTCGTACGGGCGGTGTTCGGCGCGGACCCCTACGACAAGGGCGCCGTGAAGGTCGCCGGCGCGGAGTTGCGCCGACACGACGTGAACGCCGCCATGGCCGCCGGGATCGGGCTCGTCCCCGAGGACCGCAAGGGCCAGGGGCTGGTGCTCGACGCCTCCGTCGAGGAGAACCTCGGGCTGGTGACGATGCGTGCGGCGACCCGTGCCGGGCTCGTCGACCTCAAGGGGCAGCACGAGGCGGCGGCCCGGATCGCCGGGCAGCTGGGGGTGCGGATGGCGGGCCTCGGGCAGCACGTGCGCACGCTCTCCGGCGGCAACCAGCAGAAGGTCGTCATCGGCAAGTGGCTCCTGGCCGACACCAAGGTGCTGATCCTCGACGAGCCCACGCGCGGGATCGACGTCGGCGCCAAGGTCGAGATCTACCAGCTGATCAACGAACTGACGGCCGCCGGTGCCGCCGTCCTGATGATCTCCAGCGATCTGCCCGAGGTGCTCGGCATGAGCGACCGGGTGCTGGTGATGGCCCAGGGCCGGATCGCGGGCGAGCTCTCGGCCGACGAGGCCACCCAGGACACGGTGATGGCGCTCGCCGTCAGCACCCCGACCGTCACAGTCACGAAGGAAACGGAGGCCAGCCGTGGCCACTGACACGCTCAAGAACACAACGGGCGCGCGGGGCGCCACGGGCGGCCTGCGCCGCCTCCTGCTCGACAACGGCGCGCTGACCGCGCTCATCGTCCTCGTCATCGCGATGTCGGCGCTGTCCGGCGACTTCATGACGACGGACAACCTCCTGAACGTCGGCGTCCAGGCCGCCGTGACCGCCATCCTCGCCTTCGGCGTCACGTTCGTGATCGTCGCGGCGGGCATCGACCTCTCGGTCGGCTCGGTGGCCGCCCTGTCGGCCACCGTCCTTGCCTGGAGCGCGACCTCACAGGGCATCCCGGTCGCCATCGCGGTCGTCCTCGCGATCGCCACCGGCATCGCGTGCGGCCTGGTCAACGGCTTCCTGATCTCGTACGGGAAGCTGCCGCCGTTCATCGCGACGCTCGCCATGCTGTCGGTGGGCCGCGGCCTGTCGCTGGTGATCTCGCAGGGCTCCCCCATCCCCTTCCCCGACTCCGTCTCGCACCTCGGCGACACGCTCGGCGGGTGGCTGCCGGTGCCGGTGCTCGTGATGGTCGTCATGGGTCTGATCACGGCGTTCGTGCTGGGCCGGACGTACATCGGCCGCTCCATGTACGCGATCGGCGGCAACGAGGAAGCGGCCCGCCTCTCCGGCCTGCGGGTGAAGCGGCAGAAGCTCGCGATCTACGCCCTCTCCGGGCTGTTCGCCGCCGCCGCGGGCATCGTGCTCGCCTCCCGGCTGTCCTCGGCGCAGCCGCAGGCCGCGCAGGGCTACGAGTTGGACGCGATCGCCGCGGTCGTCATCGGCGGCGCCTCGCTCGCCGGCGGCACGGGCAAGGCGTCCGGGACGCTGATCGGCGCCCTGATCCTGGCGGTGCTGAGGAACGGCCTCAACCTGCTCTCCGTGTCCGCCTTCTGGCAGCAGGTCGTCATCGGTGTCGTGATCGCGCTGGCGGTGCTGCTCGACACGCTGCGGCGCAAGGCGGGGGCGACCCCGGTCGCCGCCGGTGCCTCGCAGGGCGGGAAGGGCAAGCAGGCCGCGACGTACGTACTCGCCGCGGTGGTCGCCGCGGCGGTCGTGGGCGCGATGTCCTTCCTGCACAACGGCTCCCCGGCGAAGAACCAGAAGATCGGCCTGTCGCTGTCGACCCTCAACAACCCGTTCTTCGTGCAGATCCGTTCCGGCGCGCAGGCCGAGGCGAAGAAGCTGGGCGTCGACCTGACGGTCACGGACGCGCAGAACGACGCCTCGCAGCAGGCCAACCAACTGCAGAACTTCACCAGCGAGGGCCTCGGCTCGATCATCGTCAACCCGGTGGACTCGGACGCGGCGGGCCCGTCGGTGCGCTCGGCGAACAAGGCCGACATCCCCGTCGTGGGCGTCGACCGCGGGGTGAACAACGCCGAGACGGCCGCGCTGGTCGCCTCCGACAACGTCGAGGGCGGCAAGCTGGGCGCCAAGGCGCTCGCCGAGAAGCTGGGCGGCCAGGGCACCATCGTGATCCTGCAGGGCCAGGCGGGTACGTCCGCCAGCCGTGAGCGCGGCGCGGGCTTCGCGGCCGGGCTCAAGGAGTACCCGGGCATCAAGGTCGTGGCCAAGCAGCCCGCGGACTTCGACCGCACCAAGGGCCTCGACGTGATGACGAACCTGCTGCAGGCGCACCCCGACATCGACGGTGTCTTCGCCGAGAACGACGAGATGGCGCTCGGCGCGATCAAGGCGCTCGGCTCCAAGGCCGGTACGTCGGTCCAGGTGGTCGGCTTCGACGGCACCCCGGACGGCCTGACGGCGGTCAAGGACGGCACGCTGTACGCGTCCGTGGCGCAGCAGCCCACGCAGCTCGGGAAGATCGCGGTGGACAACGCGATCCGGGCGGCCGAGGGCGAGAAGGTGGAGAAGACGGTGAAGGTGCCGGTGAAGGTGGTCACGAAGGAGAACGTGGCCGGCTTCGGCGGCTGACATCGGCGAACGGGCGGGCGATCACCACGATCGCCCGCCCTGCGCCAGGTCCGCACGTACGAGTCAGCACTAGAGGAGTCATTGCATGTACGACTACGACCTTCTGGTCGTAGGGTCGGCCAACGCCGACCTGGTGATCGGTGTCGAGCGGCGGCCGGGGGCCGGTGAGACGGTGCTCGGGTCCGACCTGGCCGTCCACCCCGGCGGCAAGGGCGCGAACCAGGCGGTCGCCGCCGCCCGGCTCGGGGCGCGTACGGCCCTGCTGGCGCGGGTCGGCGACGACGCGTACGGCCGGCTGCTCCTCGACTCGCAGCGGGCGGCCGGCGTGGACACGGTGGGCGTCCTGGTCGGCGGCGCGCCGACCGGGGTCGCGCTGATCACGGTGGACCCGTCCGGGGACAACAGCATCGTGGTGTCGCCGGGCGCGAACGGGAAGCTCGCACCGGCGGACGTCCGGGCCACGGCCGGCCTGTTCCAGGCCTCGCGGGTGGTGTCGACGCAGCTGGAGATCCCGCTGGAGACGGTCGTGGAGGTCGTACGGAACCTGGCACCGCGAAGCCGCTTCGTGCTGAACCCGTCCCCGCCGCGCCCACTGCCGGCCGAGGTGCTGGCGGCCTGCGACCCGCTGATCGTGAACGAGCACGAGGCGAAGGTGATCCTCGGCGAGGACGCGGCCGCGGTGAGCGAGGAGCCCGCGGACTGGGCGCGGATCCTGCTGGCCAAGGGGCCGCGCTCGGTGGTCGTGACGCTGGGCGCGGAGGGCGCGCTGGTGGCTTCCTCGGAGGGCGTCACCCGGGTCCCGTCCGTGCAGGTGGACGCCGTGGACACGACGGGCGCGGGCGACGCGTTCACCGCGGCGCTGGCGTGGCAGCTGGGGGCGGGCTCGTCCCTCGCGGAGGCGGCGGCGTACGCGGCCCGGGTCGGCGCGGCGGCCGTGACGAAGCGGGGCGCGCAGGAGTCGTTCCCGACGGCGGCGGAGGCGGCGGCGCTGTGCGCTGCCGTGCCGGAGGGCGACCCCAGGACCCCTGGCGGGAACAGCGGTTCGGGCAGCTCGGCCGACGCGCCGCTGCGAGGTGGTTCCCGGTGAAGCGGGCGGGAATCCTGAACCGGCATCTCTCCGGCGCGCTGGCCGAGCTGGGGCACGGGGACGGGGTGCTGGTGTGCGACGTCGGCATGCCGATACCGGACGGGCCGCGGGTGGTGGACCTGGCGTTCCGGGCCGGGGTGCCGTCCTTCGCCGAGGTGCTGGACGGGCTGCTGGCCGAGCTGGTGGTCGAGGGCGCGACGGCGGCGACCGAGGTGCGGGAGTCGAATCCGGCGGCGGCCGCGCTGCTGGACGGGCACTTTCCCGGGCTGGCGCTGGTCGCGCACGAGCGGCTCAAGGAACTGTCGGCGGGCGCACGGCTGGTGGTCCGCACGGGCGAGGCACGGCCGTACGCGAACGTGCTGCTGCGCTGCGGGGTGTTCTTCTAGCCGCCTGTTGCTCTTGTTGCTCTTGCGGAAGCTTCGAGGGGGCCCGGTCCGTCGACCGGGCCCCCTCGGCTTTTCCCCTCCACATCAGAACCCCCGCGATCCCCCCAGATCCCCCTCCAAAGGTCCTGATGCCAAGTACGACCCACGGAGCGCGGAAAGGGTTGCACGCGTTCGGAAGAAAATTCCGAAGGCCGAGGGAAGGGGGCCGGGAACAGGCCTTTGGCACATGCCGGGCGCATTAAACGGGTCCCGCGCACACTCCATTAGTTGGGATGAAATCCGCAGCCCCAGCAGGCGATAAGCCCGAAATGTCACCATGATGAGGTCGTCCCCTCCCCCCTCCCCCGAGGAGCACGACCGTGTCCGAAAAGACCGAGCCCAACGTCGGTATGTTCACCCTCGCCGACCCGGTGGCCGCCGAGCCTCCCCATCCCATCAAGGTGCCGGACCACGAGGAATGGCCCCTGCCGAACGGCTTCGCCTGGGTCTTCCTGGGCTCGGGCAACAGCGAGATCACCCGGCCCGTGATCATCGCCGACGGCTTCAACCTCGGTCGGAGCGAGCTCGACAAGCTCTACCAGTTCCTCGACGGCGGTGAGTACCCCTTCCTCACCGAGCTGCACCGGCGCGGCAGGGACGTGATCCTGCTCGGGTTCGAGGAGCGGACCGCGTCCATCATGGACAACGCGCAGGCCGCCGAGGCCGTCATCATGGAGACCATCGGCCGGCGCGTCGGCAACACCCGGCTGGTCGTCGGCGGCTTCAGCATGGGCGGCATGGTCACCCGCTACGCGCTCGCCAAGCTGGAGACCCAGCGGATGGACCACCAGACGGCGGTGTACTTCTCGTACGACACCCCGCACCGCGGCGCCACCATCCCCGTCGGCGTGCAGGCGTTCTCGTACTTCATCCCGTTCCCCGGCAACGACTTCGAACGGCAGATGAACAGCGACGCCGCGCGTCAGATGCTGTGGCAGCACTACGACAAGGACACCGGCAAGATCCAGGTCGCCAAGGAGCGCAAGGACTTCCTGGCCGCTCTGAACCGGTTCGGCGGCTGGCCGCAGATCCCGCGCAAGATCGCCGTCGCCAACGGCCGCGCCGACGGCATCGGCCTGCCGGACGTGCCGCCCGGCGAGGTCGCGCTGCGGCTCGACAAGATCTACCCCGGCACCACCTTCTACACCCAGGCCCAGGGCGACGACGTGACCGTCGCCTACCTGTACCGGAAGTTCCCGGAGGCCGAGGACACCATCACGACCGACAGCTTCCCGGAGCTGGACGGCGCCCCGGGCGGCACGCTGCACACGTACAAGATCCTCGCCGACGCGATGAAGAAGTTCGGCGCCACGGTGGACCTGCGCCACGAGGACGTCTGCTTCGTGCCGTCGGTCAGCGCGGTCGCGATCCGGGACATCGAGAAGCAGGACGACCTGTACGCGAAGATCAAGGACCTGGACCCCGGCGAGAGCGAACTGGACGACTTCCTCTGCTCGTCCACGACCACCGAGCACACCGTCGTCACGGAGGAACTGGGCAGCTGGCTGATCGACCGGTTCGACGTCTGATCCACCGACGCCGTCCGCCCGGGTCTCACACCAGGCGGACGGCGTCCCCCTCCCGGATCCGTCCGCCCCGCACCACCTGCGCGTACACCCCGGCGCACGGGTCCGGGGCGCGGCCGGGCAGCGCGGGGACACGGTTGTGGCGGGCGGGGACGCGCAACGCGTCGGGGTCGCGGGGGAGCCGGCCGTGGGCGAGGGTCGGGACGGCACAGCGCGGGGTCACGGCCATCACGCGCAGGACCACCTCGTCGCCGACCGCCAGCTTCTCGCCGAACCAGGCATTCTCGAGGAAGCCCTCGGCCTCGCCGGCCGTGTCGATCACCAGGTTGGGGCGGTAGCGTTCCGCCTCCACCGTCCCCCGGGGGCTCAGTGCGGCGATCCGGCGCAGGGTCGAGGTGGTGACCAGGTGGACCGGCGCGAAGTCGAAGAAGGTCCCGGGCGGGGCGGCCGAGCCGAACTGGACCACGTCGGCGGCGACCTCGGCGTCCAGCCCCGCCTCCAGCACCTCCTCAGGCCGGGACCGGTGGAGGGTGGCGCCGGGAGGCGGGACGTCCGTCAGCGTCACCTTGCGACCCAGGAACGCCGAAAGTCCGTCGTGGACGTGTGCGTCGGCGCTGTCCCACGTCGTGCCGTCCGGGGCGGTGATGCGGGCCCCGGTGCCGGCCGTCGCCGCCGTGCAGCGCAGCAACTCCCGCCACAGCCTGGGGGACTTGGCGCTGGCCACCTTGCCCGTCTCCCGGTCCAGCAGCGCGAAACGGCGGTCGCCCGCCAGACCTCGGTCGGTCACCTCGGCAGCCGGAATCCGCTCCCCCAGCAGGGACTTCACCGGATAGCGCCAGAGCGCGCCGACCTCCCCCACAAAGTTGCACATGCGTCTTGAACTCCCTGGCTTCAACGGGGCCGCTCCTGAGATGACACAGGCGGGCCCTCAGCGGTTCAGGTCCATGACACCGACCCCGAGTCCGGCATACGCCTCCGGGGCCACGGTGGCGAGCAGGCCGCCCGTCGGGATCGTCTGGTTCGGGCGCGCGGTGTGCACGGCCGCCGAGACACCGAAGTCGACGCCTTCACGACCCAGTTCGGCGATGGTCACCGCCATGGCGTAGTCGTCGTCGACGAGATGGAGTACGTCCGCCAGCACGCCCACGTGGTCGACGATCCCGGCACGTCCACGCTCGGCTTCCAGCAGGCACAGGACAGGTACCCACAGCCGCATGTCGTCACTGGCGGCCGCCGCGTGGATGAGGCCGGAGACCTGTTTGTCGCCCCCCATCGCCAGGAGGGTGGGGGTGTCGAGGACGTAGTGCTCGGTCCAGCTCAAGGGGACGGCTCCGTCTCGACCGGGCCGGCACGGTGAGCGGCGGCGGCCTCCCGCATCTTGCGCCGCATCTCGGCGGACTCCTCGTCCGACACGTAGTGCCCGAAGCGCTCGGCGAGCAGAGTGCGGGTGCGGTCGGCCCGTTCCTTGATCTGCTCAGGAGTCAGCGTCTGAGCGGCTATGTCCTGCATGAGGGCACGAAGGCTGGTGCCTCGCGCCTCGGCCACGGCGGCCAGTTGGTCACGGACTTCGGCGGGCACGCGGATCATGACGTCGGACATACGTCGAGTATACATCGCGTATACGGCGGGGCGGCCGGAGTACAGGTCGTCCCGTACTTCGGCCGCCGTACCGAGCTACGCCGCGTGAGCCAGGAAGCGTTCCGCCGTCTCCGCCAGCACCTCCCGCCCGTCCCGCGCCCACAGCCCCTCGTTGAAGAGCTCGACCTCGATGGGGCCGGTGTAGCCGGCCGCCTCCACATAGCCCTTCCACTCCCGCATGTCGATCGCGCCGTCGCCGATCTGGCCGCGGCCGTTGAGGACGCCCTCCGGCAGCGGGGTGGTCCAGTCGGCGAGCTGGAAGGTGTGGATGCGGCCGCCGGCGCCCGCACGGGCGATCTGCTCGGGGGCCGAGTCGTCCCACCAGATGTGGTACGTGTCGACCGTGACGCCCACCTGGTGTGCGGGGAAGCGTTCCGCGAGGTCCAGGGCCTGGGCGAGGGTGGAGACCACGCAGCGGTCGGAGGCGTACATGGGGTGCAGGGCCTCGATGGCCAGCTTCACCCCGTGGGCCTCCGCGTACGGGCCCAGTTCGGCGAGGGCGTCCGCGATGCGTTCGCGGGCGCCGTGCAGGTCCTTGGAGCCGGCCGGCAGGCCGCCGGAGACCAAGACCAACACCTCGGTGCCCAGGGTCGCTGCCTCGTCGATCGCGCGGCGGTTGTCGTCCAGGGCCCGGGCGCGCTCCTGCGGGTCGATCGCGGTGAGGAAGCCGCCCCGGCACAGGGTGGTGACGGCGAGGCCCGCGTCGCGGACCAGCTTCGCCGTCGCCTCCACGCCGTACGTCTGGACCGGCTCGCGCCACAGGCCGACGCCGGGCACCCCCAGCTCCAGGCAGGCGTCGACCAGTTCGGGCATCGACAACTGCTTGACCGTCATCTGGTTGATGCTGAAGCGGGTGAGATCTGCGGTCACTGGTTCACTCCGTACAGGGAGAGCAGGGTCTTCATCCGCTCCTCCGCCAGCTTCGGGTCGGGGAACAGGCCCAGGCCGTCGGCGAGTTCGTAGGCGCGGGTGAAGTGCGGGAGGGAGCGCGCCGACTGGAGGCCGCCGACCATCGTGAAGTGGGTCTGGTGGCCGGCCAGCCAGGCGAGCAGGACCACGCCCGTCTTGTAGAAGCGGGTGGGCGTCTGGAAGAGGTGGCGGGACAGCTCGACGGTGGGGTCGAGGAGTTCGCGGAAGCCCGTCACGTTCCCGGTGTCCAGGACGCGGACGGCCTGCGCCGCCAGCGGGCCGAGCGGGTCGAAGATGCCGAGCAGGGCGTGGCTGAAGCCCTGTTCGTCGCCCGCGATCAGCTCGGGGTAGTTGAAGTCGTCGCCGGTGTAGCAGCGGACGCCGTCGGGGAGGCGGCGGCGCAGGTCGACCTCGCGCCGGGCGTCGAGGAGGGAGACCTTGATGCCGTCGACCTTGTCCGGGTGGGCGGCGATGACCTCCAGGAACGTGTCGGTCGCCGCGTCGAGGTCCTTCGACCCCCAGTAGCCCTCCAGCGCCGGGTCGAACATCGGGCCCAGCCAGTGCAGGACCACGGGTTCGGCGGCCTGGCGCAGGAGGTGGCCGTAGACCTCCAGGTAGTCCTCGGGACCGGAGGCGGTGGCGGCCAGCGCGCGGGACGCCATCAGGATCGCCTGGGCGCCCGACTCCTCGACGAGGGCGAGCTGCTCCTCGTACGCCTGGCGGATCTGCGTCAGGGAGCCGCCGGTGATCTGGTCGGTGCCGACGCCGCAGGCGATGCGGCCGCCGACCGACTTCGCCTCGGCGGCGCTGCGCCGGATCAGCTCGGCCGCGCCCGCCCAGTCCAGGCCCATGCCGCGCTGGGCGGTGTCCATGGCCTCGGCGACGCCGAGTCCGTGGGACCACAGATGGCGGCGGAAGGCGAGGGTGGCGTCCCAGTCGACGGCCGCCGGGGAGTCGGGGCCGGCGTCGGCGAACGGGTCGGCGACGACGTGCGCCGCCGAGAAGACCGTACGGGAGGTGAAGGGGGTGCCGGGGGTGACGGCGAGGGGTTCCGTGCGGGGTTCGTACGACCGCAGCCCGCCACTGGAGTCGGGGAGTCGGATGGTCACAGCGCGATCTCCGGTACGTCGAGACGGCGGCCCTCGGCCGAGGACTTCAGGCCCAGCTCGGCGAGCTGGACGCCACGGGCGCCGGCGAGCAGGTCCCAGTGGTAGGGCGCGTCGGCGTAGACGTGCCGCAGGAACAGCTCCCACTGGGCCTTGAAGCCGTTGTCGAACTCGCCGTTGTCCGGGACCTCCTGCCACTGGTCGCGGAAGGCCTCGGTGGCCGGGATGTCCGGGTTCCACACCGGCTTGGGGGTGGCGGACCGGTGCTGGGCACGGCACTTGCGCAGGCCCGCGACGGCCGAGCCCTCGGTGCCGTCGACCTGGAACTCGACGAGTTCGTCGCGGTTGACGCGGACCGCCCAGGAGGAGTTGATCTGGGCGATGGCGCCGCCGTCGAGTTCGAAGATGCCGTAGGCGGCGTCGTCGGCGGTGGCGTCGTAGGGCTTGCCCTGCTCGTCCCAGCGCTGCGGGATGTGGGTGGTGGCGATGGCCTGGACGGACGTCACGCGGCCGAAGAGCTCGTGCAGGACGTACTCCCAGTGCGGGAACATGTCGACAACGATGCCGCCGCCGTCCTCGGCGCGGTAGTTCCAGGACGGGCGCTGCGCGGACTGCCAGTCGCCCTCGAAGACCCAGTAGCCGAACTCGCCGCGGATGGACAGGATCCGGCCGAAGAAGCCGCCGTCGATGAGGCGCTTCAGCTTGAGCAGGCCCGGCAGGAAGATCTTGTCCTGGACGACGCCGTGCTTGATGCCCTTGGCGTTGGCCAGGCGGGCCAGTTCCAGGGCGCCGTCGAGGCCGGTGGCGGTCGGCTTCTCGGTGTAGATGTGCTTGCCGGCGGCGATCGCCTTCTTGATCGCCTCCTCGCGGGCCGACGTCACCTGGGCGTCGAAGTAGATCTCCACGGTCGGGTCGGCGAGGACCGCGTCCACGTCCGTCGAGATGTGCTCCAGGCCGTGCTGCTCGGCGAGCGCGCGCAGCGCGTGCTCGCGGCGCCCGACGAGGATCGGCTCCGGCCACAGCACGGTGCCGTCGCCGAGGTCGAGCCCGCCCTGGTCACGGATGGCCAGGATGGAGCGGACGAGGTGCTGGCGGTAACCCATGCGCCCGGTCACGCCGTTCATGGCGATACGCACCGTCTTGCGTGTCACGTCGGTCCCTTCGTAGGCGCTGAGCGCCCGGTTGCCCTCGTTTTACTGGTAAGCCGTACAGCAAGCGCTTTCTATACAATGAGAAGCTAGCCTCTGACCAGCGGTCCGGACAAGGCCGTGTCCACTTCGAGTTGTTCGAGGGGGCGAACAGCTGGGGCACGGGGCCGTAAGGTCTGCTCGAACTGCACGAAACCGCGGCCGCGGTTCGTGGATCTATGCATTCCCTGTGCGTGCTCTGCGCATGGCCTGTGGGTACGACGACGTACGGCGAGGTACGACGAGATGCGCGACCGGAGGACGACGAAATGACGGTGACCCTGGCGGACGTGGCGGCCCGCGCCCAGGTCTCCCCCGCGACGGTGTCGCGCGTGCTGAACGGGAACTACCCCGTGGCGGCCACCACCCGGGAGCGGGTGCTGCGGGCCGTGGACGAGCTGGACTACGTACTGAACGGGCCGGCGAGCTCGCTGGCCGCCGCCACGTCTGACCTGGTGGGGATCCTGGTCAACGACATCGCCGACCCGTTCTTCGGGATCATGGCGAGCGCGATCCAGTCCGAGATCGGCGGCCCGGGCGGGCGGGCCGGCGGGGAACGGCTGGCGGTCGTCTGCAACACGGGCGGCTCCCCGGAGCGCGAACTGACCTACCTCACGCTGCTCCAGCGACAGCGGGCCGCGGCCGTGGTGCTGACCGGCGGTGCCATGGAGGACCAGCCGCACGCGGCGGCCGTCGCGGCGAAGCTGCGGAAGCTGACGGAGGCCGGGACGAGGGTGGTGCTGTGCGGGCGGCCGCCCGCGCCGGACACCCGAGCGGTCGCGCTGACCTTCGACAACCGTGGCGGCGGGCGGGAGTTGACCGAGCACCTGATCGGGCTGGGGCACCGGCGGCTCGGCTACATCGCGGGTCCGGAGGAGCGCACGACCACCCGGCACCGGCTGGAGGGACACCGGGCGGCGCTGGCGGCGGCGGGCATCGAGGAGGACCCGCGCTGGACGGTGCACGGCAGCTACGACCGGCGGTCCGGCTACGAGGCGACGCTGGAACTGCTGCGCCGCGACCCGTCTCTCACGGCGATCGTCGCGGCCAACGACTCCGTCGCCCTGGGCGCGTGCGCGGCGCTGCGCGAGTCCGGGCTGAAGATCCCGGAGGACGTGTCGGTGGCCGGCTTCGACGACCTCCCCTTCAGCATCGACGCGGTGCCTTCCCTGACGACGGTGCGGCTGCCGTTGGCGGAGGCCGGGGCGCGGGCCGGACGCATCGCGATGGGGCGGGAGGAGCCGCCGCCCGGGGGGATCGCGACGGTTCGCGGGGAACTGATGGTGCGGGGGTCCTCCGGGGTGCCGCGGGCTTGAACGTGCCGTCGCGGGTTTGAACGTGCCGTCGCGGAGTTGAACGTGCCGTCGCGGAGTTGAACGTGCCGTCGCGGAGTTGAACGTGCCGTCGCGGAGTTGAACGTGCCGTCGCTACGACTCGCACCCGGCGCCGGTGCGGGCCTCACTGGGGGCTGCCCCCGCTTCGGCGGTCACGGAGGGACAGCGGAAGGGGTGGCCGAGGCGCGGTGGGCGGCCTACGCTCGATCCCGACGGTATCTCTGACTGAGTCAGCCATCGGACCACCGGGGGTCGAGCATGACCGTCCAGGACATCCGCTCCTTCAACCGCTTCTACACGAACGTCATCGGCGCCCTCGACTACGGCCGCCACCTCTACGCCCCGTACACCCTCACCGAATCCCGCGTCCTGTACGAACTCGCCCACTCCCGCCGTACGGACGCGGCCGATCTGCGCACCGAACTCTCCCTGGACTCCGGCTACCTGAGCCGGATCCTGAACAGGTTCGAGCAGGACGGACTGGTCCAGCGCGCCCCGTCGGAGGAAGATCCGCGCCGGCGCCGTGTCACGCTCACCGCGCGCGGGCGGGAGGCCGCCGAGCTGCTCGACGAGCGGGCCGGAGAATCGGTCGGCTCCCTCCTGGGGAGCGTGGCGCCCGGCGACCGCCCGCGCCTCGCGGAGGCGATGAGCACGATCCGTACGATCCTGGGCGACCGCCGTCCGCCCCGCGCCGAAGACGTCGTCCTGCGCGAGCCGGGCCCCGGCGACCTCGGCTGGATCGTGCAGCGCAACGCCGCGCTGTACGCCGCCGAATACGGGTGGAACACCGACTACGAGGGCCTTGTGGCCAGGATCGTCGCCGACTTCGCCGAGGACCACGACCCGCATCTGGAGCGGGTGTGGATCGCCGAGCTCGACGGGCGGCCGGTGGGATGCGTGATGTGCGTACGGGGCGAGGCGCCCGGCACCGCCCGGCTGCGGCTCCTGCTCGTCGAGCCGAACGCGCGCGGCCTGGGGCTCGGGGACCGGCTCGTCGCGGCCGTCGTCGAGTTCGCGCGCGGGGTCGGTTACCGGGACCTCGTCCTGTGGACCAACGACGTGCTCACCGCCGCCCGGCACATCTACCGGCGGCACGGTTTCGTCCTCACCGCCGAGACGTCCCACCGTTCCTTCGGCAAGGACCTCACGGGCCAGGACTGGCGGCTGGACCTGCACGAAGCACCCGAGTGAGCGGGTGACGAAGGGGCGCGGCCGGCGGCGGTGACGAGTAGGGTCCGTGGGTATGAAGCTGGCCTTCTCCACCCTCGGTGTCCCCGGCCTGCCGCTCGCTGACGTGCTGCGGCTCGCCTCCGAACACGGTTATCACGGAGTCGAGCTGCGCGCGCACCCGGAGGAGCCGGTCCATCCGGGCCTCACTCCCGCCGAACGAGCGGACGTGGCCGCGGAGTTCAAGGCGGCGGGAGTCGAGATCCTCGGTCTGGCGGGGTACGCGCGCGTGGCCGCCCCCGGCGACGACACCGCCGTGATCGACGAGATCCGCGAGCTCCTCGAACTGGCCCGGGACCTGGGCGCGCCCTTCGTACGGGTCTTCCCGGGCGGCGCCGCCGAACAGTCCCCCGAGGACGCCGACGCCACGGCCGCGCGAAGGCTGGGCACGGCCGCCGAGTACGCCGGCGACCTCGGCGTACGGATCCTGCTGGAGACCCACGACTCGCACCGCACCGGAGCCGCCGCCATCCGGATCCTGGGCCCGGTCGGCCACCGGCAGGTGGGGGCGCTGTGGGACGTGATGCACACCTGGCTGGGCGGCGAGCAGCCCTCGGAGACCTACGCGGCCCTCGCCCCGTACCTCGGCTACGTCCAGGTCAAGGACATCGCCTCCGCCGACGACACCACCCCGCTGGCGCTGGGCGCCGGCGTCCTTCCGCTCACCGAGTGCGTGGAGGTGCTCTCCCGGCACGGGTGGGACGGATGGCTGTGCTGGGAGTACGAGAAGCGGTGGTACGAGGCGGCCCCGCCGCTGCCGGAGCTGCTGGGCGCGGGGCGGGAGCATCTGGGGCGGCTGCTGAACGAGTCGGCGTAGCCGTTGTCGGTTCGCCCGCCCCGGGGCGGCAGAAACGAGTCGGCGTAGCGCCGTTATCGGTTCGCTCGATCCTGGGGCGACAGGCTAGCGTCCCCGCCGTGACCCCGCCCGGCCCCGTGGCCCTCCTCTCATGACCCTGACGCGCGCGCTCCTCGACGTACGTCCGCTGCGCACCTCCCCCGCCTTCCGGCGGCTGCTGATCGGGCGCACGGTGTCCACGCTCGGCAGCTTCATGACCATCGTCACCGTCATGTACCAGGTCTGGGACATGACGCACAGCTCGGTCTGGAGCGGCGCGGTCGGACTGGCGCAGGCACTGCCGATGATCGGCATCGGCCTGTTCGCGGGGTCCTGGGTGGACCGGGCCGACCGGCGCCGCGTCTATCTGCTCGGCAACGTCGGCCAGGCGAGCTGCTCCCTGCTGCTGGCCGTGCAGGGCTTCACCGGGCACGTGCCGGTGGCCGTCGTCCTGGCGCTGGTCGCGGCGCAGGCGTCGTTCGGCGCGATCGGCGCGCCCGCGGCGGGCGTGTTCGTACCGCGGCTGCTGCCCAAGGACCAGGTGGCCGCGGGCCTGGCCCTGAACCAGGTCACCGGCCTGGCGATGATGCTGGTCGGTCCGGCCGTCGCCGGCCTCGTGCTCGGCTGGTGGGGCATCGGCGTCTGCTACCTGGTGGACGCCCTCAGCTTCGGGGTGTCCTTCTACGGCGCCTTCGGCCTGCCCGCGCTGCCGCCCGAGGGCGAGAAGTCCCGCCCCGGCCTGCACGGCGTCCTGGACGGCCTGCGGTTCCTGACCGGCCACCGGGTGGTGCGCGGCGCGCTGCTGACGGACCTGGCCGCCACGGTCATGTCGATGCCGACCAGCCTCTTCCCCCTGGTCAACGCGGAGCGCTTCGGCGGCGACCCGCGCACGCTCGGCCTGTTCCTGTCCGCGCTCGCCGTGGGCGGCGTCGCCACGACCGCCTTCTCCGGCCCGGTCACGCGCCTGGCCCGCCCCGGGCCGGTGATGCTGTGCGCGTCCGGCACGTGGGGTGTGTCCCTCGCCCTGTTCGGACTGGCGACCAGCGCCTGGGCGGGCCTCGGGATGCTGGTGCTGGCCGGTGCGGCGGACGCGCTGGCCGTCCTCTCCCGCACCACGATCGTGCAGACCCGCACGCCGGACGCGTTGCTGGGCCGGGTGACGGCGGCCGAGACGATCGTCGGCCAGGCGGGCCCCCACCTGGGCAACCTGCGCGCCGGTGTGGTCGCCGGCTGGTCGTCGGGCGCGACCGCCCTGATCACGGGTGGCCTGCTGTGCCTGGTGGCGGTGACGGCGGTGGGCGCGACGACGCCGGAACTCCGGGGCGGCGCCACGGGGGCGGAGCCCGAAAAACTCCCGGCTACGGCGGCGGAGCCCGAGGAACTCCCGGCTACGGCGGCGGCCGGGCGCGAGTATCCCCCGGCTGCCGCGACGGCGGAGCCCGAGGCGCTTTCGGCGCCGGAGACCGAGGACCCCCCGGCTACCGCTCCGGCCGGACCGTGAACTTCGTGTCCGCGTTCAGGCACCACTCCAGCACCGAGGGCCAGGAACCGTAACCGGCGTCCAGGTCGAGGTGGGCGGCACCGGGGAGCAGCTCGGCGGTGAGGCCCAGGGGATCGCCGAAGACGGTCTGGCCGCCCTCGGGACAGTACGGGTCGTCGTCGCCGGCGACGAGGCGGGTGGGGCCCGGCAGGGTCAGGCCGGCGAGCGGTGGCGGGGCGAAGGCCGCGACCTCCGGGTGCTGGGCGAGCACCGAGCCGGACGGCGGGGCCACCAGCAGCACCCGGTCGACATCGCCGAGCCCCGGTACACCGCGCGCGACGGCGTGCAGCCACAGCACGGCGGAGGCGCTGTGGGCGAGCACGACCCGCTCCCCGTCGCCCGGCAACTCGCGCAGGTGCCGCGCGAGTTCGGCGAGCCACACCTCCAGGTCGGGCTCGTCGGGGTCGGGCAGCTGCGGGTATGTGACGTGGTGGCCGCCTTCCGCGAGGCGGTCGGCGAGCCAGTGCTGCCAATGCCCCTTGGGGCGGTGGTTCTGCCAGCCGTGGAGGATGAGGTAGGAGGTCGAGGTCGTCATGCTTCCGATGGTTTCCGATCATCGGCCCAACGGTCCAGTCAATCTTTCGCGCTCCGACAGTTGAGCCATCCCTTGATCCAGGTGGGTTCGCGATTCCCTCTTGCACTTTGTTCAAGTCCCGCCCTACAGTCACACCGCACCCACTTGAACAAAGTGCAAGTGGTCTTGCTCCTCCGGAAGGGGAACGCGATGTCACGCGAGGCACTGGTCGAGGTCGTCGAGGCGACGGCGGAGCAGTTCGGCATTCCCGGAGTCGCCGTCGGGATCTGGGCGAACGGCCGGGAGGTGACCGCGTCCCACGGGATCACCAGCATCGAGAACCCGCTGCCGGTCGACGAGAACACGCTGTTCCAGGTGGCCTCGGTGACGAAGACCTACACGGCGACGGCGCTGATGCGCCTGGTCGAGGAGGGAAAGATCGACCTGGACGTCCCGGTGCGCCGCTACGTCCCCGAGTTCACGCTCGCCGACGAGGAGGCCGCGTCGGCGATCACCGTGCGGCGCCTGCTCAACCACACGGCCGGGCTGGACTGGAACGTCATCATCGACACCGGCGAGGGTGACGACGCCCTGGCCGCGTTCGTGGCGAAGCTGGCCGAGCACGAGCTGATCGCTCCGCCCGGCGCCCGCGCCTCCTACAGCCAGGCCGGCTTCAACCTGGTGGGGCGCATCCTGGAGAACGTCACGGGACTGACGTACGAACAGGCCGTCGCCTCCCTCGTACTGGAACCGCTCGGCCTGGCCCAGAGCTTCTTCGGCGCCGACGACGTCATGACCCGCCGGTTCGCCGTCGGCCACAACCTCGGCGAGGACGGCACCCTGTCCGTCGCCCGCCCCTGGAAGGGCACCCGCGCCAACAACCCCGGCGGCGGCCTCGTCACCTCGGTCTCCGACCTGCTGTGCTGGGCCCGCTTCCATCTCGGCGACGGCCGTACGGAGAGCGGCGAGCGCGTCCTGCCGACCGAGGCGTTGCACCGGATGCGGGAGCGGACGGCTGCGCTGCGGGCCGGCTCGCTCGGCGACGCGCTGGGCATCGCCTGGTTCCTGCGCGAGGTGGACGGGGTGCACACCATCGGCCACGGCGGCTCGGCGAACGGCCAGTTCGCGGAGCTGCTCATCGTCCCCGAACGGGACTTCGCGGTCGTCGCGCTGTCCAACGCCGGTCCGGACGGCATCCCCTGCAACCAGGCGATCGTCCGCTGGGCCCTGGAGACGTACCTCGGCGTGGTCGACCGCGATCCCGAGCCGATCCCGTACGACGCGGCCCGCGCGCGGGAGGTCGCCGGCGCATACGAGAACGACGCGATGACCTTCGCCATCGACACCGACGGCGCGGCCCTGTCCCTGGAGGTCCGGATCAAGCCGGAGATCCGCGCCGCCTCCGACACCGAACTCCCGCAGGACCACGCCCCGTTCCCCTTCGGTCTGCTGCCGGGCGACGGCGACGAGTACGTCATCACCGAGGGTGCCTTCAAGGGGCAGCGCGGCTTCTTCAGCCGCGACGACAGCGGGGCCGTGGTGGGCGTCGACCTGGCCGGACGGCTGTTCTCCCGGGTCCCGGCCACCTCCTAGCCTCTCCCCCTGAACCCGGACACCGAACCGACCGAGCGTGGAGGGGGATCCGGTGCTGCGGGCGGTGCGGGAGCACCTGCGGGCGGCGGCCGGGCGAACGAAGTGGCCGTCCGCTGCGTCGGAGTCCTGAGGCCGGGGACAGCTCCGGACCGAGCCGGAGCAGCCGCTCCAGGAGGAGGCACATCGATGAGAGCCATGGCACTTCCCGTCGGCAGGCACGGATCCGTGTGGGCGCTGCTGGCGACGGTCGTCGTCACGACGTCCGTCGCCTGCACGTCGTCCGACGGCGGCGGCCATTCCGCGTCGTCCTGTGTGGCCTTGGTCAGGTACCGGAACAACACCTACTCGGGCACAGAGGCCGGTGACTTCACGATCGGGGACGAGCTCGGTGCCGCCACGATTCCGCCGTGCGACGACACCCCGAACTCCGACAGCGACAGGTCGACGAAGCCCACCTCGACGACCGCCTATGCGATCAAGGGCGTGGATCCCGGCATCGCCATCGCGTTGGGAGACGCACCCGATGGTGCCATCTTCGTCAATGACGACTCCGTCATGAAGCTGCCTGAGATCAAGAAGCTGATCAACGGCTCCTGACGGTCACGCCGCCCGAGCCAGGAACCCGGCCACCCGCTCCTCCAGCCGCCCCCTGCACTGCGGCCACTCCTGCGCCGTGACCGAGAAGATCGCGGAGTCGCGCAGCCGGCCGTCCTCCCCCGGTGCCGAGGAGCGGGACCAGTTCCGCAGTACGCCCTCGAAACGCGCCCCCACGCTCTGGATCGCCGCGTGGGAACGGTCGTTGCGGGCGTCCGTCTTCAGGTCCACCCGGGACACGCCCCACTCCTCGAAGGCGTGCCGGAACAGCAGCAGCTTGGCCTCGGCGTTCACGCCCGTGCCCTGTGCGGAGGCGCCGAGCCAGGTGAAGCCGACCTCGACGGCGTCCAGCCGGTCGTCGCCCCGCCAGTGCCGCGGCTCCCAGTACGACGTCGCCCCCACCGCCCGCCCCGAGGCGACGGACACCTGCGCGTACGGCGCCAGCCGCCCCGTCGCCGCGCGGGCGAGCTGCGCGTCCATGTATGCCGCCACCTGGTCGGCCCTCGGCACCCAGGTGAAGGCGTACGTCCCCCGGTCCTCCTCCGCCGCCACCGCGAGATCGGCCGCGTGCCGGTGCTCCAGCGGCTCCAACCGCACGAGCGCGCCCTCGAGAACCGGCCCCGCCAGCTTGAAGCTCACCGCACGATGTCCCTTCCCCACTCCGCGAACGCCTCGTGGAAACCGGGGAAAGTCTTCCGGACGCATCCGGGGTCGTCGAACGAAATACCCGGCACCCGCAGCCCGGTGACCGTGAAGGACATGACGATGCGGTGGTCGCCGTACGACTTGATCTCCGCGCCCGCCACCGGAGTCGCCCCCGGCCGGATCTCGATCCAGTCCGGGCCCGTGGCCACGTCCACCCCGAGCCGCCGAAGGTTCTCCGCGCACGCCTCCAGCCGGTCGCACTCCTTGACCCGGGTGTTCGCCACGTCCTCGATGCGCACCGGGCCGGAGGCGAAGGGCGCGATCGCCGCGAGCGTCGGCATGGTGTCGGAGATGTCCCGCATGTTCACCGTGACTCCGCGCAGTTCGCCGGTGCCTCGCACCCGGGTGCCGTCCGCGCCGGTCGCGACCTCCGCGCCCATCCGCCGCAGCACGTCCACGAAGCCCAGGTCGCCCTGGAGCGCGCCCTGGCCCAGCCCCGGGACCGTCACCTCGCCGCCGGTGACGGCCGCCGCGGCGAAGAAGTAGCTCGCGGTCGACGCGTCGGGCTCGATCGCGTAGGTCGTGGCGCGGTAGCCGGCCGGCGGGACCACGAACACCTTCCCCTCCTTGCGCACCTCCACCCCGAACGCCCGCATCATCGCGATCGTGATCTCCACATACGGCGCCGAGACCAGGTCGGTGACCCGGATCCGCAGGCCCTTGCGGGTCAGCGGGCCCAGGAGCAGCAGGGCCGTCAGGTACTGCGACGACTGTCCCGCGTCCAGGACCACCTCGCCGCCCTCGACGCCCGCCGCCGCGACGGTCAGCGGGTGGTGCCCCTCCGCCTCCTCGTGCCGCAGGTCCACGCCCAGGTCGCGCAGGGCCCGGGTCAGCGGCAGCAGCGGACGGCGGCGCATCTGGGGCGAGGCGTCGAAGCGGTACGTGCCGTGGCCGGCCGCCGCCAGGGTCGGCAGGAAGCGGGCCGTGGTGGCGCCGTCCCGGCAGTAGACGTCGGCCTCCGTGACCGCGGGGCCCTGCGGGCGGCCGTCGACCTGCCAGGCGTCCGGGGTGCGGCCGAGGCGGTAGCCGAGCCGGGTCAGGCCTTCGGCGAAGCCCTCGGTGTCGTCCGAGCGCAACGGCCGTACGAGGGTCGTGACTCCGTCGGCCGCCGCCGCCAGGAAGAGGGCACGGGCGGTGATGGACTTGGAACCGGGAATGTCGACGCGGGGCATGCACTCATGATCCCGTCGCCGTCGGCTCGGGCACGGGTGCGTCCACGGGATGGACGACGACGTGTCGCGCGGGCGCGACGGATGTGAGCGCCGCCGTGCGCGCGCTCCGGGCCGACCGGGGGCGCCGGCCCACACGTCCCGTTGAACACACCCTCACCAACTTGTGGAAATCGGGTGGAAGCCGGGAACCCAGTCCCTTCACCCCGCGTCCAAGGACCGGAACTGCCGGACGAGTCACCGCGGTGCGGTGTCGGCCTCGCTGCTGGCTGCGAACGCTGACCACCCTCTCCGCCGTACCGCGGCCGGCAGCACGCCGCCATCGGCGCGCCCCCCTCCAACAGCGCCGATGGCGGCCCCTCCGCGACTACTGTGCACTCCCTTGACCGGAAGAAACTTCCCGGATATTGGTGACTCCTTGGAAGTTTCCTTCAGCGGTTCTCCTTCGGAGGGAGCGCACGTGCCCGACACCAGCACGGGAAGCACGAGAAGCACGAGAAACACCGCACGTCCGTCCAGACGTACCGTCCTCGCCGCCACGGCAGGCGTCACCGCCTCCTTGTCGGTCGGCACCCCCGGATACGCCGCCGATCACGACGACGAGAAACATCCCGACGACAAGAAACTCCACGCTCTTCTCTCCCGCATGACGTTGGAGGAGAAGGTCGGCCAGCTGTTCGTCATGCGGGTCTACGGCCACTCGGCCACCGCGCCCGACCAGGCGGACATCGACGCCAACCTCAACGAGATCGGCGTGCGCACTGCCGCCGACCTGATCGCCAAGTACCGCGTCGGCGGCATCATCTACTTCACCTGGGCGCACAACACCCGCGACCCGCAGCAGATCGCGGACCTGTCGAACGGCATCCAGGCCGCCTCTCTGGAGCAGCCGCGCGGTCTGCCCGTGCTGATCTCCACCGACCAGGAGCACGGCATCGTCTGCCGCGTCGGCAAGCCCGCCACGCTCCTCCCCGGCGCGATGGCCGTCGGCGCGGGCGGCTCCCGCGCCGACGCGCACACTCTCGGCCGGATCTCCGGCGCCGAGCTGCGCGCGATCGGCATCCGGCAGGACTACTCCCCCGTGGCCGACGTGAATGTGAACCCGGCCAACCCGGTCATCGGCGTACGGTCCTTCGGTGCCGACCCGGACGCGGTGGCGGGCCTGGTCGCGGCCGAGGTGAAGGGGTATCAGGAGACGGGCGTGGCCGCGACGGCCAAGCACTTCCCGGGTCACGGCGACACGGCCGTCGACAGCCACTTCGGCTTCCCGGTCATCACGCACAGCCGCGAGCTGTGGGAGGAGCTGGACGCGGTGCCGTTCCGGGCGGCGATCCGGGCGGACATCGACTCGATCATGACCGCGCACATCATGGTCCCGGCGCTGGACGACTCCGGCGACCCGGCCACCCTCTCCCACCCGATCCTCACCGGCATCCTGCGCGAGGAACTGGGCTACGACGGGGTCGTGGTCACCGACTCGCTCGGCATGGAGGGCGTGCGCACCAAGTACGGCGACGACCGGGTGCCGGTGCTCGCGTTGAAGGCGGGCGTGGACCAGCTCCTCAACCCACCGTCCATCGACGTCGCCTGGAACGCCGTCCTGAACGCGGTGCGGGACGGCGAGCTGACCGAGGCCCGGCTCGATGAATCGGTCCTGCGCGTCCTGCGGCTGAAGGCGAAGCTCGGGCTGTTCGAGAAGCCGCACGTCAGCCGGGCCGGCGTGGACCGTACGGTCGGCACCGCGGAGCACCTCGCGACGGCCGACCGCATCGCGGAACGGACGACGACCCTGCTGGTCAACGAGGGCCGCGTGCTGCCGCTGTCCCGCCGTACGCACGGCCGGGTGCTGGTCGTCGGCGCCGACCCGGCGTCCCCGTCGGGCACCACGGGCCCTCCGACGGGCGTCCTCGCGGCCGCCCTCGCCGAACTGGGCTTCTCGGCGAAGGCCCTGTCCACCGGCACCGCCCCCTCGGCCGCGGTCATCGCCCAGGCCGTCGCGGCGGCCGCCGACGCGGACGCGGTCGTCGTCGGGACGTACAACGTCACGGCGACCAGCAGCCAGAAGACCCTGGTGGAGCAGCTGGTCGCGACCGGGAAGCCGGTGGTGGCGGTCGCCGTCCGCAACCCCTACGACGTGGCCCAACTGTCTTCGGTGCAGGCCTGCTTGGCGGCATACTCCTGGACCGACGTCGAGCTGCGCGCCGCCGCACGGGTGATCGCCGGGCGCGTGGTGCCGCACGGGAAGCTGCCCGTGCCGGTGCAGCGGGCGGACGACCCGGCGCAGGTGCTGTATCCGGTCGGGTACGGGCTGACGTACTAGACATACGCCCCGCGCCAGGCGTACTACCCCCAACGGGCGCAAAGCACCCCACATGTCTGGCGTGCCCCGCTGTCGCGGGTCACGCTGGACGGGGGTGGCCGGGGGGATGGCGATGCGCGGGAGATGGTCCGGGGGGGCGGTGTGCGCGCTGTCGGCGCTGCTCGCCGCCCTGCTGACGGGATGCCAGGGGTCCGCCGGTTCGGGGAACACCGGGGCGGCGCAGGACGGCCGGCTCGGCGAGCGGGCGAGCCCGTCCGTGTCCTCCGGCTACGGCGCCGAGTTCCTGGGCGTCGACGAGTGCAGCTCGTTCGGCACGACGAGCTTCACCGAGGTGCCGTGCGCCGGTGAGCGGGCGGCGGCCCGGGTCGTGGCCCGCTACGACGGCACGGTGAGCGACGGTCCGCCGTGCCCGGCGACCACCGACTTCGTGCTGCACATCAGCGAACAGTCCACCACGTCCGACGAGGACGGCGACGGCACAGTCGCACAGGGCTACGCCTGCATGCGCAACCTGGAGCCACCACACCCCGGCGACCCCGGCGGCGGGGGCGGTCCCCGCACCATCGTCGGCGACTGCGTGTACGGCTCCGGCGACGGCCAGGTGCGGGAGACGGCGTGCGACGGCTCGGGCGCGAAGAGGCCCCAGTACAAGGTGGTGAAGGCCGTGGACGCCCGCGCCAAGTGCCCGGCGTCCACGGCCCTCTACGTCCAGCTCGGCGGCACGGATCCGGTCGGCTGCGCCCGGCCGGTCTGACCGCCTCCGTGCGCTACGGACGCAGCGCGGGCTCCCGCTCCACGTCCCGCACGTCCAGCTTCGCGTCGAACTTCGCCAGCGGCTTCGCCTGGGCGGTGGAGGAGGCCGCGACGCCCGCCCACTCCAGGATCCGGGCCGTGGCGAGCGCCTTCTGGTCCGCGACCAGGCCGGCCACGTTCGCGCCGTGGTTCAGGCCGGGTGCCGTGAAGACGTACGAGTCCTTCGCGCCCTTCCCCACCCGGAACCGCTCCGCACCCCACGGGTCGTTCTGGCCGTAGACGAACAGCATGTGCCGCGCGTTGTGCGCCACCCACGTGTCCACGTCACGCATCGCGCCCGGCTGGAACCTCATCGGGATGTCGCGCGGGACGAAGTTCCGCGGCGGCTGGTAGCCGTAGCGGACGTACTTCTTCTCGATGTACGGGAAGTGGATCGTCGGCGCGCCCAGCTGGGTGCCGGCCTGGTAGTAGTACGGCGTGTACGGCTCCAGGCCCTGGTCGGTGTAGAAGGAGAAGCCGGAGATCGTGTCGATCGAGTTCCAGATCTCGTCGTCGGTCGCCGTCGCCGCGTCCGCCGGGATCGAGTCGCAGTCGGACAGCAGGCTGTACTGCCAGAAGCCCCAGACGTAGTCGAGGACGACCGCCTCGTAGGCCTGGTCCAGGCTGCCGACGGTGGTGAAGGTGTAGCCGTTCTCGGCGGCGTACGCCTCGTACTTCTTCTCCAGCGGCTCCCGGCGCACCAGCGCCTCCCGCTGTACCGCGTTCAGCCGGTCGCGGCACTCCTTGGTGCCGACGGAGGCGAAGAAGCGGTCGTAGGCGGAGTCCTCGTTGTTCACGACGTCGTTGGGGGCGACGTAGGCCACCACTCCGTCCATGTCATGAGGGTAGAAGCGCTCGAAGTACGTGGCGGTCATGCCGCCCTTGGAGCCGCCGGTGGCGATCCAGTTCTTGGTGTAGATCTTCTTCAGCGCCTTGAAGATGCGGTGCTGGTCGCTCGCCGCCTGCCAGATGTCGAGTGTGGACCAGTCGGCCGGGTCGGGCCGGGAGGGCGTGAAGAAGCGGTACTCCATGGAGACCTGGTTGCCGTCCACGATCTGGGTCGGCTCGCGGCGGCTCGGGGTGGTGGAGACGTTGTAGCCGCCGGTGTAGAAGACCGTCGGGCGGCTGACGTCCTTGTGCAGCACGGTGATCCGCTGCTGGAACGTGCCCTTGGACGGGTGCCGGTGGTCGATCGGCTGGGTGTAGTTGAGGACGAAGAAGCGGTAGCCGGTGTAGGGCTTCTCCTGGATCAGGCTCATGCCCGGTATGGAGAGCAGCTGCTCCTTGATGTCGGTCGTACCAGTGGCCTCCGGCCCGGCAGCGGTGGCTGCCCCGGCCGTGCTCAGCGTGCCTATGAGCACCGTGAGCGCCAGCAGCCATCTGAGCGCCTTGCGCATTCGCCCTCCCTGTGAAACGGATGTGCGCCGGAAGCTATCCCAGCAACACCCGTAGCACCAGAGGAGGTTGAGATGTCAGCGAGCCGATGGCTTCAGCACAGGATCCAGCCCGTGCTGACCGAGCCCCGCCCCACCGCCCCCTTCACCCGCACGCAGCGGTGGCCCGCGTGGACGGTGACCGGGCCGGCCCGGTGCGCGTACTGGCCGCTGTCGACGACCGGTCGGGTGCCGCGCGCCTGCAGGCTGACCAACATCGACGTCTTCCGGCCGGGATTCTCGGGGAGGGTGACGGCGCAGACGTAGCCGTTGCGCTTGTAGAGCTGGACGGCGCCGGTGGAGAAGGAAAGGGTCCTCACCTTCCGCCCGCCGCACTGCCCGGACGCCGCGTCGGCGCTGCCCGGCGCCGCGAGCGCGAGCAGTCCGGACGCGGCCAGCACGGCCATGCCGAGTGCCAGCCGCCGGCGTATCGCACCACTGTCCACTGTCGTCCCTCCCGTTGCGCGGCCCTCACCGTACTGGTGTACGGACGCACAACGGGTGTCCGACGGTTGCGCCCCGTCCCCGGGCGCTACGCGGTCGCGACGGGCTCCCCCACGAACGTCCGCCACAGCTCCGCGTACCGCCCGTCCCGCGCCAGCAGCTCCTCGTGTGTGCCGTCCTCCGCGACCCGGCCGTGCGCCATCAGTACGACCCGGTCGGCGCGTGCGGCGGTCGTCAGCCGGTGGGCGACCACAAGCGTCGTACGGCGGCCCGCCAGCCGGTCCGTCGCCTGGTTGACCTGCGCCTCGGTGGCCAGGTCCAGGGCGGCCGTCGCCTCGTCGAGGAGCAGGATGTCGGGGTCGACCAGCTCGGCGCGCGCCAGCGCGATCAGCTGCCGTTGCCCGGCGGAGAGGTTGCGGCCGCGCTCGGCGACCTCGTGCAGGTAGCCGCCCTCCAGCGTGGCGATCATCTCGTGCGCGCCGACCGCCCGGGCCGCCGCCTCCACCTGCACGTCGGTGGCGTCGGGGCGGCCGTAGGCGATGGCGTCCCGCACGGTGCCCTGGAAGAGGTACGCCTCCTGCGGGACGACGCCGAGGCGATGGCGGTACGAGGTGATGTCGAGCGCCCGCAGATCCGTGCCGTCGACCGTCACCCGGCCGCCGGTCGGGTCGTAGAAGCGGGCCACCAGCTTGACCAGGGTCGACTTGCCGGCGCCCGTCTCACCGACGAAGGCGACCGTCTGACCGGCGGGGATCGTCAGCTCGATTCCGCCGAGCGCCGCGTCGGTCTCGTCGTCCTCCCCGTACGCGAAGCGCACGTCCTCGAAGGCGATCTCGCCGCGCAGGGAGAGGACCTCCAGCGGCTCGTCGGCCGACTTCGTGGACGTGGGTTCCTGGAGCAGCTCCTGGATGCGGCGGAGGGAGACGGTCGCCTGCTGGTAGCCGTCGAAGACCTGGGAGAGCTGCTGGACGGGGGCGAAGAACAGGTCGATGTAGAGGAGGTACGCGACCAGGGCGCCCGTGGTGAGCGTGGCCGCGTCGATCCGGCCGGCGCCCGCGATCAGCACCGAGGCCGCGGCCACCGACGACAGGAACTGCACGAACGGGAAGTAGACGGAGATCAGCCACTGGCCCCGGATACGCGCCTTGCGATAGCTGTCGCTGCGCTCCGCGAACCGCCGTCCGCCGTCCCGTTCCCGCCGGAAGGCCTGCACGATGCGCAGCCCGGACACCGACTCCTGGAGGTCGGCATTGACCACCGACACGCGCTCACGGGCCAGCTCGTACGCCTTCACGCTCGCCCGGCGGAAGAAGTAGGTGGCGACGATCAGCGGGGGCAGCGTCGCGAAGACGACGAGCGCGAGCTGCACGTCGAGGACGAGCAGGACGCCCATGATGCCGAAGAAGGTGACGACCGAGACGAAGGCGGTGACCAGGCCGGTCTGGAGGAACGTGGAGAGCGCGTCGACGTCGGTCGTCATCCGCGTCATGATCCGGCCGGTCAGCTCCCGCTCGTAGTAGTCGAGACCGAGCCGCTGCAGCTGGGCGAAGATCTTGAGGCGGAGGGAGTACAGGACGCGTTCGCCGGTGCGTCCGGTCAGCCGTGTCTCGGCGGTCTGCGCCGCCCACTGCACGAGCACCGCGAGCAGGCCGAGCAGGGAGGCCGCCCAGACGGCGCCGAGGGCCATCTCGCTGACGCCCTGGTCGATGCCGTGCCGGATCAGGACGGGCAGCAGGAGGCTCATGCCGGCGTCGGTCGCGACGAGCAGGAGGCTGATCAGCAGGGGCCGTCCGAAGCCCCGCAGCAGGCGCTTCAGGCCGTACGAATCCTCCGGGCGCACCGCCCGTGCCTCGTCGATGTCCGGGGTGTCGGCCGCCGGAGGCAGCGCCTCCACCTGGGCGAGCAGTTCGGGGGTGGCCGGCATCCCGGACAGGGCGTGGTCCTTGGGCTCGCGGTCGCCGGTCCAGAGGCGGGGGGTCAGCCCGCGTTCGGCGTCGAACTCGGCGTCCAGCTCGTCCCGTACCGAGGTGTCCTCCTGGGGCTCGACGGGCGGGGTGTGGCCCGGGGAGACCCCGCCCAGTTCGTCCGGGTCGGTGAGCAGGCGGCGGTAGAGGGCCGAGCGCTCCTGGAGCTCCTCGTGGGTGCCGAGGTCGGCGAGGCGGCCGCCGTCGAGGACGGCGATGCGGTCGGCGAGGTTGAGGGTGGAGCGGCGGTGGGCGATGAGGAGGGTGGTGCGGCCCTGCATGACCTGCTTCAGCGCCTCGTGGATCTCGTGTTCCACGCGGGCGTCCACCGCCGACGTGGCGTCGTCGAGGACCAGCAGGCGCGGGTCGGTGAGGATCGCGCGGGCGAGGGCGACGCGCTGGCGCTGGCCGCCGGAGAGGGTGAGGCCGTGCTCGCCGACCTTGGTGTCGTAGCCCTCGGGCAGCTCGGCGATGAAACGGTCCGCCTGGGCGGCGCGGGCGGCGGCCTCGATCTGCTCGTCGGTCGCGTCGGGGCGGCCGTACGCGATGTTGTTGCGCACGGTGTCGGAGAAGAGGAAGGAGTCCTCCGGGACCAGTCCGATCGCGGCCCGCAGTGAGTCGAGGGTCAGTTCGCGGACGTCGTGGCCGCCGATCAGGACGGCGCCGTGGGTGACGTCGTAGAAGCGCGGGAGGAGCAGGGAGACGGTGGACTTGCCGGAGCCGGAGGAGCCGACGACGGCGAGGGTCTCACCGGCGCGGATCTCGAAGCTCAGCCCCTCCAGGACCGGGCGCTCATGGTCGTAGCCGAACGAGACGTCGTCGAACTCCACCGTCGCGGGCGCGTCGGCGGGCAGCTCCTTGGTGCCGTCCTTGATCGTCGGCTCCGTGTCGATCAGCTCCAGGACGCGTTCGGTGCTCGCGCGGGCCTGCTGTCCGAGGGTGAGGACCATGGCGAGCATGCGGACCGGGCCGACGAGCTGGGCGAGGTAGGTGGAGAAGGCGACGAAGGTGCCGAGGGTGATGTGCCCGCGTACGGCGAGCCAGCCGCCGAGCGCCAGCATCGCGACCTGGCCGAGGGCGGGGACGGCCTGGAGGGCCGGGGTGTACCTGGAGTTCATCCGGATGGTGCGCAGCCGCCCGGCGAAGAGCCGGCGGCCGACCTCGCGCAGCTTGCCGGTCTCCTGGTCCTCCTGCCCGAACCCCTTCACCACGCGTACGCCGCTGACGGCGCCGTCGACCACGCCCGCGACGGCGGCGGCCTGGGCCTGGGCGTACCAGGTGGAGGGGTGCAGCTTGGTGCGGCTGCGGCGGGCGATCCAGCCGAGCGCGGGGGCCACGGCGAGGGCGACCAGGGTCAGCGGCAGCGACAGCCACGCCATGATCACGAGGGAGATCAGGAAGAGCAGGACGTTGCCGATGGTCATCGGCAGCATGAAGAGCAGGCCCTGGATCAGCTGGAGGTCGCTGGTGGCGCGGCCGATCACCTGCCCGGTGGACAGCTCGTCCTGGCGGCGGCCGTCGAGCCGGGTGATCGTGTCGTAGATCTCCGTCCGCAGGTCGTACTGGACGTCGAGAGCGAGACGTCCGCCGTAGTAGCGGCGGACGTAGGTGGACAGGTAGACGAGGAGGGCCGCGCCGATCAGCGCGCCGGCCCAGGGGGCCATGGAGCGGGTGTGGCCGGTGATCACGTCGTCGATGATCACCTTGGTGACCAGCGGGACGAATGCGGTGACCGCCATGGCGGCGAGGGAGGCGCCGAGGGCCAGGACGACGTCCTTCGGGTAGCGCCAGGCATAGCCCGCGAGTCTCCGCGCCCAGCCCTGTTTCTCGCCCTGCTGCGCTGCCACGCCGGTGCCTTCCGTTCGTCCCGATCCACCTGGTCTACCGGAAGGCACCAACACCGATGGAAGCGGATTTCATCCCTCCGCAACAATCGGGCGGGGAACGCTCATATGCGTACTCGCAGGTAGTAGAACCGCGTCGTCTGTACCGCGTTCTGGTTGTCGTCGCTGACCAGCAGGACGTCGAGACGGCCCTTGGTCCGGCCCGTGATCACCATCCCCTCGATGTTGTCGAGAAGCGGGTTCGGCTGGGGCTGCTTGGCGGTCGCGCCCAGTGACGGGCAGGTCACCATGTCGGTGAGCAGGGTCTTCTTGATCAGATGTACGTCGCTCTGGCCGGTGAGGTTCTCGATACGGCCGGTGTCCGTGGCGTGGCGCGGGTCGGCCAGGTAGAGGCGGACCGTGTTGCCCACGCCGGAGGTGAAGCCGCGCTCCAGGACCAGGAGGCGACCGTCGGGCGTCGCCTGGACCTCGGGGACGCCGAGGCCGGTGTCGGTGCGGTAGGCGTACTGGGCGCCGAGCCGGAAGTGGTCGCCCTTCGTCCGCTCCCAGGTCTGGAAGCGGACGATGCCCGTGCTGTCGCCGGAGAGCGCGTACTCCATCGACGCCAGCAGGGTGTGACCGCCGGGCAGCAGGGTCAGGCCCTCGAAGGTGCCGTTGGCGGCGGCGCGGCCGGCCGGGGCGACCTGGAGCGAGGCCGGGACCGGGAGGCGGTCGAGGATCGTGCCGTCGGGGCTGTAGCGGCGTATGGACGGCTCGGTCTCGGAGGTGATCAGACGGGTGCCGTCCCAGTCGATCACCAGGCCCTCGGAGTCGAGGGCGCTGCCGTTGTCGTCGGCGAGCGCGGTCACGCCCGTCGGCTGGAGCGTCTTCGCGTTCAGGGTGAACAGGGAGGAGCGGTCGGAGAGCGCGGCGAGCTGCCCGTCGCGGTCCAGGGCCAGGGCGGAGAAGTTGCCGACGAAGGTGCCGTCGTACGTCGTCTTGTCGAGCGCGTCGGAGAAGCGGTCGATGGTGACGGACGGCGAACAGGCCTGGTTTTCCCGGGCGACGGCCGGGTCGGCGGCGGACAGGGAGGTGGCCGCCGCCAGGCAGGCGGTGACGGTGGTGAGTACGGTTCGCAGACGCATGGGCGTCACCGTAGGACCGGTCGGTGACTCCAGGTGGGCCGCGCCGTTAAGGATCAGCTGCCGGAGGCCATGAGGTCCTTGTGAATGACCTTCGCGACACCCTGAATGGTCGTGATGCCGTAGCTCATCGTGCTGTTGCCGTGGGTCAGCACGGTGATCGTGTAATCGTGGCCGCCCCCCTTGAAGGTGCCGACGCTGTGCACCCGCCAGCCGTGCGTGGAGCGTTGCAGCCAGCCGTTCTTGACGTGCACGGAGACGGAGGACGGCGCCCCGTACGGCGTGCCCCAGCGCTGGGAGGAGATGACCTGGCCCATCAGCTTCTGGATGTAGGCCCGCGCATTGTCGCTGAGCACCGTGTTCTTGGCGGTGATGAGCTTGAGCAGCTTCTGCTCGTCGGTCACCGTGATCTGGGTCAGGCCCCAGTAGCCGTTCGCGCCGGGCTTCGTCTGGGTCATCTTGGCGGCACTCAGGAAGCCCTTGATCTTCGTCAGACCCAGCTGCTTCCAGAGCTTGCTGGTCGCGGTGTTGTCCGACTTGGTGATCATGGCTTTGGCGAGCGAGGCCTCGGTGCTCGTCAGGTAGCGGTTGTGCTTCTTCGCGTCCCACAGCAGCGTGGCCAGGACGGTGACCTTCACGACGCTCGCCGAGTCGTAGGCACTGGAGGCGCGGAGCGTGCAGGTGGTGTTGGTGGTGCGGTCGTAGAGGCCGACGGCGACGGTGCCCGTGCGGTGCGCGAGCGCGGCCGTGATGTCCTTCTTGAGCTTGGCGGCCAGGGCCGCCTTCGCCGACGTACAGCTGACGGTCGGCGTCGCGGCGGCGGCGGGCGTCGCGGCGGCCACCCCCGATACGAGCACCCCGGCGGTGAGGCCGCCCGCAAGCACTCTCGCGCGTCTGGATATCCCGTGAGTCATGCCTAGATGACGCACGAGTTCTAACGAAAGGTTGTACGAGACACCCGGGCTGTCCGGCAAAGCCTCGACAAGCGTGCGCGGAACACAGATCCATGTCGGCATGGAGCCGTGGGCAGGGAAGAAGCATGCCGCACGAAACACCGAACGAGCACTTCATGTCCGGACAATTACTCGCAGCCCTGTGGACACTGCGCCTCCTCGTCACACCCGGGGCAGCAGCACCCGAACGGGACGAGTTCCTTGCGAAGAAGGTTCCCGCGCAACTTCTGGACAAGGAACTGCCCTCCCTGGCCAACCACCTCATCCTCGCGAAGAGGCGGGGAAGCGATCGCTGGAAGGCCGCCGTTGAGGTCTTCCGAGAGATACCAGGCCTCCTTCCACCGGGAAGGCTGCCGGACGACACCATGGGGCCTTCTGAACAGAGGGCGTTCGCCGACGGATACACCGAGCAACTCACCAAGTACAAGGAGAAGTGGAGTCAGATCCTGGCGTGACGTGATGCCGATGCTGCTCGGCTTCGACGTTGTTCGGAGCGCGAGGAGGACGGACGCCTTGGTGGCAGTGCGCGGGAAGTGTGACACTTTTTACTTGAGTGTCACACTTCCCGCAAGGGCGACCACCGGTCAGCCTCCCGGCGTGGGGTCACGGGGCCCGTCGGGGACAGCGACGCAGTCGTCGGCTTCAGCAAAGCTGTCGGCATCGTCGAGGCCGTCACAGACAGTCGCGGGGAGGCGGGCACCCCGGCTCTCCGCGATCCGGCGCACGTCGGCCAGCGCCTCGCTCATCCGGCCGAGCAGGAACCGGAGTTGCGCGGGCGTCGCCCGGCGGTCGGCGAGCATGTCGGCCGCGTGACCGAGGAGTTCGCCGGCCATGCCGAGTTGCACACTCTCGATGGCGTCGGCCACTCGGGAGAGATAGCCGGTTCCGTCGGTGACGAGGTAGCAGGGCTTGCCTTCCGAGCCGGCCCAGGGCAGCAGCCGCGTCACGCTGATGACGCGGTTCACACCGTCACCTCGACTCCGTGGATCACCCGCGGCCCTACGTCCACCCCGTGGACAGCGAGCCACACCGCACGTCGCCGGGCCCGCCGGCGTCGCGCTTCTTCGCGTCGCTCGTGGGCGACGAGGTAGGGGCGGACCAGGGCGTGGTCCTCGCCACGCAGAGGACGGGACCCTGCGCGGTGAACGGTCGGGCCGTCGGCGCACGGAGCGACGGGCAGTCGTCGCACCTGGGCGGCGGCAGAGAGACGGCGGCGTCCCGGGCCGGGGAACAGGAGCCACAGCAGCGGCTCGAAGAGGCGGGCGATACGGTAACTCATGTCGTCAACTCCGTTGGGTTCGTTGATGGCCACGCCCCCGGACCGGTCGCTCGGTCGCGGGGGTATCGCTTTGTGTAGCGATCCACTCACAGAGTGAGAGGGGCCGGGCTAGGCTCGCCAGGGGTTAGCTGGTGACAGAGCGTTTGTCGCAAGGGACGCAAGGGAGTTGACGCGGTGAGCAGCATCTACGGCGACTGGCTCAAGGAACAGCGCGAGACAGCAGGCCTCACGCAGCAACAGCTGGCCGACGTGGCGATCATGACCCGCTCGCACATCGCACACATCGAGGCGGGGCGCAGGGTGCCGTCGAAGGAGGACGCGCGGCGCCTGGACAGAGCCCTGAACACGGGGAATGTGCTGAGCAGCTTCCTGCCGCAGGAAGAGGCTGCGGTCGCCGACTACTTCGAGGCGGCGCGGCTGCTCGAGCAACAGGCGTTGATGATCAGAGAGTTCGCCCTGTCGTTCGTTCCGGGCATCCTCCAGACGGAAAGGTACGCACGTACGGTTCTGAGCACGTCATTCCCTCCGGTGAGTGAAGAGGAGCGTGACAGGCTCGTTGTCACACGCCTTGAGCGCGCGAAGATCCTCGGCGATCCGGTGACGCCCGTGGTGTGGGCGCTGTTAGACGAGGCGGTGCTACGTCGCGCGGTGGGCGGACCGGACGTCATGGCAGAGCAGATCTCGCACATCGTGCACCTGGTTGAGGCTGAACGGATCCGCGTGCACGTGATGCCGTTCGCTCTGGGTTCTCATCCACTGATGGAGAACATGCTCACGCTGATGTGGTTCGAGGACCAACCACCCGTGGCATACGGCGAGGGTCTACGCATGGGGAAGGTGCATGACTCCCCACACGTAGTTCACGAGCTGCAAGGTCGCTACGATCTTGCACTGAGCGACGCACTGCCACTGAAGGAGTCACTGGCCCTACTCAGGGCAACAGCGAAGGACTACGGACGTCATGACTGACCGAACCATATTGAACGCAGCCCTATTGGAAGGCTGGAGGAAGTCGTCCTACAGCAACAGCGAAGGCGGCAGCTGCATCGAGGTTCTGGACAGCTACCCCTCCGGCATACCCGTCCGCGACTCCAAGGTCCCGCACGGCCCCGCGCTGGTCTTCTCGCCGGAGAGTTGGTCACGCTTCATCGCGACTGCCAAGCGATCACCCCAATGATCGCGTGAGGTTGTCCATCAGAATGCCCTTCACCAGGCGAAGTTTGGCGAGCTGAGCGTGACGTACTTGCCTTTCCCGGGTTAGTACGGCGAGATGTCCGGCGAAGACCTCCTGTGCCGCCATGCTCGGTACGTCCATCTCGACGTCGAGCAGCCGGTGCGGATGCACTAGCCGTGGGCCGCCATCGGACCGTGCCACCGTGTAAACACGTTCCTGGGCTTCGGGAAGCATCAACCACGCCACGAGGTAATCGGCGGCCAGACGGTTGGCGTCGGGCCTGATGCAGAAGACGCCAGGGCCGTACGTCGCCTGCCCTCGCTCTCCTCGCCATACGGCCGCGCGGAACGACCGCCCGGTTGCGTCCGCCGCGGCGAACAGTACGTCACCGGGGAGCAGGACTGCCCCGTGTGAGACTCCGGTGCCGGCCGACCGGACCCCCGACAACCCGAGTGTGGGTTCGGTCAGGTCGGCAGGCCGAAGAACCGGCGCCCCAGGCCGTGCCTCAGCGCCGTAGGCGACTCCGGGCCGTACCGACTCGACCATCTCACGCAGCGGGCGACGCCGGGTCTGACCTGCTCCCCCGGAATCAACTGCCGTGAGCAGCGAGAGCAGTTCATCGATGTGCAGTTTGGCGAGCTCGCCTTCGACTTCCTTCTCGGCCTCGATCAGGGAGCGGATGACGTCGGCGACCGTGTTCCGATCGGGTTGGGTGCCCGCGCTGTCCGCCATCACCTCCCAGGCACTCCGTTGAGACCAGGGATAGCTGGGGACCGCGCCGCCTTGCGCTGTTCCCTTGAGCTGCTGCTCGATCTCCCGGAAGGACAGCCCGTACTTCTCCCGCCAGTTCTCGTAGGCGTGGGCCAGCTCCTGGCGGCGGCTGCGCATCACGTCGTCGAGCTTGCTTTTCAGTCCCTGCCGAAGGACGTCCAGGACTACCCGGCGCTCTCCGTGATCGGCGGCCAGCGCGGCACGGGCGCGCATCAGGCGTGGCGCCGCGCTCTGCTCCGTATGCGCTGTCCGGCTCTCGCCCAGGAACCAGAACTCGGATTCAAGGCGCTTGGCCAAGGCGGCGGCCTCCTTGCGCTCCCTCCTCACACGAGCCAGTTCCGTTCGCTTCTCGACATCCGCTGGAGTCTCCTCATAGGCAGGAGACTCGCCGTCGATCTTCTCGTCGTCCTCGCCGTCGCCGGCCGGTCGGGGTCTGAGCTCTTGCCAGCGCTCGTCGAGCTCGGCCTTCCGCGTGTCCGCCGCCGCCAGCGCTTCCAGGAAGTCCGGGGCGATGGCGGTGACCAGCTTGTGCTGGTACGCCTGGCGCCGTTCCGCCGCGGACCTCGGGTGCTCCCTGCCCGTCCTGGGGTCGAGCTCCGGCGCGAGCAGCGTCTCCACGTCTCCGACCCAGCCGTCGATCACCCCCGCGAACCCTCTCTCGGACAGCGCCAGCAGGTCGTACCTGTCCTCGTGCCACCACCCGACCACCGCGCCCGTGAGCACGTGCCCGCTGAGGAGCCCGACTCCGCCGAGGCGTTCCACGAACGACTCGACGAGCGTTTCCCGGAGCCCCCACAGCTCGGCCCTGCACTGTGCCGGCAACACGTCCGCGGGCCGCCCCGAGGTCGTGGCCAGCCCCTCCAGGTGCCGGGCCTCTGCGTCCCACCACTCGGCATAGGCGGACCAGAGTTCCTCCTCGCGGGGACGGGCCAGGTCAGCGAACCGGACCGCGTCCGGCCGCTGTCCCTTCGGCAGGAAGTCCACGTATTCCGGATCAGCGGGAAGGCGCTCTTCGAAGAGATCCGTCAGCGCGATCCCGTACGAGTCGAGCAGTTCCTTCTTCGCCTCGATCTCCGCGCGCGGCACGCCGCCCACGAGGTGGGCCCGCACGTCCTGCGGCTCTGGCGGCGGCGTGGTGTCCACATAGCGGCGGATGTTGAGGTTGTCGTCGTTGGCACGCAGTTCCTCGCGGCTGACCACTCGCGAGAAGCCGGGCACTTCCGCAAACTCGTGGAAGGCGGACGTGATCTTCTCGGCATGCTCGGGCAGCAGCACATTCTGTGAGCGCTCCGCGTGGAACTCGCGGTCCGCGTTGATAAAGAGCACCTTGCCCGCCCGAGCCGGATCCTTCTTTCCCGGCGGGCGCAGCACCAGGACGCAGGCGGGGATACCAGTGCCGTAGAAGAGGTTCGGAGCGAGGCCGATGACCGCGTCGATCGTGTCCTCGTCCAACAGGTTCGTGCGGATGCTTTGTTCGCGGCCCCCGCGGAACAGCACTCCGTGCGGCATGACCGTGACGACCATGCCGCCCCGCCCCTCCCGCTTGGTCTCCCACAGCATGTGCTGGAGGAACATCAGGTCGGCCTTGCCGCGCTCGCCGGTCACCCCGTAGGTCGTGCGCTGCGCACGGTAGGCCAGGTCGCTCAGCGCATAGTCCATGGAGAACGGCGGGTTGCTGAGCACTCCGTCGAACCGGTCGGCGTCCGACGTCGGCACATGTGCCGGGGCGGCGAGCGTGTCCCCGGTGCGCAGGTCGAATCGTCGTACCCCGTGCAGGACCATGTTCATCGTCGCCGTCGCCCACGAACCGCTGTTGGCGTCCTGGCCGGCGAAGAGCATGTCCGCGGTGTCTCCGCCGTGCTCCTCCACGTACTCCTTGGCGGAGACGAGCATGCCGCCCGAGCCGACGCACGGGTCGTAGATCCGCATGCCCGGCTCGGGCCTCAGCATGTCCACCATCATGCGGACCACCACGCGCGGGGTGTAGAACTCGCCGCCCATACGGCCCACCGAGTCCGCGAACGCCTTCACGAGGTACTCGTAGGCGGCGCCGATCAGGTCGGGAAACTCGAAGTCCGGTGTGCTCAGCCGGATGCGGTCGAAGTGTGCGATGAGCAACTTCAGCCGCTGATCGGCGCGTTCGGCCGAAGACGCGCCGAGTCCGCCGATGCGGCGGAAGTCGAGGTGGCTGAAGAGCCCCTTGAGCTTGGGATCCTGGCCTTCCAACGCCTGGAGCGCCGGACGCAGCCGGTCCTCGGCGATGTCGTGGGTGGCCGAGGATATCGCCGCCCAGCGGGCCTTCTTCGGTACGAAGAGCACGTCTCGTTCACAGTATGCGGACTCGCGTTCGAGGAACTCGGCCAGCGCCTTGTCGGTGAGTCCCAGTTCCCTGGCCGCGTACTTCCCGATCGCCGCACGTGCCGCTTCGAACTCGTCGTTGGCCCACTTCAGGAACAGCAGGCCGACGATGTAGTCCTTGTACTCGGAGGCGTCCATCGTCCCCCGGACGATGTCCGCGGCGGCGACGAGATGCCGCTCCAACTGCGCGAGCGTGAACTTGGTCACGAACGGCTCCCTACGGCCTGAGGTGGTGTCAGTACGAGGCGATTCCGAGCCCGTGCTCCACGAATTCGTGGACATCGGTGTACGGGTCCCGGTTGACGAGGGCCACGTGGTCGCCGTGCTGCGCGTTCATCTGCAGGGCGCGCTTCCTGGCCTCCGGATAGCGTCCGGTGACCTGGTGCGGGAGCACCACCTTGATATTGGGCGCGTCCTTCGGTGTTCTGGCGAAGGGCAGTCTCGTCGTCACCTGCCCGCAGACCCCGCCGAACGTGCCGGTGACCGGCTTGTGGTGCAGCAGACGCCAGACCTCGAAGCACGGGTGGGAGAAGGCGACTTTCACTCCTCCCTCGCGAGCCTGCTTCAACGCGGTCTCGATGCCCTCGTGCTCGTCCCGGTCGAAGAGGCACCAGACCTGCGGCCAGTACTTCTTCTCCAGGCCGCTGCGCTTGGCCGCCCGCTGCTCGATTTCCATCAGCTCGACCGCCGCCTCGACGAGTTTGAGGGGCTTGCGCTGGGAGCCTGGGGCGTTGGCGTTCGCGATCCGCACGTCGACGGCCGGCGCCGGATCGGCCGGCACCCCGTACTGCCTGACCATGTCGATGTAGGAGGGTTCCGTGACCAGCCCCTCGGTGAAGACGTGGACGATCCTCTTGCGTCGTCCACGATGCTGCGCGGGGCCCAGCGACTCCTTGCCCTTCCCCTTCGCCTTTCCCATCAGCTCTGCCCCGCCTCGTGCTCGGCCTGCTCGCGGTCGGCGAGCAGACGGCGGGCGATCTGCCCCTCCAGAAGAGACGGAACCGCACCGAAGGCCCCCGCCAGGTACGACTTCATCAGGTCTTCTTCCTCCCCCGGGGATGCGGCGGTCAGTGGATAGAGCTCGGTCGCCCCGTCCTCGTCCTTCTCCGTCAGCCAGACCTGGCCGGGTTCGAGCAGTCGGCCACCGCTCGGGGTGGTGAGCACGGTTGGGTCGTGCGACGTGAAGACCAGCTGGGCGCCGTGCGGATTGGCGTACGGGTCGTGGAAGAGCCGAACGACTTCGGCGGCGAAGCGTGGGTGCAGACTGGCGTCCAGTTCGTCGACGAGCAGCACCGCGCCTTCGTCGAGCGCCAGGAGCAGCGGGCCCAGGAGGGCGAACCAGGAGCGGGTGCCGAGGGACTCGGCCTGCCAGTCGAGCGCGGCCTCGCCTGCGGCTGAGCGGTGGACGAGCTTGACGGTCGGCCGCCCCCTGCCGTCGTCGACCACCTCGGTTCCCGTGATGCCGAGGTCGGCGACGCGCAGCAGTTCCTCGATGCGGCGTGCGCGGGCTCCGGAGAGTTCCTGCCGGGTGAACACCTCGCGCTGGTCCCGCTCGACCTCCGGATCGATCAGCCACAAGTTGCGGCGGAACCATTGGAAGAGAGGCGAGAGCTGCGGGTGATTGTCCGTGCCCGCGGTGGAGAGCAGCAGAGCGTCGGGGCGGGTACGCCGGGCGAGTTGCGCGCGGTCCTTGACCCGGTTTCCCGGCCAGTCGTACACCTCCGCGCGGGAGGCGTCGCGATCCAACCAGACCTGCCGGTGACCGAGCGGGTAGCTGTGCAGCCATTCGGCTTCGACACGGCTGCCGCCCAGCTCGAAGCCGTACGTCCAGCGGATCCCTTCCAGGACGAGGTCCACTTCGAAGAAGCTCGGCTCGTCGTTCCCTTTGGGATCGAGGGCGAAGGCGGAGCGCGGAACGCCGTCGTACGAAGCCCAACGGGCGTACGAGTCGAGGACCGCGCTCCGCATGTCGACGAGGGCCGCGAGCACGTTCGACTTGCCGGACGCGTTGGCACCGAAGACTCCGATCAGCGGGAAGACATCCAACGACCGGCCACCCGGCAGACGAACAGGGCGGGCGGGAAACGGCTCCTCGCCGGCTTCGGACGCCACGAAGGACAGCTCCTGCTCATCGCGCAGGGACCGCACATTCGCGACACGGAACCTCAGCAGCACGCTGTCCTCCTCTCCTGTCTCAGCGTAGTCGCCGGATCTGACACCGCCCCTGGGCGACGGTCCTGACCTCGGGGAACATACCCTCTGTCACCGGTCCCGCGTGGCCGAACGGGTGATCCCGGACATGCCTGCCGTGCTGCGGCCTTGTACAAGCCCTTGCCCGCCTCTTGCTGACTCCTTTGTTTTTTCACAGCCAGGAGCCAGCTGCGGCACAGCCCTCGCTCACCCCCGCTCGACATCCTGCCGAGCGTGACATCTGCCACCGATCCACACCCTCATACGACCGTGACCCCCGACTCGCCGCCGCCGGCCGTACCCGCGGCGCCCCCGGAGAAGTCGCCCCGCTGGTCGCTGCCCGCGCTGATCGCGATCCTGATCCTGGCGGCGGTGCTCTACTCCTGGAACCTGTCCGGCTCCGGCCTGAACAGCTTCTACAGCTCCGCCGTGTTCAGCGGTACGCAGAGCTGGAAGGCGTGGTTCTTCGGCTCGCTGGACGCGGGCAACTTCATGACCGTCGACAAGCCACCGTTCGCGCTGATGGTCATGGGCCTGTCCTGCCGGATCTTCGGGTTCGGCACCTGGCAGATGATGCTGCCGATGATCCTCGTCGCCCTCGCGACGATCTGGATCCTGCACACCTCCGTGAAGCGGGTGTGGGGCCACGGCGCGGCGACGGTCGCCGCACTCGTCCTCGCGCTGACCCCGATCACGGTCGCCATCAACCGGGACAACAACCCCGACACCCTGCTGGTGTTCCTGATGGTGTCGGGCGCGGCACTCGCCCTGCGGGCGACCACGAACGGCAAGCTGCTGCCGCTGCTCGGCTCGGCGGCCTGCTTCGGCCTCGCGTTCAACACGAAGATGCTCCAGGGCTACATCGCGCTGCCCGCCGTCTTCGCGGTCTACCTCTACGCGGCCAGGCCGAAGCTCGTGAAGCGCATCGTGAACCTGCTGCTCGCGGGCGTGGTCCTGGCCGTCTCCAGCTTCTGGTGGGCGACGGCCGTCTCGCTCGTGCCCGCCGACGACCGGCCGTACATCGGCGGTTCGACGGACGGCACGGCCTGGGACCTGATCATGGGCTACAACGGCCTCGGCCGGGTCTTCGGCGGCGAGGGCAACGGCGGCAGCGGGGGCGGAGGCGGCAGCTTCTCCGGCACCGCGGGCCTCGGCCGGCTGTTCAACGACATCCTGGGCGGCCAGATCTCCTGGCTGATCCCGTTCGCGGCCATCGCCCTCGTCGGCGGCCTGGTGCTGTGCGGCCGCGCCCCGCGCACCGACCTCACCCGCGCCGCGCTGGTGCTGTGGGGCGGCTGGATGCTGCTGCACTACCTGACGTTCGCCATGGCCGAGGGCACGATGCACCCGTACTACACGACCGCCGTCGCCCCCGGCATCGCGGTCCTGTGCGGTGGCGGCGGCACCATGCTGCTGCGCGCCTTCCGCGGCGGCGACGTGCGCTGGTCGTGGGTGCTGCCCGCCGGACTCGCGGTCACCGGTGTCTGGGCGGTCGTGCTGCTGCGCCGGGCCACCGACTGGAACAGCTGGCTGTGGCCGGCCATCGCGGTGGTCATGGTGCTGGCGATCGTGGGTCTGTTCCTCTTCCGTTCCGGCAACCGCGCACGGCTGCTGGCGGCGTCGGTGGCCGCCGCGATCGTCGCGGCCCTCGCGGGTCCGACGGCGTACGCGGTCGCCGTTCCGGCGAGTGCGGGCGGCGCCGGCGGCGGCATGGGCGGCAGCAACCCGACCGCCGGCCCGTCGACCGGGAGCGGCTTCGGCGGCGGTGGCGGCCAGGGCGGCCCCGGCGGCAACGGCGGCGGTCCGGGCGGCGGCGAAATGCCCGGCGGAACCCAGCAGGGCGGTCAGGCGGCCGGCCAGGAGGGCGGCCAGATGACGCCCGGCGGCGGCGCGAACGGCGAGATGCCCGGCGGTGCCCCGCAGGGCGGCGAGAACGGCGGCTTCCCGGGCGGTGGCGAGATGCCCGGCGGCGGTACCGCAGGCGGCCAGGCCGGCGGCTTCCCCGGCGGCGAGAACGGCACGGCCCCGAACGGCGCGGACGGTCAGTCCGGCGGTGGTAACGGGGGCGGCATGGGCGGTGGCGGCATGGGCGGCGAAACCAGCAGCGAGCTGATCTCGTATCTGGAGAAGCACCAGGACGGCGCCAAGTGGCTGCTCGCGGTGTCCAATTCACAGAGCGCCGGGCAGCTGATCCTGAGCACCCACAAGCCCGTCATCTCCATGTGGGGCTTCACCGGCAGCGACAACGGCATGACGGTCGCCAAGCTCAAGGAGCTGGTGAAGAAGGGCGAGCTGCACTACATCCAGGTCGGCGGCTCAGGCATGGGCGGCGGCATGGGCGGCAACAACAGCGCCAGCACCGCGGTCACCGCCTGGGTGCAGAAGTACGGCACCGCGGTGAAGGAGAGCGCGTACAGCAAGACGACGACCTCGGAGTCGAGCACGGAGACGAACTCGGACTCGCAGAACACCCAGTCGACGTCGACGCTCTACCGGCTGGACCCGTCGGACGTGAGCTGACCGAAGCGGACCCAAGCGGACCCAACAGCCCCCGGCCACCTGGTCGGGGGCTGTTTCGGTGTGTCAACTCGCGTAGACAAGGGGCGAATTGCCGGTGCCAGTCACTTAATCGACATGTTCAGTTTATTTACACGACCGCATGTCCATGCCACGCTCCCGTCTGCCGCCTCCATTCAACCCGCGTAGATGGGACACCCCACATGCTGGCGACACGCATAGGCCGCTGGAAGTCGGTGGCACTGACCACCGCCGCCGTCCTGGTCGGCCTCACCGCCCCGGCCCTGACCGCGACCCCCGCCGCGGCCACGACGACCGCGTACGACTCGACGTACTACAAGAACGCGATCGGCAAGACCGGCACGAGCCTGAAGTCCTCGCTGCACACGATCATCAGCAGCCAGACCAAGATCTCGTACTCCGCGGTCTGGAACGCGCTCATGGCCACCGACCAGGACCCGAACAACAGCAGCAACGTGATCCTGCTGTACAGCGGTGTCTCGCGCGCCAAGTCCCTCAACGGCGGAGACGTCGGCGACTGGAACCGCGAGCACACGTGGGCCAAGTCCCACGGCGACTTCGGCGAGGTGACCGGTCCCGGCACGGACCTGCACCACCTGCGCCCCGCGGACGTCCAGGTCAACAGCATCCGCGGCAACAAGGACTTCGACAACGGCGGCAGCACGGTCACCAACGGCGGCGGCAGCCTCACCGACTCCGACTCCTTCGAGCCCCGCGACGCCGACAAGGGCGACGTGGCCCGCATGATCCTCTACATGACGGTCCGCTACGAGGGCGACGACGGCTTCGCCGACCTGGAGCCCAACGAGAGCGTCAACAACGGCAGCAACCCCTACATGGGCAAGCTCTCCGTACTCAAGCAGTGGAACGACGAGGACCCGCCGAGCGCCTTCGAGGAGAAGCGCAACCAGGTCATCTACGACACCTACCAGCACAACCGCAACCCGTTCATCGACCACCCGGAGTGGGTCGAGGCGATCTGGTAGGCCCGGGCGCCCAGTCCTACTACTTCCCTCACACAGGTGACGTCGATCTTGGACTCGGGCGCGTCCCCGCCCCGGGACAAGAGCATGGGGGCACCTCGGCAGCTTCGTCGAGGTGCCCCAACTCCCTTTTCTGGAGAGCGTCGTGAAGCTTCGTTCCTGGTCCCTGGCCGCCGCCCTCACCCTGACCGCCCTGGTGCTGCCCGCGCAGGGCGCCTCCGCGCAGGCCGCCGCCCCCTCCTGCCCCGACGGCTCGGTGTGTTTCTGGAGCGGGGAGGGCTTCGGCGGCGACTACTGGGAGTGGACGTCCCGCAGCGGTTACCGCGACATGCCGCCCAGCCTGCACGACCACGTCGGTTCCTTCGTCGCGAGCACCCGCGCCTGCTTCATCAACTGGGGCCCGGTCGAGAAGCGGGACGTCTTCAACGGCGACTGGCGCTCGCAGTACCTCGGCGACTTCGGCGGCCGTATCGACGGGGTGGGGCCGGGCGGCTGCTGATCCGCAGGACGGCTCAGCCGAGGTGCGTCGGCGCGAACATCCGCAGGACCGCCGGGAGGACGACCACCGCCGGCCCTGGCGCTGCCAACGCCTTCGCCAGATCGGCCTCCAGGGTCTCCGGGGACGTACGCACCCCCGGGACCCCGAACGACTCGGCCAGCGCCACATAGTCCGGGCGGCTCAGCTCGGTCGCCGTGGCCTGGCCGAAGGCGTCGGTCATGTACTCACGCAGGATGCCGTAGCCGCCGTCGTCGACGATGAGCCAGGTGACGTTCAGGTCGTACTGGCGGGCCGTCGCCAGCTCGGCGATGGAGTACAGGGCGCCGCCGTCGCCCGACACCGCGAGCACCGGGCGGGTCGGGTCGGCGGCGGCCGCGCCGAGGGCCGCCGGGAAGCCGTAGCCAAGGCCGCCGGCGCCCTGCGCGGAGTGCATGGCGTTGGGTGCCTTCGCGTCGAAGGCCGACCACGCCCAGTAGGCCAGGATGGTCATGTCCCAGAAGGACGGGGAGTCGGCCGGGAGGGCCCGGCGGACCGACGCCAACACGTTCTGTTCCAGGGTGAGTTCCTGGGCGGCGATGCGTTCGGCGACCTTCGCGAGCAGGGTGCGCACCCGTTCCCGGGCCGTCTCGTCCGCCCGCTCCTCCACCGTCTCCAGCAGCGCCTGCAAGGCGAGTCGGGCGTCCGCGTGGATGCCGAGCGCCGGGTGGTTGGACTCCAGTTTGCCGAGGTCCGCCTCGATCTGGATGACGCGGCCGCGCGGCTTGAACGTGTGGTAGTTGGAGGAGAGTTCGCCCAGGCCCGAGCCCACGACCAGCAGGACGTCCGCGTCCTCCAGGAGGTCCGTGGTGTGCCGGTCCTCCAGCCAGGACTGCAACGACAGTGGGTGCGTCCAGGGGAAGGCGCCCTTGCCGCCGAAGGTGGTGACCACGGGGGCGTTCAGCTTCTCGGCCAGCTGCCTCAGCTTGCCGGACGCGTCCGCCCGCACCACTCCCCCGCCCGCGATGATCGCCGGGCGGGCGGCGCGGGACAGCAGGTCGGCCGCCACGGCGGTCAGTTCGGGGCGCGGGGGCAGCTCATCGGGGGTCGCGTCGACCGCCGTCACCACCGGCAGGGCCGTCTCGGCCAGCAGCACGTCCTGCGGGATCTCCACCCACACCGGGCCGTGCGGAGCGGTCAGCGCCGACTTCCAGGCCGCAGTGATCGCCGACGGGATCTGCGACTGGGCGCGGACGGTGTGGACCGACTTGACGATGCCCCGGAACGAGGCCGCCTGGTCGGGGAGTTCGTGCAGATAGCCGTGGCGGCCGCCGCCCAGGCCCGCGGTGGGGATCTGGCTGCTGATCGCGAGAACGGGGGCGGAGGCCGAGACCGCCTCCTGGAGCGCGGCGAGCGAGGTCAGCGCGCCGGGGCCCGTCGACAGCAGCAGGGGTGCCGCCTCACCGGTGACCCGGCCGTACGCGTCCGCCGCGAAACCGGCGTTGTTCTCCACCCGCAGGCCGACGTACCGCAGGTCCGAGCGGCGCAGCGCGTCGAACATGCCGAGGGCGTGCTGGCCGGGCAGGCCGAAGACGGTCGTCGCGCCGAGCCCGGCCAGGGTCTCCACGACCAGGTCTCCGCCGTTGCGGCCGGGGGGAGGGTTCAGCGCTGCCTCCGTCTGGGCGGGCGTGGGACGGAGTTCCAGGTCGTGGTCGTGAGTCACTTCGCGCGAGCCTCAGCAATCTGGCGGGACATGATCGTGGTCAGTTCGTACGCCGTGTGGGACGCGGCCACGGACGTGATCTCGGCGTGATCGTAGGCGGGCGCCACCTCGACGACGTCGGCCGAGACCAGGTTGCAGGACGCCAGGCCGCGCAGGATCTCCAGCAGCTCGCGGGAGGTCATGCCGCCCGCCTCCGGCGTTCCCGTACCCGGAGCGTGCGCGGGGTCGAGGCAGTCGATGTCGATGGAGATGTACAGCGGGCGGTCGCCGATGCGCTGGCGCAGCTGGTCGGCGACCTCGTCGGCGCCGCGGCGGTAGACGTCCGCCGAGGTGACGATGCCGAAGCCGAGCTTCTCGTCGTCGGAGAGGTCCTGCTTGCCGTAGAGCGGGCCGCGGGTGCCGACGTGGGAGAGCGCCTCGGTGTCGAGGATGCCCTCCTCCACCGCGCGGCGGAACGGGGTGCCGTGCGTGTACTCGGCACCGAAGTAGGTGTCCCAGGTGTCGAGGTGCGCGTCGAAGTGCAGCAGCGCGACCGGACCGTGCTTCTTGGCCACCGAGCGCAGCAGCGGCAGCGCGATGGTGTGGTCGCCGCCGAGGGTCATGAGGCGGGCGCCCGTGCCGAGCAGGTCGTCGGCGGCCGCCTCGATGGTGTCCACGGCCGCGTTGATGTTGAACGGGTTCGCCGCGATGTCACCGGCGTCCGCGACCTGGGCGAGCGCGAAGGGAGAGGCGTCCTGCGCCGGGTTGTACGGACGCAGGAGCCTGCTCGCCTCGCGGATGGCGTTGCCGCCGAAGCGCGCGCCCGGCCGGTACGAGACGCCCGAGTCGAACGGCACACCCACGACGGCGACGTCGGCGGTGCCGACCTCGTCGAGGCGGGGCAGCCGGGCGAAGGTCGCGGGGCCGGCGTACCGCGGGACGCGGGACGAGTCGACGGGGCCGCGAGGCGTCTCGTTACTGCTCATGGAACTGCCTTCTTTCCTACGCTTTTCCGCGTATGTACTACCTGCTCCCCGACTTTACTGGGCAGCCGGGACCGGTTCGGACAAGGGTTCGGAGGACCGGCCCGCCAGCCGCTCGCGCCAGGCGGCGAGCACGGCGGCGTCGGTGGCCGGGGTGGCCAGGGAGACGACCAGGTAGGTGACCAGGGAGGCCAGCAGGCCGTAGTAGACCGGCTCGTTGGCGAGGATGCCGTAGGTCGCCATCAGGCCGATCACGGCGAGGCCGCCGACCACGACGGAGGCCAGGGCGCCGTGCACCGTGCCGCGCTTCCACAGCAGCCCGCCGAGGATGGGGACGAGGAGCCCGCCGACGAGGAGGTTGTACGCCACGGTCAGCGCCTCGACGACGTTGTTGAGGGCGATGGCCGTGCCGATGACCGCGACCCCCATGACCAGGATGAAGACACGGTTGTCCTTGACCTCGTCGTGCTCGCCCTCGGACTTCCGCCCGATGCCCCGCAGCCGCGACCAGATGTCGTTGTTGGCGACGGTGGCGCAGGCGATGAGGGCGCCGGAGGACGTCGACATCACGGCGGCGAGCGCGGCGGCCAGCACCAGGCCCCGGACGCCGACGGGCAGTTCGTCCTTGACGATGGTCGCGAAGGCCTCGTCCGGGCTGCCGAGCTTCGGGTAGAGCACCTTGGCGGCCGTACCGATGACGGCGCCGGCGAGGGCGTACACCAGACAGTAGGTGCCGGCGACCGTGCCGCCCCACTTCGCCGTCCGGTCGTTGCGGGCGGTGAAGACGCGCTGCCAGATGTCCTGACCGATCAGCATGCCGAAGGTGTAGATCAGCACATACGTGAAGATCGTCTCGCCGCCGATGCCCAGCGGGTCGAAGTACTCGGTGGGCAGCTTGGCCTTCATCTCGCTGAAGCCGCCCGCCTTGACGACGGCGATGGGCAGGAGCAGGAGCAGCACGCCGATCGTCTTCACCACGAACTGCACCATGTCGGTCAGCGTGATGGACCACATGCCGCCGAGCGTGGAGTACGCGACGACGATCGAGCCGCCGAGGATGATCGCGACGGTCCGGTTCATGTCGAAGAGGACGTCGAAGATCGCGGCGTACGCGATGGTCGAGGTGACGGCGAGCATGAGGGTGTACGCCCACATGACGACGCCCGAGATCAGGCCGGCCCGGCCGCCGTAGCGCAGGTCGAGCATCTCGGAGACGGTGTAGACCTTGAGACGGGCGATACGGGCGGAGAAGAAGATGGACAGGGCGAGGAGCCCGAGGCCGATGGTGAAGACCATCCAGGCGCCGGAGAGCCCGTACTGGTATCCGAGTCCCACCCCGCCGATGGTGGACGCGCCGCCGAGAACGATGGCGGCCATGGTGCCGGAGTACATGGCGGGACCGAGGCGACGCCCGGCCACGAGGAACTCACTCTTCGACTTGGCGCGGCGCATGCCCCACCAGCCCATGGCCAGCATGCCGGCCAGGTAGACGACGATCACTGTGTAGTCGACGGCCATGGGGCCCTCCTTCGCGCGCTCTCGGTGGCGTGTCGTGCAATACCGGGGGACGGTCGGCAGCGGTTCTCGGGGACATCCGCCCGTACCCGTGGCTGCCGGTCCGGACTGACATTAGGTGGCCGGAAAGCGACTGCGAAGTGTACGTTTCATCCATCTCAACCGGTTCGGGATGGAGGGAACGCACACCATGCCGGGCACATCCGCGTCATCCGCGTCATCCACGTCATCCACGTCATCCACGTCATCCACGTCATCCACGTCATCGGCACCGTCCGCACCAGCGGTCCCACCGACCCCGCCAGTCCCGCTGTCGGCCCTGCTGGCCCGTGAGGACCTGGCCCTGCGCCAGATCGCGGGGCCGTCCGACCCCGGCCTGGTGATCCACTGGGCGCACACCTCGGAGATGGCCGACCCGTATCCGTACCTGCTGGGCGGCGAGCTGCTGCTGACGGCCGGGGTGCACATCGCGGAGGCGGCCGGGTCGGGCACCTACTTCGACGACTACGTCTCCCGGATCGTGGCCGCGGGCGGCGCGGCCCTCGGCTTCGGGCTGGCGCCGGTGCACGACACGGTGCCGCGCGCCCTGGTCGCGGCCTGCGACGCGTACGGGCTGCCGCTCCTCGAGGTCCCCCCGCAGACCACGTTCTCGGGCGTGGCCCGCGCGGTCTGGCAGCTGATGGCCCAGTCCCGCCTGGCCGAACTCCGCCGCGTCACGGAGGCCCAGCAGAGCCTGGCCGCCGCGGCCTCCCGTCCCGACCCGGTCCCCTCGGTACTGCGCCAGCTGGCCCAGCGGGTGAGCGGCTGGGCAGTGCTGTACGGCCCGGACGGCACGGAGATCGCCTCGGCTGGGAAAGCCCCCGCCGACCAGGCGCGCACCGCGCTGGCGCGGCTCACGCGCGTCGTGACCAGCCGCCCGTCCTCCACCGCCACCGACACCGCGGCCGGTGCTCACCTCGCGGTCTACGCCCTCGGTACGGGGCAGGGCTTCGCGCTCGGGGTCGCGGCGCCGCAGCGTGACCCGGGTGACCACACCATCGCTTCCGTGGCCGCCGTGCTGCTCTCCCTCCTCACCGGCGAGCACCAGAGCGGCACGGGTGCGGCCCGCTCGTCGGCGCTCGTACGGCTGCTGCTGGGTGCCGAGCCGGGGACGGTGGCCCCGCTGCTGGGGGCCGGGCACTGGAGAGTCGTACACGCCCGTCCGAACACCCAGGCCGCCGACCCGGTGGCCGCCTCCGCGCTGGGCGCGACGCTCGGGTCCGCGCTGGTCGACCTCGCCGACGGCGTCGTACGGATCCTGGTGCCCGCCGACCGCGAACCGGCCGCGCAGCCCGGCTGGACGCTGGGCGTGAGCGCGGCCGTCGCGCCGCCGGACTGGCCGGCCGCCGACACCCAGGCGGCCCGCGCCCTGGCCCGTGCCCGGGCCACCCGCGCCCCGCTGGTCCGCCACGGCGCCCACCCCGGCCTCGCGGAACTGGTCCCGCACGACGAGGCGGCGGCACACGCCCGCACCCTCCTCGCCCCGATCGCCGCCGCCCCCGCCCTCACCGAGACCCTGCGCACCTGGCTGTCCCTGCACGGCAGTTGGGACCGCACGGCGGTGGCCCTGACGGTGCATCGCAACACCGTGCGGCAACGGATCGCCCGGTGCGCGGCGCTGCTGGCGGCGGACCTGGACGACCCGGACGTACGGATGGAGCTCTGGTTCGCGCTCAAGTCGCACTGACCGGCGTGACGCGTGTCCCAGCGTGCGGGACGTCAGGTTCGGGCACAGCCGGCTGCCTCACAATGGGAGCCATGCCGATACCCGGGACACCCAGCCGCACCGAACTCGTCGACCACCTCGTGCGGACGCGCATCGCGGGCGACGTCGCCACGCCCCGCGAGAACAACCTCTCCCACTACCGCAAGCTGGCGAACGGCGACCGCAACTTCTGGCTCGGGCTCGAACTCGGCGACCGCTGGAGCGACGAGCAGGACGTGCTCGCGGTGATGGCGGAGCGGGCCGGCGTCAACGACGACCCCGAGTACCGGTACGGACAGGACACCATCGACCCCGAGCTGACCGTCGCCGCCCTGGAGCGGCTGGCGGGCCGGCTGCGCAAGGCGGCCGAGGGCGGGCAGCGGGTGCTGTTCGCCACCGGCCACCCGGGCGGCCTCCTCGACGTGCACCGCGCGACGGCCGCCGCGCTGCGCACCGCGGGCTGCGAGATCGTCGTCATCCCGGACCTGCTGCAGACCGACGAGGGCTACGTCATGCAGTTCGCGGACGTGGCGGTGCTGGAGCACGGCGCCACCCTCTGGCACACCCACTCCGGCGAGCCGATGCGCGCGATCCTCACCGGTCTCGAGCGCGAGGGCCGTCCCCTCCCCGACCTGGTCGTCGCCGACCACGGCTGGGCGGGCTTCGCGGGACAGCACGGCATCGACTCCGTCGGCTACGCCGACTCCAACGACCCGGCCCTGTTCCTCGCCGAGTCGGAGGGCACCCTCCAGGTGACGGTGCCACTGGACGACCACGTCCTCAGCCCGCGGTACTACGACCCGATGACGGCGTATCTGCTGACGGAAGCGGGCCTGGCGTAGCAAGCCGGGCCCGGCTCAGGCGGTTCACGCGCCGACGCCGTGAAATGCCGCGATGTGCGACCCCGGTGAACGGAGTCGCACATCGTGATTTCACTGCGGTCGGATCTGTGACGTCAGTGGCCTCCGCCACCGCCGCCGCCGCCGTGGCCGCCGCCACCGCCGCCACCGTGACCGCCGCCGCCACCGTGACCGCCGCCACCATGGCCGCCGCCACCGTGACCGCCGCCACCATGGCCGCCACCACCATGGCCGCCACCACCGTGACCGCCGCCACCATGGCCGCCACCGTCGCCGTGGCCACCACCGTGGCCACCACCGTAGCCACCGCCGCCGCCGTGGTCGCCGTAGCCGCCGTGGCCGTAGCCGCCGTAGCCGTCGTCATCATCGTCGTTCCAGCCGCCGTGGCTGGAGTAGTTGGAGTCGTGGCTCGGGGCGGCCGCCGAAGCGGTGCCCGCCGCGCCGATCGCGGCGCCACCGGCCATGAGCACACCGGCAGCGGACGCCGCGAAAAGGCGCCTCGCACGTTGGGCTTGCATGAGAAAACCTCGATCCATCGTTTCTCGCGGCTCAAGGAAGAACGCACGAGGGTGATGGCCGCCGCCGCAAAGAGAAGAGATGCGGCACGGTCTCGGTGTCACCGCTTTTCATGAGAAGCACGGACGCGACCGCCGACGCCTCCAGATCACCCGCGCGGTTCTGCGGGCGAGTACTGCGGCTGTGGTCCCGCGTCACCGGAAACCACGTCGGCCGGGCATGCCGCGCGCTGCGGCGCTTTCACTCACACAGCCTAGTCCCGCACATGCAACCCGTCATCTTGAGGCAGTGGCCCGCCTCAGTCCGACCGGGGGACTCGGACCACGCCTTCCTGGATCACCGAGATGGCGAGCCGTCCGTCCTGCGTGTAGATCCGGGCCTGGCCCAGGCCGCGGCCTCCGTACGCCGATGGCGACTCCTGGTCGTAAAGGAGCCATTCGTCGGCGCGGAACGGGCGGTGGAACCACATCGCGTGGTCCAGGGAGGCCCCGACGACGTCGCCGACCGCCCAGCCGCCGCGGCCGTGCGCCAGCAGGACCGAGTCGAGGAGGGTCATGTCGGAGACGTACGTGGCGAGGACGACGTGCAGGAGGGGGTCGTCGTCGAGCTTGCCGTTGGTGCGGAACCAGACCTGGCTGTGCGGCTCGCGCGGCTCGCCGAACTTCCCGAACGGCGGCTCGTCGACGTAGCGCAGGTCGATCGCCTCGCGGGCCTCCAGGAACTTCTCGACCACCTCGGGGGCGATGTGGTCGTAGCCGCGCAGGCGTTCCTCGGAGGTGGGCAGCGTGGCCGGGTCCGGGGCGGACGGCATCGGGGCCTGGTGCTCGAAGCCCTCCTCGTACCGCTGGAAGGAGGCGGAGAGGGCGAAGATCGGCTGCCCGTGCTGGATCGCGAGGACGCGGCGCGCGGTGAAGGAGCGGCCGTCGTTCATGCGGTCGACGGTGTAGACGATGGGCGCGCCGGGGTCGCCGGTGCGCAGGAAGTACGCGTGCAGGGAGTGGGGGAGGCGGTCCGTGGGGACCGTCCGCCCGGCGGCGACCAGCGCCTGGGCCGCGACCTGCCCGCCGAAGACGCGCGGGACGACGGCGGACCGGGACTGGCCGCGGAAGATGTTCTCCTCGATCTGCTCGAGGTCGAGCAGATCGAGGAGAGACTGAAGTGCCTGACTCATGCAGTCATTTCTACTGGTCAGTAATTACCGGGACCTTACAGACCCATGTCCTTCGCGATGATCGTCTTCATGATCTCGCTGGTGCCGCCGTAGATGCGGTTGACGCGGTTGTCCGCGTACAGGCGAGCGATCGGGTACTCGTTCATGAAGCCGTAGCCGCCGTGCAGCTGGAGGCAGCGGTCGATCACGCGGTGCGCGACCTCGGTGCAGAACAGCTTGGCGCTGGCGGCCTCGGCCGGGGTCAGCTCACCGGCGTCCAGGGCCTCCGTGGCGCGGTCGGCGACGGCCTCGGCGGCGTCCACCTCGGCCTGGCAGGCGGCCAGCTCGAACTTGGTGTTCTGGAAGGCGGCGACGGGCTTGCCGAAGACGACGCGGTCCTGGACGTACTGCTTGGCGAACCGGACGGCCGCCTTGGCCTGCGCGTAGGCGCCGAAGGCGATGCCCCAGCGCTCGGAGGCGAGGTTGTGGCCGAGGTAGTAGAAGCCCTTGTTCTCCTCGCCGAGGAGGTCCTCGACGGGGACCTTGACGTCGACGAACGCCAGCTCGGCGGTGTCGGAGGTCTTCAGGCCGAGCTTGTCGAGCTTGCGGCCGACGGAGTAGCCCTCGGCCTTGGTGTCCACGACGAAGAGGGAGATGCCGTGGCGGCGGTCCTCGGCGGTGGGCGCGGAGGTGCGGGCGCAGACGATCATGCGGTCGGCGTGCACGCCACCGGTGATGAAGGTCTTGGCGCCGTTGAGGACGTAGTGCGTGCCGTCCTCGGAGAGCTTGGCGGTGGTCTTCATGCCCGCGAGGTCGGAGCCGGTGCCCGGCTCGGTCATCGCGATCGCCCACATCTCCTCACCGGAGACGAACTTCGGCAGGTAGCGCTTCTTCTGCTCGTCGGTGGCGAGCAGCTTGATGTACGGCAGGCCGAGGAGGACGTGCACGCCGGAGCCGCCGAAGGAGACACCCGCGCGGGCGGTCTCCTCGTACAGCACGGCCTCGAACTTGTACGAGTCGATGCCGGCGCCGCCGTACTCCTCGTCGACGCGTATGCCGAAGACGCCCAGCTCGGCGAGCTTGTAGTAGAAGTCGCGCGGCGCCTGGCCCGCGGCGAACCACTCGTCGTACACGGGGACGACCTCGGCCTCGATGAAGGCCCGCAGGGTCTCCCGGAACGCCTCGTGGTCCTCGTTGAACACCGTACGGCGCACCGCCGGCCCCTCTCTGCGCCTAAACCGGCGCCGCTCTCGCGTACGTGGTTGCTCGCCGTCGGGGTTCCTCAACCGATGATTGCGGTCCGATGGCTAAGCGCTTGCTCATCAAAGATACTGGCGAGTACGGAGGCGGTCCAGGGTTGGGTGGGGGTAACGCTCATCACGCTCACGCCGCCGCGAACGCCCCGCGCGCCATCCGGTGCAGCAGCTCCGCCGTGGCCCCTCGACCGGGAAGGGCGCCCGGCCTTCCCAGGTGCGGGGTCGAGTTCAGCAGCCCGAAGACCGAGTGCACCGCCGAGCGGGCCGTCGGCTCGGTCAGCCCCGGATACACCTCCCGGACCACCTCCACCCATAGCTCGACGTACTGCCGCTGGAGCTGTCGCACCAGCTTGCGGTCGCTGTCGCGGAGGCGGTCCAGCTCACGGTCGTGCAGGGTGATGAGGGGACGGTCGTCGAGCGCGAAGTCGATGTGCCCCTCGATGAGCGAGTCGAGGACCGCCTCGGGGGGTACCCCGTCCGCCTCCTTCAGGCGCTGCTTCGCGCCGGTCAGCAGCTGGCCGCTGATGCCGACCAGCAGCTCCGCGAGCATCGCGTCCTTGCCCGCGAAGTGCCGGTAGAGGCCGGGACCGCTGATGCCGACCGCGGCGCCTATCTCGTCGACTCCGACGCCGTGGAAGCCACGCTCGGCGAACAGCCGCGCGGCCTCCCTGAGGATCTGCTCGCGACGGGTGGGGGCGTCGGTTCTGGTGGCCATGGAAGCAATTCTAGACAGGGAGGTTAGCGGTCGTTAACCTGGAGGCAATGGTTAACGCTCATTAACAGACGATCGCTGGGTGAGGGGACCGCAGAATGCGAGAGGCACCGGAGCTGACGAGCGCGGCAGACCCCGCGTCGGAGGCCTGGCGGGCCAACGAGGAGGCGCACCGCGCCCTCGTGGAGGAGCTGCGCGGCAAGCTGGCCGTGGCCCGGCTGGGCGGCGGTGAGAAGGCACGGGCCAGACACACCGCGCGCGGGAAGCTGCTGCCGAGGGACCGCGTGGACACCCTCCTGGACCCCGGCTCCCCCTTCCTGGAGCTGGCCCCCCTCGCCGCCGACGGGCTGTACGACGGACAGGCACCGGCCGCCGGTGTCATCGCCGGGATCGGGCGGGTCAGCGGGCGCGAGTGCGTGATCGTCGCCAATGACGCCACCGTCAAGGGCGGGACGTACTACCCGATGACGGTGAAGAAGCATCTGCGCGCGCAGGAGGTCGCGCTCGAGAACCGCCTGCCCTGCATCTACCTCGTGGACTCCGGAGGGGCCTTCCTGCCCATGCAGGACGAGGTCTTCCCCGACCGCGAGCACTTCGGGCGGATCTTCTACAACCAGGCGCGGATGTCCGGCGCCGGGATCCCGCAGATCGCCGCCGTGCTCGGGTCGTGCACGGCCGGCGGGGCGTATGTCCCGGCGATGAGCGACGAGGCCGTGATCGTGCGCAACCAGGGCACGATCTTCCTGGGCGGTCCGCCACTGGTGAAGGCCGCCACCGGCGAGGTCGTCACCGCCGAGGAGCTCGGCGGCGGCGAGGTCCACGCGCGTGTGTCGGGCGTGACCGATCACCTCGCCGAGGACGACGCCCACGCCCTGCGGATCGTGCGGAACATCGCCGCCACCCTCCCCGCGCGCGGGACGCTGCCCTGGGAGGTCACGGCGGCCGTCGAGCCGAAGGTGGACCCGTACGGGCTCTACGGCGCGGTGCCCGTCGACTCCCGCACCCCCTACGACGTACGCGAGATCATCGCGCGCGTGGCCGACGGCTCGAGGTTCGCCGAGTTCAAGGCCGAGTTCGGGCAGACCCTCGTCACCGGCTTCGCCCGGATCCACGGCCACCCGGTCGGGATCGTCGCCAACAACGGCATCCTGTTCTCCGAGTCCGCCCAGAAGGGCGCCCACTTCATCGAGCTGTGCGACCAGCGCGGCATCCCGCTGGTGTTCCTGCAGAACATCTCCGGCTTCATGGTCGGCAAGGACTACGAGGCGGGCGGCATCGCCAAGCACGGCGCCAAGATGGTGACGGCGGTGGCATGCACCAGGGTCCCGAAGCTGACGGTCGTGGTCGGCGGGTCGTACGGCGCGGGCAACTACTCGATGTGCGGGCGGGCGTACTCGCCCCGCTTCCTGTGGATGTGGCCCAACGCCAAGATCTCCGTCATGGGCGGCGAGCAGGCCGCCTCCGTCCTCGCGACCGTCAAGCGGGACCAGCTGGAGGCACGCGGGGAGTCCTGGCCGGTGGAGGAGGAAGAGTCCTTCAAGGACCCGATCCGCGCCCAGTACGAGCGCCAGGGCAACGCCTACTACGCCACCGCCCGGCTCTGGGACGACGGCGTGATCGACCCGCTGGAGACCCGGCAGGTGCTGGGCCTGGCGCTGACCGCGTGCGCCAACGCGCCCTTGGGCGAGCCCGCCTTCGGCGTCTTCCGGATGTGAGGGGACCACAGACCATGTTCGACACAGTGCTTGTGGCCAACCGGGGCGAGATCGCCGTACGCGTCATCCGGACGCTGCGCGCGCTCGGTGTGCGCTCGGTGGCCGTCTTCTCCGACGCCGACGCGGACGCCCGGCACGTCCGGGAGGCCGACACGGCGGTACGGATCGGTCCGGCGCCGGCGGCGGAGAGCTATCTGTCGGTGGAGCGACTGCTGGAGGCGGCGGCCCGGACGGGGGCCCAGGCGGTCCACCCCGGGTACGGGTTCCTCGCGGAGAACGCCGGCTTCGCGCGCGCGTGCGTCGACGCGGGGCTGGTCTTCATCGGGCCCCCGGCGGACGCGATCTCTCTCATGGGCGACAAGATCCGCGCCAAGGAGACCGTGCAGGCGGCCGGCGTGCCGGTCGTGCCCGGATCGAGCGGCAGTGGGCTCACGGACGCCGAACTGGCCGACGCGGCCAAGGAGATCGGCATGCCGGTGCTGCTGAAGCCGTCGGCAGGCGGCGGCGGCAAGGGCATGCGGCTGGTGCGGGACCCCTCGGTGCTGGCCGACGAGATCACCGCCGCCCGCCGCGAGGCCCGCGCCTCCTTCGGCGACGACACATTGCTCGTCGAGCGGTGGATCGACCGGCCCCGGCACATCGAGATCCAGGTCCTGGCGGACGGCCACGGGAACGTGGTGCACCTGGGCGAGCGCGAGTGCTCCCTCCAGCGCCGGCACCAGAAGATCATCGAGGAGGCGCCGAGCGTACTCCTGGACCCCGCCACGCGTGAGGCGATGGGCGAGGCGGCCGTGCAGGCGGCCCGCTCCTGCGGCTACCGGGGCGCGGGCACGGTGGAGTTCATCGTCCCGGGCGAGGACCCGTCGTCGTACTACTTCATGGAGATGAACACCCGCCTCCAGGTGGAGCACCCGGTCACCGAGCTCATCACGGGCCTGGACCTGGTGGAGTGGCAGCTGCGGGTGGCGGCCGGGGAGCGGCTGGGCTTCGCGCAGGAGGACGTCCGGCTCACCGGGCACGCGGTCGAGGCCCGGATCTGCGCAGAAACGGTGTACATCAAAGACGGCGCGCGCGGGTTCCTCCCGTCCGGCGGCACGGTGCTGAGGCTCCACGAACCCCAGGGCAACGGCGTACGCACCGACTCCGGGCTCAGTGAGGGTACCGAGGTGGGCAGCCTGTACGACCCGATGCTGTCCAAGGTGATCGCGTACGGCCCCGACCGCGCGACCGCGCTGCGCAGACTCCGGGCCGCCCTCGCGGAGACGGTCACGCTGGGGGTGCCCACCAACGCGGGGTTCCTGCGTCGACTGCTGGCCCATCCGGCGGTCGTCGCGGGCGAGTTGGACACCGGGCTCGTGGAGCGCGTGGCGGAGGAACTCGTCTCCACCGACGTACCCGAAGAGGTCTACGAGGCGGCGGCCGCCGTACGCCTCGACGCCCTGTCCCCGAAGGGCGAGGGCTGGACCGACCCGTTCTCGGTGCCGAGCGGGTGGCGGCTGGGCGGGGAGCCCCGGCCCGTCGGCTTCCACCTGCGGGTGCAGGACCCGGTGGAGTACGTCCCGCGTGGCACGCACACCGTCACCGAGGACCAGGTCGCCGTGACCCTGGACGGTGTCCGTCACACCTTCCACCGCGCCGCCGACTGGCTGGGCCGCGACGGCGACGCCTGGCACGTGCGCGACCACGACCCGGTCGCCGCGTCCCTCAACCGGGCCGCGCACTCCGGCGCCGACTCGCTCACCGCCCCCATGCCCGGCACGGTCACCGTCGTGAAGGTCGCCGTCGGCGACGAGGTGACCTCAGGTCAGAGCCTGCTGGTGGTCGAGGCGATGAAGATGGAGCACGTGATCTCCGCCCCGCACGCCGGCACGGTCGCCGAGCTCGACGTCATGCCGGGCACGACGGTCGCCATGGACCAGGTGCTCGCCGTCATCGCACCGCACGAGGAGGCGGAATGACCGTCCAGGAACTGCCCATGGTCGTACCGGCCCCGGACCTGCCCGCGCGGGTGCGGATCCACGAGGTCGGCGCACGTGACGGCCTGCAGAACGAGAAGGCGACCGTGCCGACCGAGGTGAAGGCGGAGTTCGTCCGCCGCCTCGCCGACGCGGGCCTGAGCACGATCGAGGCGACCAGCTTCGTCCACCCCAAGTGGGTGCCCCAGCTCGCCGACGCCGAAAAGCTGTTCCCGCTGGTCGCCGACCTGCCGGTGGCGCTGCCGGTGCTCGTGCCCAACGAGCGCGGCCTGGAGCGTGCCCTGGCGCTGGGTGCGCGCCGGGTCGCCGTGTTCGCCAGCGCCACCGAGTCCTTCGCGAAGGCCAACCTCAACCGGACGGTGGACGAGGCACTGGCGATGTTCGAGCCGGTGGTCGCGCGGGCCAGGGCCGAGGGCGGACACGTACGCGGCTATCTCTCCATGTGCTTCGGCGACCCGTGGGAGGGCGCGGTCCCCGTCGACCAGGTGGTGCGGGTGTGCAAGGCCCTGCTGGACATGGGCTGCGACGAGCTGAGCCTCGGCGACACCATCGGCGTCGCGACCCCGGGCCAGGTGCTGGAACTGCTCGCCGCACTCAACGAACAGGGCGTCTCCACAGGCGTGCTGGGCGTGCACTTCCACGACACCTACGGCCAGGCCCTCGCCAACACCCTGGCCGCGCTCCAGCACGGCGTCACCACCGTCGACGCCTCCGCCGGAGGCCTCGGCGGCTGCCCCTACGCCAAGTCCGCGACCGGCAACCTCGCCACCGAGGACCTCGTGTGGATGCTGCGGGGCCTCGGCATCGACACCGGAGTCGACCTCGGCCGTCTCGTCGCCACAAGCGTCTGGATGGCCGACCGACTGGGCCGACCCAGCCCGTCCCGCACCGTACGAGCCCTCTCCCACCAGGAGCAGTGAACACGATGGACCACAAGCTCTCCCCCGAACTCGAGGAACTCCGCCGTACGGTGGAGGAGTTCGCCCACGACGTCGTGGCGCCCAAGATCGGCGACTTCTACGAGCGGCACGAGTTCCCGTACGAGATCGTCCGCGAGATGGGCCGCATGGGCCTGTTCGGGCTGCCGTTCCCGGAGGAGTACGGCGGCATGGGCGGCGACTATCTCGCCCTCGGCATCGCACTCGAGGAACTGGCCCGGGTCGACTCGTCGGTGGCCATCACGCTCGAAGCCGGGGTCTCCCTGGGCGCGATGCCGATCCACCTCTTCGGTACCCAGGCCCAGAAGCAGGAGTGGCTCCCCCGCCTCTGCTCCGGCGAGATCCTCGGCGCGTTCGGCCTCACGGAGCCGGACGGCGGCTCGGACGCGGGCGCGACCCGGACGACGGCGCGGCTGGACCCGGAGACGGACGAGTGGGTGATCAACGGCAGCAAGTGCTTCATCACCAACTCCGGTACGGACATCACGGGCCTGGTGACGGTCACGGCGGTCACGGGCCGCAATCCGGACGGAAAGCCCCTGATCTCCGCGATCATCGTCCCGTCCGGCACCCCCGGTTTCACGGTCGCCGCCCCCTACTCCAAGGTCGGCTGGAACGCCTCGGACACCCGCGAGCTGTCCTTCTCGGACGTCCGCGTCCCGGCCGCGAACCTGCTGGGCGAACAGGGCCGGGGCTACGCGCAGTTCCTGCGCATCCTCGACGAGGGCCGCATCGCCATCGCCGCCCTCGCGACCGGACTCGCCCAGGGCTGCGTGGACGAGTCGGTGAAGTACGCCAAGGAACGCCACGCCTTCGGCCGCCCGATCGGCGCCAACCAGGCCATCCAGTTCAAGATCGCCGACATGGAGATGAAGGCCCACACCGCCCGCCTCGCCTGGCGCGACGCGGCCTCCCGCCTGGTGACCGGCGACCCCTTCAAGAAGGAGGCGGCCCTCGCCAAGCTCTACTCCTCCACGATCGCCGTGGACAACGCCCGCGACGCCACCCAGATCCACGGCGGCTACGGCTTCATGAACGAGTATCCGGTGGCCCGCATGTGGCGCGACTCCAAGATCCTCGAGATCGGCGAGGGCACGAGCGAGGTCCAACGGATGCTGATCGCACGGGAGTTGGGGCTGGTGGGCTGAGCCGGCGAGCGGGCGGAACTCCCGCCCGCGATCCCCCGCCCCCTAGACAGGAGCTGAGGTTAGGCTAACCTACCTTTCGAATCGTCCGGCGGTGATCCGCCCTGTTCGAAAGCAGCGTAGCCATGTCCAACGCCAGAGCCACCCACCTCACTCGCCGCGGCATCCTCGCCGCGGGCGGCGCCCTCGGCCTCGGTGCCGTGCTCGCGGCGTGCGGGGACGACGACGCGAACAGCGGTGGCTCGGACAAGGAGACGACCGCCGCCAAGTCCGGCCCCTGGACGTTCAAGGACGACCGTGGCACGACGGTGAAGCTCGACAAGACCCCCGCGAACATCGTCGCCTTCACCGGCGTCGGCGCCGCTCTGTACGACTACGGCATCTCGGTGAAGGGCGTCTTCGGCCCCACCAAGACCACGGACGGCAAGGCCGACGTCCAGGCCGGCGACATGGACATCAGCAAGGTCACGATCCTGGGCAACGTCTGGGACCAGTTCAACGTGGAGAAGTACGCGGCCCTGGCGCCGGACGTGCTGATCTCCACGATGTTCGATGACGCCGGCACCCTCTGGTACGTCCCCGAGACCTCCAAGGACAAGATCGCCAAGCTCGCCCCGAGCGTCGGCATCTCCGTCTACGACCGCCAGCTCACCGCCCCGCTCCAGCGCATGTGGGAGCTGGCCGAGTCGCTCGGCGCGGACATGACGGCCGCCAAGGTCACCGACGCCAAGAAGCGCTTCGAGACGGCCGCCACCCGGCTGCGCGCGGCCGCCAAGGCCAAGCCCGACCTCAAGGTGATGGCGGGTTCCGCGAGCCAGGAGCTGTTCTACGTCTCCGGCACCAACCTCTCCATCGACCTGGAGTACTTCAAGGCCCTCGGCGTGAACTTCGTCGAGCCCCCGGAGAGCGCCAAGAAGCAGGGCGGCGGCTGGTACGAGAGCCTCAGCTGGGAGAACGTCGACAAGTACGCGGCCGACATCATCATGATGGACGACCGCTCCTCCACCATTCAGCCGGCCGACATCACCGAGGCCACCTGGAAGAAGCTGCCCGCGGTCAAGGCGGGCCAGGTCATCTCGCGTTCGCCCGAGCCGATCCTGTCCTACGACAAGTGCGTGCCGCTGCTCGAGAACCTCGCCGAGGCCCTCGAGAACGCGAAGAAGGTCAGCTGACTCCCCAACCTTCCTGAGCCTCAGGAGCACTCATGACCACGGCCGTAGCCGCCCCGTTCCGTTTCTTCTCCCTCCAGGTCGTACGGACGAGGCGGCTCGGCCCGTCTCTGGTCCGTGTCACCTTCGCGGGGCCCGACCTCGCGTTCTTCCACTCGCACGGGCGCGACCAGAGCCTGTCCCTGTTCCTGCCGCACCCCGGCCAGAGCGAGCCGGCCGTCCCGGTGGAGCTCGGCGACGGCTGGTGGCAGGGGTGGCGCGAACTTCCGGACGACGTACGGGCGGTGATGCGCTCGTACACCCTGCGGGCCCTGCGACGGGACGCGCTCGGCAACACGACCGAGATCGACATCGACTTCGTGCTGCACGGCATGGAGCCGGGCGCGACCGCCCCCGCGGGCCCTGCCTCCCGCTGGGCGTCCCGGGCGAGCACGGGCGACCGTGTCCAGCTGCTCGGCCCGGCGATCGCGGACAACCGCGCGATCCGCTTCCGCCCGCCCGAGGACACCGACCTGGTGCTGATCTGGGGCGACGAGACCGCCCTCCCGGCCGCCTCGGCGATCCTCGAGTCCCTGCCGGCCGGCACCCGCGCCCGGGTGTGGCTGGAGGTGCACGACCCGGGCGCCGTCCAGGACCTGGCGACGCAGGCCGACGCCGAGGTCACCTGGCTCGTCCAGGACGAAAGCAGCGCCGAGGGGTCCCCCATGGCCCTCGGCGCCCTGCGCGAAGCCCAACTCCCGCCCGCTGAAAGGCCGTACGTCTGGATCGCGGGCGAGTCCGCCTGTGTGAAGCAGCTGCGCCGCCACTTCGTCGGCGAACGCGGCATCGACCGCCGCCGGGTCACCTTCGTGGGCTACTGGCGTCAGGGCCTGACCGAGGAACAGCTGCGCGAGCAGGAGTAACTGCGCCGACAGGAGTAACTGCGCCTGAAGTGATCGCAGTCACGGGAGAGTCGGCGTTTCAACCGAGTTAATTAGGTTAGGCTTACCTAAGTTGAAGCCTGGAGCTTCGCCGCTCTCCCCCGTCCCGCACGGACTCTTCCCCTCCGGAGGACCCCCACATGCGCTCGCACCTGCTCAATGACCTCACCGCGGAGGACTACCGTCGCTCCGTGACCGAAGGAGTCGAGCGGGTGGCGGCCAAACTCGCCACCACCGACCGGCCGTTCACCGGCGTCACCGTCGACGCCCTCGCTCCCCGCATCGAGCGGATCGACCTCGACAAGCCGCTGCACGACACCTCGGCGGTCCTGGACGAACTCGAGGACGTCTACCTCCGCGACGCGGTCTACTTCCACCACCCCCGCTACCTCGCCCACCTCAACTGCCCGGTCGTGATCCCGGCCGTGCTCGGCGAGGCGGTCCTCTCCGCCGTCAACTCCTCCCTGGACACCTGGGACCAGTCGGCCGGCGGCACCCTCATCGAGCGCAAACTCATCGACTGGACGGCCGCCCGCATCGGCCTCGGCCCGGCCGCCGACGGCGTGTTCACCTCCGGCGGCACCCAGTCCAACCTCCAGGCGCTGCTCCTCGCCCGCGAGGAAGCCAAGACCGACAGCCTCGCCAGACTGCGCGTCTTCGCCTCCGAGGTCAGCCACTTCAGCGTGCAGAAGTCGGCGAAACTGCTCGGCCTGAGCGCGGACTCGGTCGTGTCGATCCCCGTCGACCACGACAAGCGCATGCAGACCGTCGCGCTCGCCCACGAGCTGGAGCGCTGCAAGAAGGACGGCCTGATCCCCATGGCCGTCGTCGCCACCGGCGGCACCACCGACTTCGGCTCCATCGACCCGCTGCCCGAGATCGCCGAGCTCTGCGCCCAGTACGGCGCGTGGATGCACGTCGACGCCGCCTACGGCTGCGGCCTGCTCGCCTCGATGAAGTACCGGGACCGCATCGACGGCATCGAGCGCGCCGACTCCGTCACGGTCGACTACCACAAGTCCTTCTTCCAGCCGGTGAGTTCCTCCGCCGTCCTGGTCCGCGACGCCTCCACGCTGCGCCACGCCACCTACCACGCGGAGTACCTCAACCCGCGCCGCATGGTGCAGGAACGTATCCCCAACCAGGTGGACAAGTCCCTCCAGACCACCCGCCGCTTCGACGCGCTCAAGCTGTGGATGACGCTGCGCGTGATGGGTGCCGACGGGATCGGGCAGCTCTTCGACGAGGTCTGCGACCTCGCGGCCGAGGGCTGGCAGCTGCTGGCCGCCGACCCGCGTTTCGACGTGGTCGTCCGGCCGTCCCTGTCCACCCTGGTCTTCCGCTACATCCCGGCCGCCGTCACCGACCCGGCCGAGATCGACCGGGCCAACCTGTACGCCCGCAAGGCCCTGTTCGCCTCCGGCGACGCGGTGGTCGCGGGCACCAAGGTCGCCGGCCGCCAGTACCTGAAGTTCACCCTGCTCAACCCCGAGACGACGACCGACGACATCGCCGCCGTTCTCGACCTGATCGCCGGCCATGCCGAGCAGTACCTGGGAGAGTCCCTTGACCGCGCTTCCTGAGCCCACCGCCTCCGTGAAAAAGACCTACGACTTCGTGGGCATCGGGCTCGGTCCCTTCAACCTCGGCCTGGCCTGCCTCACCGAGCCGATCGCCGAACTCGACGGCGTCTTCCTGGAGTCGAAGCCGGACTTCGAGTGGCACGCGGGCATGTTCCTCGACGGCGCCCACCTCCAGACGCCGTTCATGTCGGACCTGGTCACCCTCGCCGACCCGACCTCCCCGTACTCCTTCCTGAACTACCTGAAGGAGCGGGGCCGGCTGTACTCGTTCTACATCCGCGAGAACTTCTACCCCCTGCGGGTCGAGTACGACGACTACTGCCGCTGGGCCGCGAACAAACTGAGCAGCGTCCGCTTCAGCACGACGGTCACCGAGGTGACGTACGAGGACGGGCACTACCTCGTACGGACCACGGCCGGCGACACGTACCGCGCCCGCCACCTGGTCCTCGGCACCGGCACCCCGCCCTACGTCCCCGACGCCTGCCGGGACCTGGGCGGCGACTTCATCCACAACTCCCGCTACATGCGGCACAAGGCGGAGTTGCAGCGCAAGGAGTCGATCACGCTGGTCGGCAGCGGCCAGTCCGCCGCCGAGATCTACTACGACCTGCTCAGCGAGATCGACGTCCACGGCTACCAGCTGAACTGGGTCACCCGCTCCCCGCGCTTCTTCCCGCTGGAGTACACCAAGCTCACGCTGGAGATGACCTCCCCGGAGTACATCGACTACTTCCGCGAGCTGCCGGAGCACACCCGCTACCGCCTCACCGCCGAGCAGAAGGGCCTGTTCAAGGGCATCGACGGCGACCTGATCAACGAGATCTTCGACCTCCTCTACCAGAAGAACCTCGGTGGCCCGGTCCCCACCCGTCTGCTCACCAACTCGTCGCTGAACAGCGCGCGTCACGACGACGGCACGTACACCCTCACCCTCCGCCAGGAGGAGCAGGAGAAGGACTACGAGCTGCGCTCCCAGGGCCTGATCCTGGCCACCGGCTACAAGTACGCCGAGCCGGAGTTCCTCGAGCCGGTCCGCGACCGCCTCCGCTACGACGAGCACGGCAACTTCGACGTCGCCCGCAACTACGCGATCGATGTGACGGGCCGGGGCGTCTTCCTCCAGAACGCCGGCGTCCACACGCACAGCATCACGTCCCCCGACCTGGGCATGGGCGCGTACCGCAACGCGTACATCATCCGTGAGCTGCTCGGCAGCGAGTACTACCCGGTCGAGAAGAAGATCGCGTTCCAGGAGTTCGCCGTATGAGCACCACCACCAGCACCGTCACCGGAACCTTCACCGTGCGCCCGCTCGACCCCCTGAAGGACGCCGAGCTGCTGCACTCCTGGGTCACCCACCCCAAGGCGGCGTTCTGGATGATGCAGGACGCGAAACTGGAGGACGTCGAGCGCGCGTACATGGAGATCGCGGCAGACGAGCACCACCACGCGCTCCTCGGTCTGCACGACGGCGTCCCCGCCTTCCTGATGGAGAAGTACGACCCGGCCCACCGCGAGCTGGTCGGCCTGTACGACCCGCGGCCCGGCGACGTCGGCATGCACTTCCTGGTCGCCCCGTCCGACACCCCCGTGCACGGCTTCACCCGCGCGGTCATCACCGCCGTGATGGCCCACCTCTTCGAGGACCCGGCGACCGCCCGGGTCGTCGTCGAGCCCGACGTGCGCAACAAGGCCGTGCACGCCCTCAACGAAGCCGTCGGGTTCGTGCCCGACCACGAGATCCAGAAGCCGGAGAAGAAGGCACTGCTGAGCTTCTGCACCCGCGAGCAGTTCGAGAAGGCGGTGACCGCATGACCCTCTCCGACGCCGTGGCCCACCTCTCCCCCGAACGCTGGGAGAAGGCCAACCGGCTCCTCGTCCGCAAGGCCCTCGCCGAGTTCGCGCACGAGCGGCTCATCACGCCGGAGGCCACCGCCGACGGCCGCTTCGAGGTCCGCAGCGACGACGGTCTGACCCGGTACGGGTTCACCGCCGTCCGGCGTGCCCTCGACCACTGGCAGGTCGACGCCGACTCGATATCCCGTCATCGAGACGGCGTCGACCTCCCCCTCGCCGCCCTGGACTTCTTCATCGAGCTGAAGACGGCGCTGGGGCTGAGCGACGAGATCCTCCCGGTCTACCTGGAGGAGATCTCCTCCACCCTCTCCGGCACCTGCTACAAGCTCGCCAAGCCGCAGATCCCGTCCGCCGAGCTCGCGCGGAGCGGCTTCCAGGCGATCGAGACCGGCATGACCGAGGGGCACCCCTGCTTCGTCGCCAACAACGGGCGGCTCGGCTTCGGCATCCACGAGTACCTGTCGTACGCCCCCGAGACCGCGAGCCCGGTCCGCCTGGTGTGGCTGGCCGCGCACCGCTCGCGGGCCGCGTTCACGGCGGGGGTCGGGATCGAGTACGAGTCCTTCCTGAGGGACGAGCTGGGAAGTGTGACGCTGAACCGTTTCCGCGTCACACTTTCCGACCAAGGCCTCGACCCCGACGACTACCTCCTCATCCCCGTCCACCCCTGGCAGTGGTGGAACAAACTCAGCGTCACCTTCGCCGCCGAGGTCGCCCGCCGGAACCTGGTCTGCCTGGGCGAGGGCGACGACGAGTACCTGGCCCAGCAGTCCATCCGGACCTTCTTCAACTCCTCCCACCCCGAGAAGCACTACGTGAAGACGGCCCTGTCCGTCCTCAACATGGGCTTCATGCGCGGGCTCTCGGCCGCGTACATGGAGGCGACCCCCGCGATCAACGACTGGCTCGCGCAGCTCATCGACAACGACCCGGTGCTGAAGTCGACCGGCCTGTCGATCATCCGCGAGCGGGCGGCCGTGGGCTACCGGCACCTGGAGTACGAGGCGGCCACGGACCGCTACTCGCCGTACCGCAAGATGCTCGCCGCCCTGTGGCGGGAGAGCCCGGTGGCGTCGCTCCAGGACGGCGAGTCCCTGGCGACGATGGCCTCCCTCGCCCATGTGGACCACGAGGGCACGTCCTTCGCCGGCGCGCTGATCGAGCAGTCCGGGCTGACCCCGAAGGAGTGGCTGCGCCGCTACCTGCGGGCGTACTTCACCCCGCTGCTGCACAGCTTCTACGCCTACGACCTGGTCTACATGCCGCACGGCGAGAACGTGATCCTCGTCCTCAAGGACGGCGTGGTCCAGCGCGCGATCTACAAGGACATCGCCGAGGAGATCGCGGTGATGGACGCGGACGCGGTGCTGCCGCCGACGGTCGAGCGGCTGCGCGTCGAGGTCCCGGAGGACAAGAAGCTCCTGTCGATCTTCACGGACGTCTTCGACTGCTTCTTCCGCTTCCTCGCCGCGAACCTCGCCACCGAGGGAATCCTGACGGAGGACGACTTCTGGCGCACGGTCGCGGACGTCACCCGCGACTACCAGGAGTCGGTGCCCGAACTCGCCGACAAGTTCCGGCAGTACGACATGTTCGCCCCGGAGTTCGCGCTGTCCTGCCTCAACCGGCTCCAGCTGCGCAACAACAAGCAGATGGTGGACCTCGCGGACCCGTCCGGCGCACTGCAGCTGGTCGGCAACCTGAAGAACCCCATCGCAGGGCTGTAGTCCCTGGCACAGACGGACGGGCGCCCCGGAGTACGGTCCTCCGGGGCGCCCGTCAGCCTGCCTGAACTACCGCGCGGGCCAACTACCGCGCGGGCCAGGGCACCTGCGGCGACCGGTAGTACCCGATACCCAGCGCGTCCCACCGCGGCCCCTGCGCCGCGAGCCGCACCTTGTAGGCGTCCCAGTCGTGCGTGGCGGCCGGCGACCAGCCGAGCTCGGCGGCACCCGCGAGGCGCGGGAAGGCCATGTACTCGATATCGGCGGAGCTCTGGATCGTCTCGGTCCACAGCGGCGCCTCGACGCCCCGCACGGCCGAGGCGGGCGCTCCCGGCAGATAGGCGCCCGGATCCCAGTCGTACGACCGCTTCACGTCCACCAGGCCCGCCCAGTCCTGGCCCAGCGGGGTGTCCGCGGTGTACTTCATGTCGAGGTACATCCGGTCGGCCGGGGACAGGATCAGCCCCGTCCCGTTCTGCGCGGCCTTCGCGACCTGTGCCTTCTCCGCCTCGCTGGTGTCGTCCAGACCCCAGTACTGCGCCAGGGCGCCCTGGGCCGGGGTCGCGCCGGTCAGCTGGTGCCAGCCGATCACCGTCTTGCCGTACTTGGCGACGATCGGCTGCACCCGGTCCATGAACTTCACGTAGTCGGCATGGCTCGTGGAGTGCGCCTCGTCGCCGCCGATGTGGAGCGAGCGGCCCGGGGTGATCGCTGCCAGCTCACGGACGACGTCGTCCACGAAGTCGTACGTGATGTCCTTGCCGACGCACAGCGAGCTGAAGCCGACGTCGGTGCCCGTGTAGAGCGGGGGCGCCACGCCGTCGCAGTTCAGTCCGGCGTACGAGGCGAGGGCCGCGTTGGTGTGGCCGGGCATGTCGATCTCGGGGACGACCTCCAGGTAGCGCGAGGCCGCGTACCGGACGATCTCCTTGTAGTCGGCCTTGGTGTAGTAGCCGCCCTTGCCCCCGTCGACCTGGGTCGAGCCGCCGTAGGTCGCCAGGCGCGGCCAGGAGTCGATCGCGATGCGCCAGCCCTGGTCGTCACTCAGGTGCAGATGCAGCTTGTTGACCTTGTAGAGGGCCAGCTCGTCGATGTAGCGCTCGACCTGGGCGACCGTGAAGAAGTGGCGGGAGACGTCGAGCATCGCGCCGCGGTAGGCGTAGCGCGGGCTGTCCTCGATGGTGCCGCCCGCGACCAGCCACGGCCCGGGCTGTACGGAGTCCTTCTCGACGGCCGCGGGGAGGAGCTGGCGCAGGGTCTGGACGCCGTGGAAGAGGCCGGCCGGCTCGGCGGCGGTGATGGTGACGCCCTTGCGGCCGCTCTCCAGCCGGTAGCCCTCGGCGCCGAACGGGCCTTTCGCCAGCCGCAGTCGGATACCGCCTTGGCCGTGCGAGGTGACCGGCAGAGGGTAGCCCGTCGAAGGCCGCAGGACGTCCGCGAGGTACGCGCCGATACGGCGGACCTCACGCGAGTCGTCCACCCGGATGCCGGTGCCGCCGGTGACGCGGTACGGGGATGTGCCCGGCTCGACCGAGGCGGGGGCCGGGACCACCCGGCCGAGCGGGGCCGGAGCCGGGTCCGGTGCCGGTGCCGGTGCCGGTGCCGACCCGACGGTGAAGGCCCCGGCCGCCGCCACGAGCAGCAGCGACCCCAGAAGTCGGCTGATACGGGGAGTCGTTCTGTGGTGCCGTCTCACATGCGCTCCCTTCGGTGGTGAACCCAGGATGGGTATAGACCACTCTCTCGCGGAAGCGATGGAACAATCCCCCTCATGGCGGAAATCATCCAGAAGGACGGCACCTGGGCCTTCGACGGCGACGCCCTGCGGCTGACGCCGGGACGGGACAAGAACGTCGGCCTGCTGCGCAAGACCCTGGGTGAACTCGTCGTCCCCCTCGGTGCGTTGGCCGCGGTCTCCTTCGAACAGGGCAAGAAGACCGGGCGGCTCAGACTGCGGCTGCGCGACGGCGCCGACCCGCTGCTGCACGCCACCGGCGGCCGGCTCGCCGAGCCGCACGATCCCTACCAGCTGCTCGTCGAGTCCGACCGCTACGGCGTCGCCGAGTACTTCACGGACGAGGTCCGCAACGCGCTGCTGCTGGACCAGGTTCCGTCCGACCCCGTCGCCGGGTTCCTGCTGCCCGGCCCGTCCGTGCCGCTGTCGGTGTCCGCCGGGGACGGCACCGCGAGCTTCGACGGCGACCAGGTGCGCCTGGAGTGGAACTGGAAGACGGAGGACGCCAAGGCCGCGGCCGGCACCCGCACCCTCGCCGTCTCCGACATCGCGGCCGTCGAGTGGCATCCGGCGGCCGGCCTGGAGAACGGCTATCTCCGCTTCACCGTGCGGAACGCGCCCACCAAGGCCCCGCCGAAGTACGACCCGAACTCCGTGGAGCTGTGGGGCTTCAAGAAGGACCCGCTGATGGCGCTGGTCGCGGCGGCCGTGCAGGCGCGGCTGCCGCATCCGGCCGCGGCCGCCGTCACGGACGTGGGGCCGTCGGGACCCGAAGGGCCGCGGCAGCTCGCGCCCGCCGCCGAGGACGGGCACGACGCGCTGCTGCGGCGGCTGCGCGAGCTCGGCGAGCTGCACCGCACGGGCGTCCTGACGGACGAGGAGTTCACGATGGCCAAGCAGGCGATCCTCAAGCGGATGTGAGGACCGCCTGCCCGGCCTGGACTACTTCGCCTTGCGCGCCACCGTGAAGTGGTCGACCTGCTCGCCGGTCTCGGCGAGGCCGCGCACCGTCAGGGTGGCGGTACGGCCCTTGGCCGCCGGGGTGACGTCGACGCGCAGGAAGGAGTAGTCGAGGTAGCGCACGCGCGACCAGGCGACCGTCTCGCTCTGCTTGCCGTCCTTGAGGCAGACGAACGAGCTGACCGCCTCGTTGTCCTTCTCATGGCCCTCGTAGGACTGGTCGGCGCTGAACGCGTACAGGCTGCGGCCGGCCGCGCCCGCGGTGACGTAGACCACGCCGTCCGTCTCCGGGTAGGCGGTGCCGCCGATCTCCAGCTTCTTGGCGACCGCGCCCGCCTTGATGACGTCCGTGCGCTCGTAGACGTGGTTGTGGCCGTTGATCACCAGGTCCACGGTGTACTTCTCGAACAGCGGCACCCACTCCTGTCGCACGCCCCCCTCCGAGGCGTGCGCCGTGGAGGTGCAGTACGCGCAGTGGTGGAAGAAGACGACGACGAAGTCGATGTCGTCCGACGCGCGGAACTTCTTGAGCTGCGCCTCGAGCCACTTGGTCTGGGTGCCGCCGGAGATGCCGAGGTTGGCCGGGATCTCGAAGGAGATGTCGTTGGCGTCGAGCGAGATGACGGCCGTGTTGCCGTAGACGAAGGAGTAGACGCCGGGCAGGTTCGTCTTGTCCGGGCCGTTGTCCGGCAGGTTCCAGCGGGCTTCCTCGCCGCCGTAGCCGTTGGGCGAGTACCAGGCCTCCATGTCGTGGTTGCCGTAGGCGGGCATCCACGGGATCTGCTTGGCGACCGACTCCGTCTGGTACAGGAACTGGTCCCACACGCGCGAGTCGAAGCCGGTGTCGGCGGTCTTGCCGGCGCCGGACGGGTCGGCGTAGGCGATGTCGCCGGCGTGCAGGTGGAAGGCCGGGTTCTGGCCGAGGATCAGGCTGTCGTTGGCGAGGCCGTGGTAGCTGACGCCCTGGTCGCCGAAGGCGGTGAAGGTGAAGGGCGCCTTGTTCGCGGGGGCGGTGGTGAAGGTGCCGAGGGTGCCCAGCAGGTGCGGGGCGGCCGGGTCGAAGCCGGCGTGGCCGACACCGTAGTAGTAGGTCTGGCCGGGCCTGAGGTGGGTGAGCTTGGCGTGCAGGTAGTACTGGGTGTGGTTGGCGCTCGCGCCGACGCCGGCCGGGGTGTAGAGGGTGCGGACCTCGGCCTCTATCTTGCGGGAGAGGTCCCAGGGGTGGGCGCCGATGCGGATGAACGGCTTCTTGACGGCGACCGGCACCTGCCACGAGACGGTGATCTCGGTGCGCGGGTCGTTGCCGTAGGCGAGGTGGCGGCCGAAGGGGGCGACGAGGGCGCCGTCGACCGTCTCGGCCGCGGGGGCGGTGGCCTGGGCCGGCACGGCGGCCTGGGCGGTGGCACCCGTCACGAACGCGCCACCCGCGACGGCGCCCAGCGTGACCGCGCCGCCTCTGATCATCGTGCGCCGTGAGAACTTGGCGTGCAGGTATTCGTGCTGCTCGGCCATGCTCATGCGCTCGGCCAGCTGCTCCGGTACTCCCATGCGAGGAATGTCCATGGCGTCTGAAACTCGTCTCCCAAGGCGACGGATTTCAGGACACAGGATGGACAGCCGGCGAACAGCCCCTCATGAGAGGTTCAACAGGTTGTTGCCCGAAATCGGGCAGGATTCTTGCGAAACCGCCGCCGGTACCCCAGGATCTACCGGGTGCACGACGAACTTGTTGATCATCTGACGCGGTCCACGACCCTCAACCGGGGCGAGGCGCTGCGGGTGGTCCAGGACGTGCTCGCCTACTTCGACGAGACGACCGAGGACTTCGTCCGTCGCCGCCACCGTGAGCTCCAGGCCCAGGGCCTGGTGAACGCGACGATCTTCGAACGGATCGAGGCGGACCTGAAATACCGCGCGGTGGCGCCGCCGGAGCTCTCGCTCAGGCAGCTGCGCCGCATGGTCTACGGCTGACCAACAAAGCTGAGGAATACCCATACATGTGCGGAATTGTCGGATACATCGGGAAGCGTGACGTCGCCCCTCTGCTGCTGGAAGGCCTGCAGCGCCTGGAGTACCGCGGCTACGACTCCGCGGGCATAGTCGTCACCTCCCCGAAGACGGCCGGCCTGAAGATGGTCAAGGCCAAGGGCCGGGTCCGCGACCTCGAGGCCAAGGTCCCGGCGCGCTTCAAGGGCACCACCGGTATCGCCCACACCCGCTGGGCCACCCACGGCGCCCCGTCCGACGTCAACGCGCACCCGCACATGTCCGCCGACAACACGGTCGCCGTCGTCCACAACGGCATCATCGACAACGCCTCCGACCTGCGGAAGAAGCTCGAGGCCGACGGCGTCGAGTTCCTCTCCGAGACCGACACCGAGGTGCTCACCCACCTCATCGCACGCTCCCAGCAGGAGAAGCTGGAGGACAAGGTCCGCGAGGCGCTGCGGGTCGTCGAGGGCACGTACGGCATCGCCGTGATGCACGCCGACTTCACCGACCGCATCGTGGTCGCCCGCAACGGCTCCCCGGTCGTCCTCGGCATCGGCGAGAAGGAGATGTTCGTCGCCTCCGACGTGGCCGCGCTGGTCGCCCACACCCGGCAGATAGTGACGCTGGACGACGGCGAGATGGCCACCCTCAAGGCGGACGACTTCCGTACATACACCACCGAGGGCACCCGCACGACCGCCGAGCCGACCACCGTGGAGTGGGAGGCCGAGTCGTACGACATGGGCGGCCACGACACGTACATGCACAAGGAGATCTTCGAGCAGGCCGACGCCGTGGACCGCGTGCTGCGCGGCCGCATCGACGACCGGTTCTCGACGGTCCACCTCGGCGGCCTGAACCTGGACGCCCGTGAGGCGCGCGCCGTGCGCCGCGTGAAGATCCTCGGCTGCGGCACCTCGTACCACGCGGGCATGATCGGCGCCCAGATGATCGAGGAGCTGGCCCGCATCCCCGCGGACGCCGAGCCGGCCTCCGAGTTCCGCTACCGCAACGCCGTCGTCGACCCCGACACGCTGTACATCGCCGTCTCGCAGTCGGGTGAGACGTACGACGTGCTGGCGGCCGTCCAGGAGCTGAAGCGCAAGGGCGCGCGGGTGCTGGGCGTCGTCAACGTCGTGGGCTCGGCGATCGCCCGCGAGGCGGACGGCGGCATGTACGTGCACGCGGGCCCCGAGGTCTGCGTGGTGTCCACCAAGTGCTTCACCAACACCACCGTGGCCTTCGCGCTGCTCGCCCTGCACCTCGGCCGCACCCGTGACCTGTCGGTGCGCGACGGCAAGCGGATCATCGAGGGCCTGCGCAAGCTGCCCGCGCAGATCTCCGAGATCCTCGAGCAGGAGGACGAGATCAAGAAGCTGGCCGAGCAGTACGCCGAGGCCCGCTCGATGCTCTTCATCGGCCGCGTCCGGGGCTACCCGGTGGCCCGTGAGGCCTCGCTGAAGCTCAAGGAGGTCTCCTACATCCACGCGGAGGCCTACCCGGCCTCCGAGCTCAAGCACGGCCCCCTCGCCCTGATCGAGCCCGCCCTCCCGACGGTCGCGATCGTCCCGGACGACGACCTGCTGGAGAAGAACCGCGCGGCCCTGGAGGAGATCAAGGCCCGCAGTGGCCAGATCCTCGCGGTCGCGCACCGCGAGCAGGAGAAGGCCGACCAGACGATCGTCGTGCCGAAGAACGAGGACGAACTGGACCCGATCCTCATGGGCATCCCGCTCCAGCTCCTCGCCTACCACACGGCGAAGGCCCTGGGCCGAGACATCGACAAGCCCAGGAACCTCGCCAAGTCGGTAACGGTCGAGTAGGCGTTCTCAAGGGGCGCGGGGCTGCATCGATGTGCGGCTCCGCCGCGTGGGCGCGCTCGACCCCCACGCACCCGCACAGGCAGAACAAACAGGGCGACACCCCACGTGTGCCACCTGCACGTGGGGTGCCGCCTCTGTCGCCGGGGGTCGCCCAACCCCCGGCCGGCGCAGCTCAACCGGTGGCCGTCACCCCCCGGCCGGCGGCGCGTCGCGGGAGTGCCGTGGGCCAGTGGGCAAGAGCCGCAGTCGCCGCGTACCAGGCCACCGCTCCGGCGGCCACGGCGAACCAGCCGCCGGCCTTGGTCAGGCTGCCGCTGTCCGCGAACTGGGCGACGGCCAGCAGCAGGAGCGAGACGAAGAACAGCCCGTAGGTGCCCTGACCGAGCTGGTCGCCGCCCGCAAGGGCGAGGCTGAGCGCCACCAGGGCGAACAGGAGCAGGAACAGTCCCGCGGCGTTGTCGGAGACCTGGGCGCCGGCCGAGACGGCCCAGGTGAACCAGAGTGCGCCGAGTACCGCGTAGGCCGTGCCGTTGGCCGTGTCGCGGTCGCGCAGGGCGAGCAGTCCGGCGATGAACAGCGCGACGCCGCCCACGTAGTGGGCGAGGGACACGGCGTCCGCCGCCGTCACGCCGTCGATCACGTCCGTGTATCCGAGCCCGAACGCCAACAGGGTGATTCCCAGGGCGAGTCGGCCGACGATCGTGGTGGTGCTTCCCGCAGAGACGTCGTTGTCCACGGCGGGCTCCCTTCATGCATGTGCAGTTGTACGGTGAGCGATATATGCCCTTCACAAGGGCACAAACACTTCTACGCGCGAGTAGATTTATGTGGCGCACAAAGGGAGTTGACGCTGCCCGGAAGGCATCTCACCCAGGACGGGAGCGAGTTACGGGATGACGATGACGGGCCGCTTGGCCCGCTTGGCGAGCCGCCCGGCGACCGACCCGAAGATCCGCCCGACGATGCCGTGCGTGGACCCGACGACGATCGCGTCGGCCTCGTACTCCCGCCCCACCTCTTCGAGTTCGTGGCAGATGTCGCCACCGCGCTCGACCAGGATCCAGGGCACCTCGGCGAGATACTCCGCGCACGCGAGCTCGAGCCCGAGGACCTCGGTCCGGTGGTCCGGTACGTCCACGAAGACCGGCGGCTCGCAGCCGGCCCACACGGTGGTGGGCAGCCGATTGGCGACATGGACGATGATCAGGCCCGCCCCGGAGCGATGGGCCATGCCGATGGCGTACGCGAGGGCACGCTCACTGGACGTGGAGCCGTCGAAGCCGACGACCACGCCATGCTTGAAGGCGGGGTCGCACGAGTGGCGTGGCTCTTCCGCCGCCAGGGGCTCGGCCGCCGTGGGGTCGGCGACGGGCCGCTTGCGGTCCGCGGGTTCGAAGAATTCGTGAGCGGCCATGGGTGTCTCGGCGTTCGGTCCTCGTGGGTGGGGACGACGGGCTGCGGCGGAGGCGTGTCCGGGAATCATCTTCCCAACCCCATACCCCCAAGGGTACGGCGGCACGCCTCCTTCGCCCAGATCCCGCGCAAGCTTCCTGGGGGTTCCCCGGAGCATGCACGAGGGGGCGCCCGTAACGCAATGGTTGCTGCCCCGTACAGGCGGTTTGCACAGGATTCACTTACCCGCCCGCGGTGACCGAGCGCTCGAACAGGCGTTGAACCCCCGTGAACGACCGCCACAGGGAGCACGCCATGTCCTCACCTCGCACCGGCCCCGAGGCGCCACGCGCCACCCCGCCGACGCCGGACACGGCGAGCGACGTGGTCCGCTGGGCGGCCTTCAGCTGTGTACTGGTCCCGGTGGTACTCCTCTGGTACGGCTCCTCGCTCGCCGGCGCCGCCGGTACGGCCTTCGGTCTCGCGGCCGTCACGGCCGTGTGCCGGCTCCTGCTGCGCAGGTCCGAGCAGGGCGCGGCCCGGCTGCGCGCCATGGAGGAGGCGCCGCCAGCACCCCCACGCGGCCGCCACCACAGGGCCGGTACGGGGGCGCACAGGGGCGGGCGGCACTCTGGCGGGAGTACACCGGTCGACTGACCGGTTTTTATGCACGCGCCCGGTTCTTTTCAGCCAACTTCTCGCCTCTGTGCATCCCGTGCCGGAACCACCCCCCACGCCCCGTTCGACCTGCACGGAAAGAGCCTCAGGGACCCCGCGCACCCTACGGGGATTGGCCACCACGACGAGGCGCACTTCCCTGCACGGCCCACTAGTGCAACGCTTCGTGATCGAATGCTTTACGCCAAGTTGCCATGTCGACAATGTGCCGGATGGCGAACTGGTCACGTCGGCACCACGCGACACAGTAGATTCGATCTTGACTGTCTTACGGCGGGGGACTCGTGCAGGACCGAGGGGAAACGTGCAGGAGCGACACAACCGAGGAGCCGCGACCACCGAGGGGGGCTTAGCAGTATGAGCCACGACTCCGCTGCCGCGCCGGAAGCCGCGGCCCGGAAGCTTTCCGGGCGACGCCGCAAGGAGATCGTTGCGGTGCTGCTGTTCAGCGGCGGCCCCATCTTCGAGAGTTCCATACCGCTGTCGGTGTTCGGGATCGACCGCCAGGACGCCGGCGTGCCGCGCTACCGACTGCTGGTGTGCGCCGGCGAGGAAGGCCCGCTGCGGACCACAGGGGGCCTGGAACTCACCGCGCCACATGGCCTGGAGGCGATCTCGCGGGCAGGCACGGTCGTCGTGCCCGCCTGGCGTTCGATCACCTCGCCGCCGCCGGAGGATGCGCTCGACGCACTGCGCCGGGCGCACGAGGAAGGCGCCCGCATAGTCGGGCTGTGCACCGGCGCCTTCGTGCTGGCGGCCGCGGGCCTGCTGGACGGCCGCCCGGCGACCACGCACTGGATGTACGCGCCGACGCTGGCCAAGCGCTATCCGTCGGTGCACGTCGATCCACGCGAGCTGTTCGTGGACGACGGAGACGTCCTGACATCGGCGGGCACGGCGGCCGGAATTGATCTGTGTCTGCACATCGTGCGGACGGACCACGGCAACGAGGCGGCCGGTGCGCTGGCCCGCCGACTGGTGGTCCCGCCGCGCCGGAGCGGCGGTCAGGAGCGCTACCTCGATCGGTCTTTACCAGAGGAGATCGGCGCCGACCCGCTCGCCGAGGTCGTCGCCTGGGCGCTGGAGCACCTCCACGAGCAGTTCGACGTGGAGACCCTCGCCGCGCGCGCGTACATGAGCCGGCGCACCTTCGACCGCCGTTTCCGTTCGCTCACCGGAAGCGCTCCCCTGCAGTGGCTGATCACTCAGCGCGTGCTGCAGGCGCAGCGCCTGCTGGAGACGTCGGACTACTCGGTGGACGAGGTCGCGGGCCGCTGCGGCTTCCGCTCGCCGGTGGCGCTGCGCGGGCACTTCCGCCGCCAGCTGGGCTCGTCGCCGGCCGCGTACCGGGCCGCGTACCGGGCGCGCCGCCCGCAGAGCGAGAAGCCGGTGGAGAGCGAAGGCCCGACGGCACCGATCCAGGCGGGTCCGCCGCCCGGGCTGCATCCGGAGGGCGGCCCGGTCCCGCTCCAGACCCGCCGCGCACCCGCGGCGCTGGCCGCGTCGGCGTCCGGCTCCGGGGCCGGGTCCGGGGACAACGGCCGGGACTCGTACGTGCCGAGCCGGGCGAGCCTGCCCGGGCAGCGGAGCGCTACGTGACGGAATGAGCGGTGTGGGGCGGCTGGGGCCGGATTTTCCGGTCGCCGGCCGCCCCTTTCCCGTGCCCCGGTTCACAAGGTCATCGCACGATCGGTTCAGCCCGCGGCGGCGCGCCGTAAGGTTAGACATATGAACGATCGCATGGTGTGGATCGACTGCGAGATGACCGGCCTCTCGCTGTCCGACGACGCTCTCATCGAGGTGGCCGCCCTCGTCACCGACTCCGAGCTCAACGTGCTCGGCGAAGGTGTGGACATCGTCATCCGTCCGCCGGACTCCGCGCTGGAGACGATGCCGGAGGTGGTGCGCCAGATGCACACCGCGTCCGGCCTGCTCGACGAGCTGGCCGGCGGCACGACGCTGGCGGACGCCGAGGCGCAGGTCCTGGCGTATGTGCGCGAGCACGTCAAGGAACCCGGCAAGGCCCCACTGTGCGGCAACTCGGTCGGCACCGACCGCGGCTTCCTCCTGCGCGACATGCCGACGCTGGAGGACTACCTCCACTACCGGATCGTGGACGTCAGCTCGGTGAAGGAGCTGGCCCGGCGCTGGTACCCGCGGGCCTACTTCAACAGCCCCGAGAAGAACGGCAACCATCGCGCCCTCGCCGACATCCGCGAGTCCATCGCCGAGCTGCGCTACTACCGCGAGGCCATCTTCGTCCCTCAGCCCGGCCCCGACTCGGACACCGCGAGGACGATCGCGGCGAAGCACGTCCTGCCTGCTCAGCAGGCGTAAGAGGGTCCCGTGAAGGGGCGCCGTAAAAGCCGTGCGCGAGCACCCCTTCGGACCCTGTACACTTTTTCTCGGCCGGTCGGGGAAACCGAAAAGTCAACCGACGGTCCATGGTGGGTGTAGCTCAGCTGGTAGAGCACCTGGTTGTGGTCCAGGATGCCGCGGGTTCGAGTCCCGTCACTCACCCTGATCAGTCAGCCGGTGACCTCCTCACGGAGGTCACCGGCTGACGCGTTTTCGGGAGACTCGAACCGCCGTGCGCACTGAGCCCATCAGCACCGAGCCCATCAGCACCGCCCGCCTCGAACTCCTCCCCCTGCGCGTCGGCCACGCCCGGGAGATGGCCGACGTCCTGTCCGATCCGGCCCTGCACGCCTTCATCGGCGGCTCGCCCCACACGCCCGAGGCCCTGCGGGCCCGCTACGAACGTCTCGTCGCCGGCTCCCCCGACCCGTCCGTCACCTGGTGCAACTGGGTACTGCGACAGCGCCGGGACCCGTGTCTCGTCGGCACCGTCCAGGCCACGGTCACCGGGCAACACGTCGCGGAGATCGCCTGGGTCGTCGGCACACCCTGGCAGGGCCGCGGGTACGCCTCCGAGGCCGCGCGGGGACTCGTCGCGTGGCTGCGAGAGCGGTCCGTCCCCACGATCGTCGCCCACATCCACCCCGCCCACCGGGCCTCCGCCGCCGTCGCAGCGGCGGCCGGGCTCGCCCCGACGGACGAACAGCAGGACGGCGAGATCCGGTGGCGCTCAAGACATCCGAGCTCGCCCGGCCCCTGACGTCACCGCCCACCACACGTCCGTGAACTCCGCTGCGGCCGGGAAGCGTTCGGCGGGACCGGGGCGCACGGCCCGGACCGAGCACGCACGCAGGTACGGCTCAACCGCGGGGTACGGCCGTCACGAGGACGCCCGGGCCACCAGTTCCGTCGCCAGGACCACCTGGCGACGCTCCAGGCCGCGGGAGGCCGGCGGTCGGCGGTCGGCGATCTCGTTGAGGAGCAGGTCGATCATGGCGCGGCCCATCTCCTGGATGGGCTGGCGGACGCTGGTGAGAGGCGGATCCATGTGACGGGCGATGGCCGAGTCGTCGTAGCCGACGAGTGCCACGTCGTCCGGGATGCGGCGGCCAGCCTCGCGCAGCGCCTGGCGGGCGCCCGCCGCCGTCACGTCCGAGCCCGCGAAGACCGCGTCCACGTCGGGGCGGCGGGAGAGGAGAGCCGCCATCGCGCGGCGGCCGCCCTCCTCGCTGAAGTCGCCCGCCTCGATGAGGCCCTCGTCCGGGGCGTGGCCCGCGTCGCGCAGGGCGTCGCGGTAGCCGTCGATACGCCGCTGGGCGCCGTACACGTCGAGGCGGCCGGTGATGTGGGCCACCTGGCCGCGGCCCCGGGACAGCAGGTGCTCCACGGCCGAGCGGGCGCCGCCGTAGTTGTCGGAGTCGACCGACGTCAGCGTCTCGGCCGCCGAGCGCGGGCCGCTGATCACCGCCGGGATCTCCAGCTGGGCGAGGAGGTCGGGCAGCGGGTCGTCGGCGTGGACCGAGACCAGGAGGACGCCGTCCACGCGGTGCGCCGCCAGGTACTCCGCCAGGCGGCGGCGCTCCCGGTCGTTGCCCGCGAAGATCAGCAGCAGCTGCATCTCCGTCTCCGACAGTTCGGCCCCGACGCCACGCAGCATGTCCGAGAAGTACGGCTCTGCGAAGAAACGGGTCTCCGGCTCGGGGACGACCAGGGCGATCGCGTCCGTGCGGTTGGCGGCGAGGGCACGGGCCGCGGTGTTGGGGACGTAGCCGAGTTCCGCGACCGCTGCCTCGACGGCGGCGCGGGTCGCGTCGCTGACCCGGGGCGAGCCGTTGATCACCCGGGAGACCGTGCCGCGGCCGACACCGGCGCGCGCGGCGACCTCTTCGAGGGTCGGCCGGCCGCCGCTCCGGCTCCGCGCTCCCTGGCTTGCCATTGGCTCCGCCTCCCGTAAAACCCCGCGTTGGCCTGGAATCTAACAGTCCTGCCCGAGACGAACAGTCCCGCCCGAGGTGACGGTCGCGTCCCGGGACCACGGCCTCCCCGCCCACCGGATGGGAACCTCAGAGTCCAGTTAACAGCCTGATAACTGAACGCATCTCTCCGCGTCGACTCCCTTGACACCCCCGCACAGACCGACGACTCTTCAACACATCACTTGTGGGAGCGCTCCCACAGTACCTGACACATACACAACCCGCACGTTCCCCGCCCGAGCCGCAGCGAGAACAACGGGCGCCACCAATGCAGTTGGCCGGGGGGTCGGCACGTCAGGCAACAGGAGGACGCAATGCGCACGAGTACCCGACGGTCCCACCGGCTGATGGCCCTCGCGGCCGTCGCCGCGCTGACGACGGGGTTGCTGGCCGGCTGCTCCAAGGACTCGGACGACAACTCGTCGAACTCGAACGACGGCGGTGGCGGCAAGGGCAAGACCACGCTGACCATAGGCACCTTCGGCGTCTTCGGCTACAAGCAGGCCGGCCTCTACGACGAGTACATGAAGCTGCACCCGGACATCTCCATCAAGGAGAACGTCACCACCAAGACCGAGGTGTACTGGCCCAAGACCCTGACCCGTCTGCAGGCCGGTTCCGGCACCGACGACATCCAGGCGATCGAGGTCGGCAACGTCACGGAGGCCGTGCAGACGCAGGCCGACAAGTTCGTCGACCTCGGCAAGGAGGTCGACAAGTCCCAGTGGCTGGACTGGAAGAACGCCCAGGCCACCACCCAGGACGGCAAGCTGATCGGGCTCGGCACCGACATCGGCCCGATGGCGATCTGCTACCGCAAGGACCTGTTCAAGAAGGCCGGTATCGAGACGGACCGCACCAAGCTCGCCGCGCAGTGGAAGGGCGACTGGTCCAAGTTCGTCGACCTCGGCAAGGACTACATGAAGAAGGCGCCGAGCGGCACCAAGTTCGTGGACTCCGCCTCCTCGGTCTACAACGCGGCCCTCGGCGGCGAGAGCGAGCGCTACTACGACAAGGACGGCAACGTCATCTGGGACAAGTCCACGGGCGTGAAGAACGCGTGGAACGCCGCGATGGAGGTGGCGACCAGCAACATGTCGGCGAAGCTGAAGCAGTTCGAGGACCCGTGGAACAAGGCCCTCTCCAACGCCAGCTTCGCCACGGTGGCCTGCCCCGCGTGGATGATCGGCTACATCGAGCAGAAGTCCGGTGACTCGGGCAAGGGCAACTGGGACGTGGCGGCGGCGCCGACCGCGGCCAACTGGGGCGGCTCGTTCATCGGCGTGCCGACGGCGGGCAAGCACCAGAAGGAGGCCATCGCGCTCGCGAAGTGGCTGACCGCCCCCGAGCAGCAGGCGAAGGTCTTCGCCAAGCAGGCGAGCTTCCCGTCGACCCCGTCGGCGTACGCGAGCCTGAAGCCGCTGGCCGACACCACGGCGTACTTCTCGGACGCGCCGATCGCGCAGATCTTCTCCGACTCGGCGAAGACCATCCCGAGCCAGATCTTCGGCACGAAGGACCAGCCGATCGGCACCGCGATCACCGACGTCGGCATCCTCCAGGTCGAGCAGAAGGGCAAGACCCCCGACCAGGGCTGGAACGCGGCAAAGAACGAGATCAAGGACGTGCTCGGCCAGTGACAGGCTCCAAGCAGGCTCTCACGCACTCCGCGTCGAGCGCCGACGCCGCGCCCGGTGACCAGCCGGGCGCGGCGCGCCGCGCTCACGGTCGCGGTACACCACCGCCCTCGGGCCCCGGCTCCTTGCGCAGCCGGCTGTACCGCTGGGACATGAAGGCGTCGCCGTACGCGTTCATCGCCCCGTTCTTCATCTTCTTCGGCGCCTTCGGGCTCGTCCCGCTGCTGTACACGGCCTGGTACTCGCTGCACAACGTGCAGCTGTCCGGCCTCGACCACCAGACCTGGGCCGGCCTGGACAACTACAAGAACCTGCTGTCCTCGGAGTTCTTCTGGAACGCCCTGGAGAACACCTTCACCATCGGTCTGATCTCGACCGTGCCGCAGCTGATCATGGCGATCGGGATCGCGCACCTGCTCAACTACAAGCTGCGCGGCTCGACCGTGTGGCGGGTCGTGATGCTCACCCCGTACGCCACCTCGGTGGCGGCGGCGACCCTGGTGTTCGTGCTGCTGTACTCCTGGGACGGCGGCATGATCAACTGGCTGCTGCACTTCGTCGGCATCGACCCGGTCAACTGGCGTGAGTCCGACTGGGGTTCGCAGTTCGCCGTCTCCTCCATCGTGATCTGGCGGTGGACCGGCTACAACGCGCTGATCTATCTGGCGGCGATGCAGGCGATCCCCGCCGATCTGTACGAGTCGGCGGCCCTGGACGGCGCGGGCCGCTGGCAGCAGTTCCGCCATGTGACGATCCCGATGCTCCGGCCGACGATCCTGTTCACGGTGGTCGTCTCCACCATCGGTGCGACGCAGCTGTTCGGTGAGCCGCTCCTGTTCGGCGGGCTCGGCGGGTCCAAGGGCGGCTCCGAACACCAGTACCAGACGCTCGGTCTGTACATGTACGACCAGGGCTGGACCATCGGCAACCTCGGCAAGGCGTCCGCAATCGCCTGGACGATGTTCCTGATCCTGCTGATCGTCGCCGCGGTCAACCTGTTGATCACCCGACGGCTGAGGAAATCCCAATGACCACAAGTGAACTGACGCTCCCTCAGGCGGAAGGGAACGCGACGGGGAAGGGCGGCCGGGGCGACACCGGGCGCCGCCGGATGCTCGGCGCGGGCAAGCATCTGCACGCGGGTCCGCTCACCTATGTCGTCCTGTCCGTCTTCGCCTTCGTCTCGCTGGCGCCGCTGGTGTGGACGGTGATCGCGGCCTCGCGCACCGACCAGCGGCTCGCCCAGACGCCACCGCCGCTGTGGTTCGGCGGGAACCTGTTCAAGAACCTCCAGGCCGCGTGGGAACAGGGCGGCCTCGGCACCGCGATGGTCAACAGCACGATCGTCGCCGGAACCATCACCGTCGGTACGGTGCTGTTCTCCACGCTCGCCGGATTCGCCTTCGCCAAGCTGCGGTTCAAGTTCTCCAGCACCCTGCTGCTGCTGACCATCGGCACGATGATGATCCCGCCGCAGCTGGCGGTCGTACCGCTGTATCTGTGGATGAGCGACCTGGGCTGGTCCAACCACCTGCAGACGGTCATCCTGCCCACACTGGTCAGCGCCTTCGGCACGTTCTTCATGCGGCAGTACCTGGTGCAGGCGCTGCCCACCGAGCTGATCGAGGCGGCGCGCGTCGACGGCGCGAACAGCCTGCGCGTGGTGTGGCACGTGGTCTTCCCGGCGGCGCGGCCGGCGATGGCGGTGCTCGGACTGCTGACCTTCGTGATGGCCTGGAACGACTTCCTGTGGCCGATCATCGCGCTCAACCAGCAGAACCCGACCGTGCAGGTCGCCCTCAACGCGCTCGGCACCGGCTACGTACCCGACCAGGCGGTGATCATGGCGGGCGCGCTGCTCGGCACGCTGCCCCTACTCATCGCCTTCCTCCTGTTCGGCAAGCAGATCGTGGGCGGGATCATGAACGGCGCGATCAAGGGCTGATCCCGTCGCCCGGGGGCCGGGTCACCGCCGCCTCGGCCCCTTCTTCCCGCCCTTCCCCCCACCCGTCGGCTTACACGACCTCCTATGGGAGCGCTTCCATGCCTGAATCCATTACCCCTGTGACCTTTCCTTCCGCCTTCCTCTGGGGCGCTGCGACCTCCGCGTACCAGATCGAGGGGGCGGTGCGGGAGGACGGCCGCACCCCCTCCATCTGGGACACCTTCAGCCATACGCCGGGCAAAACGGCCGGCGGCGAGCACGGTGACATCGCTGTCGACCACTACCACCGCTTCCACGAGGACGTGGCGCTCATGGCCGACCTCGGCCTGAACGCCTACCGCTTCTCGATCTCCTGGTCGCGGGTGCAGCCGACGGGCCGGGGCCCGGCGGTCCAGGTCGGCCTGGACTTCTACCGCCGCCTGGTGGACGACCTCCTGGCCCACGGCATCAAGCCGGCCGTCACCCTCTACCACTGGGATCTGCCGCAGGAGCTGGAGGACGCGGGCGGCTGGCCGGAGCGCGACACGGCGCTGCGCTTCGCCGAGTACGCGCAGATCGTCGGCGAGGCACTCGGCGACCGCGTGGAGCAGTGGATCACGCTCAACGAGCCGTGGTGCAGCGCGTTCCTCGGCTACGGCTCCGGCGTGCACGCCCCCGGCCGCACGGACCCGGAGGCCTCCCTGCGCGCCGCGCACCACCTGAACCTGGCACACGGCCTGGGCACGACGGCGCTCCGCTCGGTGATGCCGGCCCGCAACTCGGTCGCGATCAGCCTCAACTCCTCGGTGGTCAGGCCCCTTACGCAGGACCCGGCGGACCTGGCCGCGGTCCGCCGCATCGACGACCTCGCCAACGGCGTCTTCCACGGCCCGATCCTGCACGGCGCGTACCCGGAGAGCCTGTTCGCGGCGACGTCATCGGTCACGGACTGGTCGTACGTCCTCGACGGCGACGTACGGACGATCAACCAGCCCCTGGACGCGCTGGGCCTCAACTACTACACCCCCACACTGGTGTCGGCGGCGCAGCCGTCGCGGCAGGGCGCGCGGGCGGACGGTCACGGGGCCAGCGAGCACTCCCCCTGGCCGGCCGCCGAGGACGTCGACTTCCACCAGACCCCGGGCGAGCGCACCGAGATGGGCTGGACGATCGACCCGACGGGCCTGCACGACCTGATCATGCGCTACACGCGGGAGGCCCCGGGCCTGCCCCTGTACGTGACGGAGAACGGCGCCGCCTACGACGACAAGCCCGACTCCGACGGCCGCGTCCACGACCCCGAGCGGATCGCGTATCTGCACGGCCACCTCTCGGCGGTCCGCCGCGCCATCGCCGACGGCGCCGACGTACGCGGCTACTACCTGTGGTCCCTGATGGACAACTTCGAGTGGGCGTACGGCTACGAAAAGCGCTTCGGCGCGGTGTACGTGGACTACGCGACGCTGGCCCGTACGCCGAAGTCGAGCGCGCTGTGGTACGGGAAGGCGGCTCGGACGGGGGCACTGCCGGGCGTGGAGAGCGTCTAGTCACCGGGGGCGGGGTGGGGCGCGGCACGGCGAGGGGGCGTGCCGCGCCCCGCTTCCTGGGGGCTCCGCTCAGTTGTACGCGCCGAACGCCTTTCAGTTGTACGTGCCGAACGCCTTCGAGAACGCGAACTCGTCCTGGGCGATCGAGCTGCAGGTGGCGTCCGCGTAGTTCTTCGCGCCGCCCGCGCACTGCTTGTCGCGGGTGGCGGACCACATGGAGAGCCAGCCGAGGCCCTTGGACTTGGCGAAGTCGACCAGCTGGGTGGCGTCGTCGACCTTGAAGATCTCGGACGCGACGTCGTTGACGCCGAGCATCGGGGTGACGGCGACCGTCTTCCAGGCCGCGCTGTCGGAGAGGCCGAGGACGCTCTTGACCTGGGCCTGGGTGGCGGTGGCGGCCTGCTCGGCGTAGGTGCCCATGTCGCCGCTGTACGAGGCGCCGTAGTCCATCGCCATGATGTTGACGGTGGAGATCGTGACGCCGTTCTGCTTGGTGTTGGACAGCAGGTTCACGCCGTCCTGGGTGAGGCCCTCCGGCATGACCGGGAGGGTGAAGGAGACGTCCAGGTTCGGGTGCTGCTGCTGGAGCTTGGCTATCGCCTGCGCGCGGCGGGTGTTCGCCGCGGTGTCGGGCAGCGCGCCGCCCTCGACGTCGAAGTCGACCTTGGTGAGGTTGTAGGCGTCCACGGCCTTGCCGTACGCCGTCGCCAGCGCGTCCGCCGAGGAGCAGGTGGTGGCCAGTTCGGAGCCGGAGGCGCCGCCGAAGGAGACGCGGACGTCGCCGCCCTTGGCGCGGAGCGCGCCGATCTGCGCGGCCACCGCGTCACTCGCCAGGTCGGTCACGCCGCCCCACTTCGGGGTGCAGCCGCCGCCGTCGGTGACGAAGGCGAGGTTGTAGTTCTTCACGCCGGTCGCGGTGGCGCTCGCGAGCAGGTCGAAGGCCGGGTAGAGGGACGTGTCGACGTACGGGGCGAAGCCGGCCGTTGTCGTCGTGCCCGTGCCTGTGCTCTGTGACGGGGACGCTGTCGGTGTCGATGTCGATGTCGATGTGGCCGTCGGGGCGGGGGTCGCCGACTGGGTGGCGGTCGCCGTGGGGGTGGGGGTCGCCGACTCCGTCGGGCGGCCGCTCGGTTCCGGTGTCGCGCCGTCGTCCGCGGAGCACTTCGCGTCGTCGATGAGACAACCCGTCGGGTCGCCGGTGCCGTTGACGACGAAGCCGACGGTGACCGACTCGCCGGCGGACAGTCCGTCCGTGTCCCACTTCGGCGGCTTCACCGTGACGTGCTGCCCGCTGACGCTCGACTCGCCGTTCCACAGGGAGCTGAGCTTCGTGCCCGAGGGAAGGTCGAACTCCAGGGTCCAGTCCTTCTCCGCCTGCCCGCTGTTGTTGGTGACGACGTACTGCGCGGTGTAACCCGTCGACCAGTCGCTGGTCCTGGTGTAGGCCGCGCCGACGCCGGCCGCCTGCGCGGTGCCGGTGAGGACGATCGCGCCGCCGCCGACCACGGCCGCGGCGACCAGTCCGCCGATCGCCTTGTTCCTGCCACTGACCCTGCGCCGGTGCGTGCTCATCACGTGCCTGCCTTCGCTGCTCACGGGGGTTTCCCAGACCGAGGAGACCTGGGACGCGGCAGCACGCTAGCGATCCGGAATCGGGCAAACCGCTTCATCCGGACGGCCGTTGAGGATCTTAGGGTGCGCTTAAGGAAGGGATCGGGGACGGTTAAAGGTAGAGACCAATTTCGCTTCGAGCGGGGGTCGAGCGGAGGGCCCGGCGGTCAGTGAACCCCCGCGCCCCGCCTCCGCCGCCGTACGGACCCGCGATGCCCCCTGCGCACCGGCTCGCGCCCGTCCAGCTGGATCCAGATCCGCACCTCCGTGCCGCCGAGCACCGACGAGCCGATCCGTACGTCGCCGCCCGTCGACTCCGCGAGCCGCCGCACGATGTCCAGGCCGAGCCCGGTCGAGCCGTCGCTCCCCGAGCCGCGCCCGCGCGCCATCGCCGCCTCGGGGTCCCGGATCCCCGGCCCCGCGTCCGACACCAGCACGATCACCGCGTCCTCGCCGTTGTGCACGTCGACCGCGAAGGCCGTGCCCTCGGGTGTGTGCCGGAAGACGTTGCCGAGCAGGGCGTCGAGTGCGGCCGCCAGGTCCGCGCGGGCCACGGGTATGCGCACCGGCCGGTCGACGCCGGCCACCCGCACCTTGCGGCCCTCGTCCTCCGCGAGCGCCGACCAGAAGGCCATCCGCTCGCGCACCACCTCACCCGCGTCGCACCCGGCACCCGGCCCGGCCGCCGCGGTCTGCGGCTTGGCCTCGCGGGCGGTCCGGATGATGGTGTCGACCTCGCGCTCCAACTGCGCGACCGCGGTCCGGGTCTGCTCGGCGGCCGGCCCGTCCCCGAGCGAGGCGGCGTTGAGCCGCAGCACGGTCAGGGGCGTACGCAGCCGGTGGGACAGGTCGGCGGCCAGCTCCCGCTCGTTGGCGAGCAGTTGTACGACCTGGTCGGCCATGGAGTTGAACGCGACCGCCGCCAGCCGCAGTTCGGTCGGCCCCTCCTCCGGCACCCGTGCGCCCAGCTTGCCCTCCCCCAGTTCGTGCGCGCTCTCGACGAGCCGCTGCGCGGGCTGCACCATCCGTACGCCCAGCCGGTCGGCGACCGCGACCGAGCCGACGACCAGCGCGACGCCGACCGCGGCGAGCACCGCCCAGGCCGTGCCGACACCGTTGCTGACCTCGGACTCGGGGACGTACACCTCGACGACGGCCATCGCGCCGGAGCTCAGCGCGACCGGCTGGAGCAGGGTGGAGCCGCCGGGCACCTCTGCGGTGGAGGCGCGGCCCAGCTTCCGTACGGTCGTGATGTCCCCGTCCGCGGCGCGCTGCCGCCCCAGGTCGACGGCCCTCTGACCGTCGACCTCGGGTATGTGCACGGCCATCCCGGCGTCGGAGCCCGCGGAGGCGACGACGCGCTCCAGCTGGTCGCGGTCGGTGGTGATGGACAGCGCCGGGACGATCGCCGCGGCCTCCCGCTCCGCGTTGGAGAAGGCACGGTCGCGGGCCATCTCCTTGATGACCAGGCCGAGCGGCACCGCGAAGGCGACCACGACCATCGTGGTGACCGCCAGACACACCCTGACCAGCGCCCACCTCATCGCACCGGCTCCGCGGCCGCGGTCTCCCCGGGCGGCTCCAGCTTCACGCCGACGCCCCGCAGGGTGTGCAGATAGCGCGGCCGCGCCGCCGTCTCGCCCAATTTCCGCCGCAGCCAGGAGAGATGGACGTCGATGGTCTGGTCGTCGCCGTACGACTGCTGCCAGACCTCGGCGAGCAGTTCCCTGCGCGGTACGACGACACCGGGCCGCCCGGCCAGGAAGGCGAGCAGGTCGAACTCACGGCGGGTCAGGTCGAGCCGCACACCGTCCAGTTCGGCCTGGCGGCGCAGCGGGTCCACGGTCAGGCCGCCGACGCGGATGACGGTGGACGGCGGGGCGTCCGCGGTGGCGGCACGGGACCGTCGGAGGACCGCGGCCATCCGGGCGGACAGGTGCTCGACCGAGAACGGCTTGGTGAGGTAGTCGTCCGCCCCCGCGTTCAACAGCCGGACTATCTCCGTCTCGTCGTCGCGAGCGGTGGCGATGATCACGGGGACGTCGGTGATGCCCCGCAGCATCTTCAGGGCCTCGGACCCGTCGAGGTCGGGCAGGCCGAGGTCCAGGATGACGACGTCGAAGCGGAAATGGGCGACCTCGCGCAGCGCCTCCAGCGCGGTGCCGACGCTGCGCACGGTATATGCGGCGTCGGTCAGATGCCGGATGAGCGCCGAACGTACGAACTGGTCGTCCTCGACGACGAGCACACTTGCCATGCGCCGCACCGTACGCCATGCACGCCACACCGGTCCGGCCCCTGTGGATAACTCCGAGCGTGTGCGGCCGGTGGGGCGCGTGAGGCAGTATGGCCCGCGATGCGCAGAGGACTCGTACACGTACTGGCCTGGTCGCTCGCCACGAGCGCGGCGGTCACGCTGTCGTGGTGGGGCGTCCACACGGTGATGACGGGGACGGCCTACGACCCGCCCCGCGCCCTGCCCATCACGGCGGCCGACGCGACCACGCAGGAGTCGAGGCCGCTGGCCTCGTCGACCCACCGGCCGGCCCCTTCGAAGACCCCGTCGGCCGAGCCGACCCGGACGCCGTCCCCCTCGAAGTCCCCCTCGAAGTCCCCCTCAAAGACGGCGAACAGCCCCAGCCCTCCCCCTTCCCCCACCTCCTCGGGCCAGATCAAGAGTTACGACACCGACGGCGGCCGCGCGGTCTTCGACATCGGCAAGACCTCCGCGACCCTCGTGTCGGCGACCCCCGGCTCTGGCTGGGCGATGCAGGTGTGGAAGACGGACACCTGGATCCGGGTGGAGTTCACCTCGGGCGTGGACCGGGTGTCGGTGTTCTGCACGTGGCACGACGGGCCGCCGCGGGTGGAGGTCGGTACGTACTGAGGCGACCTCGAGGTCAAATGCGCGGCCGCCGCCATCATCGCGAAGTCCGGTGCGGTGTCGCGCCGCAAGGGGCGCGGGGCTGTGTCGACATGCGGCCCCGCCGCGTGGGCGCGACCAGCCCCCACCGGCCCGCAGGACCGTCACCGCGCTTCCAGCGGAGCGCTCAGCGGAACACCGAGGGCGGCGGAGCGGGTGACGCGACCGCCGCCGCGTCCGTCACCGGTGCGGCCCCTCCGGTGAAGTCGGTGAGCGCCCTGCCGTGCTCGACCCGGCCGGGGTGCGGGTCCGAGGCCGCCCGTCGGGTCAGTTCGGCGACCGGCAGCGGGAGATCGGAGGCGACGAGCACCGCGTTGCCGAAGCGCTTGCCGCGCAGCACCGTCGGGTCGGCGACCAGGGCGAGTTCCGGGAAGCGGGCGGCGGCGGTGGCGATCTGGCCGCGCAGATGGGCGAGCGGCGGGCCGTCGGCGAGGTTGGCGGCGTAGACCCCGCCGGGCTTGAGGGCCCTGCGTACCTCGTCGAGGAACTCGGTCGAGGTCAGGTGGGCCGGCGTACGGGCCCCGCTGAACACATCGGCGATGACGAGGTCGGCCCAGCCGTCCGGCACCTTGGCGAGCCCTTCCCGGGCGTCCGTCGACCGCACCCGTATCCGCGCGTTCGGCTCCAACGGCAGCTCTCGGCGGACCAGTTGCACGAGAGCCGCGTCCCGCTCGACGACCTGCTGGGTGGAGCGGGGGCGGGTGGCGGCCACGTACCGGGCGAGGGTGAGGGCGCCGCCGCCTAGGTGCACGGCGTGGACGGGCTTGGCGGGCGGGGCGGCGAGGTCGATGACGTGACCGAGGCGGCGCTGGTACTCGAAGGAGAGATACGAGGCGTCGTCGAGGTCCACGTGCGACTGCGGGGCGCCGTCGATCAGCAGCGTCCAGGCCCGCGCCCGGTCCCGGTCGGGTATCAGCTCGGCGAGCCCGCCGTCGACGGCCTCGACGACGGCGGCATCGGCGTCCGGCCGGCGCCGGGGGTTCCTGGACTTTCCCATGGGGCCATTCTCGCAAGCCCCACACCCTCGCGCCGCTCAGCGGCGGCTGTCCGCCGCCTCGATGAGCCGGGCCGCCTCGCCCAGCGCCCGCCGCAGCACCGCCGGGTCCGTCGCGAGGTCCGCCTCGCCCGGCGGGAGCAGCCAGTCCGAGCCCTCGACCGGCGGCTGGGGGTTGAGGCTCAGCCCTCGCCCGTTGGTCTCCGTGCAGGTGCTCCCGGGGACGTCCCACGCGGCCGCGGTGCCCGACGGCACGAGGAAGCCGAGCGTGTCGCACCCGTCGTCGTGCAGTACGGGCCCCACCGCGTCCCCGGCCCCGCGGCGCAGGATGTCGACCGCCTCCAGTCCCTGCCGCGCCGGCACCGTGACGAGGTCGCACGCCGCCCCCTCGATCGGCGGCGCGCTGCACTCCGGGGTCGGCGGGTGCCCCACCGTCGTCAGCGGCGTACAAGGATCGATGCTCTGGCTGGTCTCCATGCCGGCCTCCACCACGGAACCCCTCTTGCAGTCCGCAAGGTTCAACGCGTCGCGGCGTCAAGGGCTACGGCGGAAGTCCGCCGCAAAGGATGGCAGTTCATGGCAGATCGTGGATGACATATCCGGTTTGTGGCTAAACCCTGCGTGGCGGACCGACCACAGCAGGTACGTTCTTGCCCGCCGGAAACAGGGTGTCACACGGACAACTCACCCTGAACCCGGCATGGTTCGACGGTTCGCATGAGAGGACCCGGCCATGGCGTCGTCAACGGTGACCTCGTCCCAGCCCAACCGGCCAGCACGGCCCAATCTCGCCTTCCGGCGGGTACGGGGACAGCGCTCGCCGGCTGAGTTCGCCGCGCTCGTTCGGCGAGCCGCTCGCGAGATCGGCGAGCGGGTCAGCTGCGACGCGCGCTACATCGGCCGGGTGGAGGCGGGCGAGATCCGCTGCCCCAACTACGCGTACGAACGGGTGTTCCTGCACATGTTCCCCGGCCGCACGCTCACCGACCTCGGCTTCGCGTCGCGCTCGTCCGTACGCGGACGAGGGGCGCGCATGGACGAGGAAGCGCCCCTCGCTGACACCACGAGCCCGGCGCACACCACGAGTGGTGCGCACGGGGTCAGTGAGACACACGGGGTGTACGAGCCGTATGAAACGCAAGACAGGCAGGACCCGCAGAACCCGTACGACATGCACCACGACCACGAGGAGAGCGACGTGCTGCGTCGCGCATTCATGACCGGCGGGGGCGCCACCGTGGCCGCCGCCTCGCTGGCCCCCCTGGGGCTCCCCCACGACGCCCTGACGGCGGGCCGCCCGTCCCTGCGCGCCGGGACGCGCGAAGCGAGCGCCCTGGAAGAGGCCGTCCGCCGCATCCGGCTGCTCGACGACCGGCACGGCGCCGACGGCCTCTACCGGCGCGCGGCGGCCCCGTTGCGCACCGCGTACGCGTTGCTGGACGCCGGCGCGACCCGGCAGGCGACCGCCGACCGGCTCCACTTGGGCGCCGGTGAACTCGCCATCTCCGTGGGCTGGCTGGCCCACGACTCGGGCCGGTACGACGACGCCCGCTCGCACTACGCGGAGGCGCTGGCCACCGCCCGGATGACCGGCGACCCGGCGCTCGAGGCGCACGCCTTCTGCAACACGGCGTTCCTCGCCCGCGACTCGGGCCGCCCCCGAGAGGCGGTGAGGGCGGCCCAAGCAGCGCAGCGCGTAGCGCGCCCCCTGGGCTCCGCCCGCCTGATGTCGCTGCTCGCGCTGCGCGAGGCGGGCGGCTGGGCAGGCCTCGCCGACCGCACCGGCTGCGAACAGGCCCTGGTCCGGGCCCAGGCCCTCTACGGCCGGGGCCCCTGCGACGCCGACCCCGAGTGGATGAGCTTCTACGGAGAGGCCGAACTGGAGGGCCTGGAGGCGCAGTGCTGGTCCACGCTGGGCGACTGGCAGCGAGCGGCACGGCACGCCGGGCGTGCGGCCCACCTCCAGGACCCGCACTTCACCCGGAACATCGCCCTCTACACCGCCGAACTCGCGGACGACCTCGCACGCGGCGGCCGCCCCGACGAGGCGGCGACGGCGGGGATGCGGGTCCTGGACCTGCTGGACGAGGTCCAGTCGTCCCGGATCCAGACGATGCTGGCGGGGACGGCCCGGGTACTGCTGCCGCACCGGCGGGCGTCGGGGGTGTCGACGTTCCTGGAGAGGCACGCGAGCTTGCCACGGATGACGTGAGGGGACGGACGTAGACGTACGTCCCTAGCTGCGGGCAGTCGTTGCGGCCGGGGCGCTGCCCACCCGAGCGGCGGCCTCCGGCCACGGCGCCGGGCAGGTGTCAGGCAGCGGCCAGGTGCCCCAAGTCGTTCCAGCTCTCGATCGCCGGCTCCCCGTAAGCCCACCCCAGTACCGACAACGACGTCGGATTCAGCCGTATTCGCGCCGCGAACCCGATCGGCAGCCCCAGCCACCGCGCCCCGATCGACCGCAGGATGTGCCCGTGCGCGAAGACCAGCACGTCCCGGTCCTCCGCCCGCGCCCATGCGACGACCTCGTCGGCCCGCGCGGTCACCGCGTCGAGGCTCTCGCCCTCCGGCACACCGTCGCGCCAGATCAGCCAGCCCGGCCGCACGGCCTGGATCTCAGCCGGGGTCATGCCCTCGTACGCTCCGTAGTCCCATTCCATGAGCGTGTCCCAGTTCCGCGCACGGTCGCCGAAGCCGGCGAGTTCGCACGTCTCACGCGCGCGTACCAGGGGGCTGGTGCGCACCTCGACACCGGGAAGCCCGTCGAACGGCGCCCGGTGCAGCCGCTCACCCAGCAGCTTGGCGCCGCGCCGGCCCTCTTCGAGGAGGGGCACGTCGGTCCTGCCGGTGTGCTTGCCGGACAGCGACCACTCCGTCTGTCCGTGCCGGGCCAGCAGGATGCGCGGTGCCATGGGGAACCTTTCCGGGAGAAATCCTCGAGTGGAACTCCTCCATCATCGCTCACCCTCAGCAGGGGCAACCCGGGGGGCGATCTCTGCGTCTTTGAGGGCCGGGGGCGCCCGGAACGGGTGCGCACATACGCCGTAAAGTGTCACGGCCGCGCCACCAGGCGTAGCGGGGACCAAGAAGGGGGAGGGCGATCGGATGCCGCAGACCGAGGCACCGCGCATCGAGGCGGCCCCACGGACCCGGCTGCGCTGGTGGACCGAGCTGCCGCTGATCGTGCTGGTGTACGCCTGCTACTCCGCGGGCCGGCTCCTCGCGCGGGGCGACGTCTTCAGCGCCGTCGACCACGGCGTGACGATCCTGCGCGTCGAGAAGTTCCTGCACATCAACGCCGAGCACCCCCTCAACCGGCTGTTCACCAGCGAGGCGTGGCTCGGGGTGCCGGCGGACTTCTGGTACGCGTCGCTGCACTACCTGGTCACGCCCGCGCTCCTGGTCTGGCTGTTCCGGTCCCGCGCCGTGCACTACCGCGCGGCCCGCACCTGGCTGATGACCTCCACCTTCATCGGCCTGATCGGCTTCACCCTGCTGCCCACCTGCCCGCCCCGCCTGCTGTCGGCGGGCCACGGCTTCGTGGACACGATGGCCCAGTACAGCTCGTACGGCTGGTGGGGCGGCGAGGCGAGCGCGCCGCGCGGCCTCGGCGGCATGACGAACCAGTACGCGGCGATGCCGAGCCTGCACGTGGGCTGGGCGCTGTGGTGCGGGGTGATGCTGTGGCGGTACGGCCGCACGCCGGCGGCGAAGGTGGCCGGGGTCGTCTATCCGCTGTTCACCACGATCGTGGTGATGGGCACCGCCAACCACTACTTGCTCGACGCGGTCGCGGGCGCGGCCGTGATGGGCCTGGGACTGCTGCTGACACCGCTGGTGATGCGGTGCGCGGCCCGGGTCCGGGCGTGGTTCGAGGCGCGGTTCGGGGGGCGGTTCGGGGTGCGTGTCCCGTCCGGCTCGGCGGCCTCGAGCGGCGCAGGTTCCCCGATTGTCAGTGCCGGATGCCAGACTTCCGCGGGTGAGCGAATTCCACGCCAGCGCGATGCGCGGTTCGGGCCCGGAGCCGAGCCGGGTGCCTCCCCCACGGACGCCGGGGAGGGCACTCCGACAGCGGCTCGCTGAGCTGCGCGGCCCGGACGTACCGGCCAAGGCCCTGGACGCGCGCGCCCTCGCGGCGCTCGCCGCCAACCCCGGTTGCAAGCGGCGCGCGATCCTCGACGGCGCCGGAGTGAACAAGGCTGCGCTGGCGGGCGCGCTGGGCTCACCGTCCGTCTTCGGGCAGTCGCAGTTCGCCTTCACGCGCGGCAACGCGTTCGAGGCGCGGGTCAAGGCGGACGGCGGTGCGGAGCTGCTGCGGCTGGTGCACGAGAGGCTGGACCGGGCGGCCGAGCCGCCGGAGCGGGCCCAGGTCCCCGACCTGACCGCCGTCGGCCCCGAGGGCCGCACGGCGCGTACGGCGCTGGCGCTGCGCGAGGCCACCGAGGCGCCCGGCACCTGGACGCTGCTCGACCACCCGATGCTGGCGCTCGACGTCGCGGGCTCCCCGGCCTTCCTCGAGCCGGACGCGGTGGTCGTGCACCCGGACGGCAGCTGGACGGTCGTGGAGATCAAGTCCTTCCCGATGCTGGACGGTTCGGCGGACCCGGCGAAGGTCGGCGCGGCCGCGCGGCAGGCCGCGGTGTACGTGCTGGCACTGGAGGCGGTGGCCGCCCGCCTGGACCCGGCCCCGCGCGTGCGCCACCGCGTCCTGCTGGTGTGTCCCAAGGACTTCTCCAACCTGCCCACCGCCTCGGCCGTCGACGTGCGCAAGCAGCGCGCGGTCACCAGCCGCCAACTGGCCCGGCTCACCCGCATCCAGGACATCGCCGACGCCCTCCCCGAGGGCACCTGCTTCTCCCCCGAGCTGCCCGCCGCCGAGCTCTCGGCCGCCGTCGAGTCGGTCCCGGCGGCGTACGCCCCGGAGTGCCTGGCCGCCTGCGAGCTGGCGTTCCACTGCCGCGACCGCTCCCGCGCGGAAGGCGCGGTGACCTCGCTGGGGCGCTCGTTGCGGGCCGATCTGGGCGGCCTGGCGACCGTCGACGACGTGCTGGCGGCGGCCCGCGGGGAGGCCGGGGACCCGGCGGATCCGGCGGTCGCGGCGCTGCGCAGGGCGGCCCGGCTGCGAGCCGAGGCTCTCGGTCAGGAGGCGGCTCCTTGTCGCTGATCTCCACCCTCGCCCGGCTGGAAGCGGTCGCCACCGGCCGCGCCCAGCCCACCGCCACCGTCCGGCACCGGCATCTGTCCGAGCGGCCACTGGTCCTCGTGCCGCTCGTCACCGCCGGCGAGGCCGGCGCCCCGCTCGGCGCGCTGGTCGGCACCGACCGGGACGCGCCGCGTCTGCTCGTCGTACCGCAGCCGCGCGACCGCGACCTGCGGTTCGCGTTCCTGGCCGAACTCGCCGACATCGTCCTGCCGTACATCGACGCGTACGCCGATGTCGTCGAGGCCGCTGAGCGCAACGAAACCGACCCGGAGACCGGGAAGCGGGTCAAGGTCGAGGTCGAGCTGTGCGCCGACGCGCCCCAGCTGATCGTGCCGAGCCGCGCGGGCATCGACTTCGTACGGCTGCTGGGGCGCTCCATGCGCTTCCGCCGCACCGCCGAGCAGGACCCGGAGACCCCGCATCCGGCGCCGCCCCGGGTGCCGCTGCTCGGACGGTGGCTGACCCACTTCGGGGAGCGGGCCCGGGTGCCCGGTTCCGCGCTGCTGCTGGCCCTGACCGAGGTACTGGGCCGGCACTGGGCGACCGGCCAGTCCAGTCTGGAGGACCAGCACCTGGGCGCGCTGCTCGCCTGGATCGCCCCTCCCCCAGTCTCGGCTTCGCTCGACCGGGGGGACCCCCACTCGGGCCTCTCCGGCGCCGAGGCCGCGCTGCGCGCCGAGCTCGCGCGGGACGCCGACGGGCAGTTGCTGTGCCCGCCCGCGGGTCCGGCGACCGACCCGGCGTTCGACAACAAGCTGCTCGCGCCCGCGATCGAGCGCTACGACCGCGCGCGTACCGCCCTCGCCGCCGCCGAGGACGGGCTGGAGGCGGACGACCGGCTCGGTGAGCTCACCGCCGCCGAGCGGAAGATCCGCGCCCTGGTCGAGAGCCGCACCCTGCCCACCTGGGAGAAGGTGTGGGACGGCCTGGAGCTGCTGCGGACGCTGCCCGAGGGCGCGCATGTCGAGGAGCGGTGGACGCGCGACCGCTGGTCGTTCACCGGCCACCGCGACCGGGTCCTGGCCGGCGAGCCCCCGCAGCCGCGCCGCGACGACGCGGTCACCGCGGCCAACAAGCTGGCCGCACGCGAGCGTGAACAGGCCCGGCTGGAGGCCCAGGAGGCCCTGGACGACCCGCTGGTGATGGCAGGCCGGCGGCTGGCCGGAGAGGCGTTCGCGGGTGAGGTGACCGACGTCGTCATGGCGTACAGCGAGGGCAAGCGGCCCAGCCCGCGCCCGCTGGTCACCGTCCGCACCGACGACCGCCCGCACCTGGGCGAGCGGGCCAAGGTCTACCGCTCGCTGGGCGGGAAGCCACAGGCGGCGGAGTTCGTCGGGCACGAGGCCGATGGTGTGGTCGTCCTGCGGGTGGTCGACAAGATGGGCCGCGGCAAGGAGCCCGAGGCCGGATCCGTGCCCGAGAAGGGCGACCTGATCTGCTTCACCCTCTTCGAGCACGAGCAGCGCGGCGGCGCGAAGCTGCCCGACCCGGAGAACACGCCGTGGACGCACGGCGGACCGCCCGGCGAGACGGCCACCGTGCCGGAGGCCGCCGACCCCGTCACCGAGGAGGACGTGCTGTGATCACCGAGGCCGCCTTCGACCCCGGTGCCGCGGCCGCGCGGGCCACCGACGCGATCCTGCGCGACACCGTGCACGGCACGCACCGCGGGGTCGTCGTCGACTCCCCGCCCGGCGCCGGCAAGTCCACGCTCGTCGTGCGCGCCGCGCTCGAACTCGCCGAGGCCGGGCGCCCGTTGATGGTCGTCGCGCAGACCAACGCCCAGGTCGACGACCTCGTCGTCCGCCTCGCCGAGAAGAACCCCGAGCTGCCGGTCGGCCGGCTGCACAGCAGCGACGCCGACCCGTACGACAAGGCGCTGGACGACCTGCCGAGTGTCCGCAAGTCGGCGAAGGCGGCGGATCTCACCGGCCTCCCGGTGGTCATCTCCACCGCCGCCAAGTGGGCACACGTCAAGGTCGACGAGCCGTGGCGGCACGCGATCGTCGACGAGGCCTACCAGATGCGCTCGGACGCGCTGCTCGCCGTGGCCGGCCTGTTCGAGCGGGCGTTGTTCGTGGGCGACCCCGGCCAGCTGGACCCTTTCGCCCTCGTGGGCAGCGAGCAGTGGGCGGGCCTGTCGTACGACCCCTCCGCCTCCGCCGTGACGACCCTGCTGGCCCACAACCCCGAGCTGCCGCAGCACCGTCTGCCGGTTTCCTGGCGGCTCCCGGCCTCGGCGGCACCCCTGGTCTCCGACGCCTTCTACCCGTACACCCCCTTCCGCAGCGGCACGGACCACGGCGACCGCCGTCTCACCTTCGCCGTCCCCGCGGACGGCTCGGGCCCGGACCGGGTGATCGACGAGGCCGCGCTCTCGGGCTGGGGCCTGCTGGAACTGCCCGCACGACACACACCCCGCACGGACCCGGAGGCGGTACGCGCGGTGGCGACGGTCGTACGGCGCCTCCTGGACCGCGGCGGCGCGGCGACGTCGGAGCGCTCACCCGACCCCGCTCCCCTCACCGCCGAGCGCATCGCCGTCGGCACGGCACACCGGGACCAGGCGGCGGCGGTCCGGGCGGCGCTGGCCGAGCTGGGCGTCACAGAGGTCACCGTGGACACGGCGAACCGGCTCCAGGGCAGGGAATTCGACGTGACGGTGGTCCTCCACCCCCTCTCCGGCCGCCCCGACGCCACCGCCTTCCACCTCGAGACAGGCCGCCTGTGCGTCCTGGCCTCCCGCCACCGCCACGCGTGCATCGTGGTGTGCCGAGCGGGAGTGAGCGACCTCCTGGACGACTACCCGTCGACGGAGCCGGTCCAGCTGGGGACGGTCGTGAAGTTCCCGGATGGCTGGGAGGCGAACCACGCGGTGCTGGCGCGCCTGGGGGAACACCGCGTGACCTGGCGGCCATGAACAACATCCCGAACCCACCAGCGGGCACCGACCACCGCGCCGCCCTCCGCCGGACGGAGTCCGGCCCGCCGCCGGAGGCGGCCAATGAACACAGCCCGGATGGCTGGGAGGCGAACCACGCGGTGCTGGCGCGCCTGGGGGAACACCGCGTGACCTGGCGGCCATGAACAACACCCCGAACCCACCAGCG